>CAYOIU010000459.1:0-3005 GCA_964404085.1 uncultured Desulfobacteraceae bacterium | reverse complement strand
CGCCTCGAAAGCTGTATGGAACAGTGGCCGGAAGTCTCCTTCAACAAGTCCTGGGAACGCAGATAATTTTTGGGAAACCCTCATGGGATGGAAACAAGTGCATACTTGTCCACCATGTGATGGGGGCCGTAAGATTTTTTTGCCTTTCTCAACCCCTCAATACCGAGATCCTGCTCCCTGTTGATGTATTCCCTATCTGACCAGGCCTCTTTACAAAAAAGCTGATTGATGGCCGCGTAGATCCCGGTGAACTCGGGATTGGCCTTCTCGATATGGATGACCGCGGTGTTTTCATTCAGGCGTTCGCCCACAGAGAAGGCCTCCACACGCCCCTCTATCAAGATGGCCCCGCCCCGGTAGTCCAGCTCTTCAAAATGGGTAAGAGCCTGAAATACGGCGTAGTCCTCCATCAGGAGCCCTGGGTCTTCCTTACATTCCCGGATTCGGCACCACTGTTCCTGCATGTCCAGGAAGCATTCCACCAATTCTTCGTCAAGCTTGCGGTACTCGTACGTATACCTTTTGAGAAACCGGTTCAGGTGGTTCTTTTTCCTGTGGTATTTTTTCCCGGGCAGGTTGATCAGATCTTCGGCAAGATATACGTAGTCACTGTTGTCCCTGTCCTCCAAAGCCTCGAACTCCCCCGGATCAACAAACCGCTTCACAAAATCCTCGGGAACCCGACAGATGCGCGCCTCCGAATCAAGGAGCCTGAGGTGTTCTGCAAGGAATCGGAGGGCGCCCACCTTGTCCCCTGCTCCGACAGGAGGGAGGCCAAAAGGAACATCACCTTCGGGTTCAAGGACAATATGCAGGCACCCGGCCTCTTCCCTCCATCGGGGATGGTATCGATGCCGCCAGATAAAGAGGTTCGTAAACGTCAACTCGGAGATCTGCGGCGGGTCGTCCCGGAGATATCCCGCGAATACCTCCCTGTCCCCAATCTCCAGCGGTTTGAATGTGGTTTGCGTTTGCATCTTAATTGGATACGATTGTATCAATGAAAAAACCATTGAAATTGACATTTCGCCTATAATCTAATAGTTTTTACTCCTTAGTGTCCAGAATTTATTATTGACACCAATGGTTTCCTTTTGCTCTGTCATAACGTGTTAGCCAACCGGAGAGTGATCAGTGAAAATTACTATTGTAGGTGCCGGCGATGTGGGCTTTCACATCGCTAAACGGCTTTCCGACGAAAACCAGGATGTTGTCATTATAGACAAGGATCCCGCCAAAATAGCTCACATCAACGAAAACCTGGATGTCCAGGCCCTTCTGGGATCCGGGACCAGTCCAGAAATGTTAAAACAGTCCGGGGTCAATGACGCCAGAATATTGATCGCGGCTACGGACAGCGACGAGGTCAACCTGATCGCCTGCATGATCGCCCGAAATTTGAATCCCGTCATCCTAAAGGTTGCCAGACTGCGCAGTCAGGAATACCTCCGGGAAGAGAAACTCCTGGGGAATGAAATGCTCGGCCTGGATCAGGTCATTAACCCTGAATCGGCTATGGTTGAAACCATTCTCAATCTCATGAATTTCCCAGGAGCGTCCGAAGTGATAAATTTCGAGGACGGGCGCGTCAAATTGATCGGGGTGACTATCCAAAATGATTCTCCTTTCGTCGGCCAGCAGTTTAAATCCATCAGCAAAGGGAACGGAGGCCTCCTGGTCGGAGCCATTGTTCGAGGAAATCAGGTCTTGATTCCCCATGGCAACGATCATATCAAGGCCCACGACCTCTTGTATGTGGTGACAACGCCGGACCAACTGGACAGTCTATTCCACAAGTTCTATTCATGCGAACGGGCACTGAAAAGAGTATGCATTGTCGGCGCAGGAGCGACCGGCACCGCCCTTGCGGCCGCAATGGACGGCTCGAAGATCAATGTTAGAATCATTGAAAAAGACAGCAGCCAATGCACAACCCTGGCCGAGAGTCTGGAGAGGGTTACGGTCATCAACGGAGACGGAACGGACAGGGATTTGCTCCTGGAAGAAAACGTCAATGAAGCGGATTTCATCGTTGCCGTCACGGGAGATGAGGAAAGCAATATCCTCATGTCGTTGCTTGCGAAAACACTCGGAGCGAAGCGGGCGATTACCCGGATCAACAAGTTGAGCTACTTACCCCTCGTGTCAGCCATCGGAATCGATTCAGTCGTCAGCGGAAGGCTCTCTGCTGTTCGGGCCATACTTCAGTATATCCGTCGCGGCAAAGTCTTATCTGTCGCCCCGCTGGAGGGGAAGCAAGCCCAGGCCATCGAAGCCGAGGCATTAAGGACCTCTGATATTGTAGGTACACCTCTTTCACAGGTAAAATTCCCCAAAGGGGCACTTTTGGGTGCCATCATCCGCCAGGACAAAATCATTATTCCCACCGGGGACAGTGTGGTTCAGGAAAAGGATCGCCTCATCATCTTCGCTCTCGATAAGGTGATTGCCAGCCTGGAAAAGCTCCTTACGGTGAAACTGGAATACGTATGATACATCCTGAATCCATTCTTCGTTTCATAGGAATACTGATTTTTTTTCTCGGGCTCTCCATGGGGGTCCCGGTGCTCGCCTCCATTGCCTATCGGGACGGTACCACGCTGACCCTGATCTACGCCATGGCCATCTCACTGGGCATTGGTCTGCTTCTTTTCCGCATGGGACGCATAAAGGATGAATCAGCCATCAGTCACCGCGACGGCGTGGCCATCGTTACCATCGGGTGGGTCATCGCGGGACTGACAGGAGCCCTTCCTTTTCTTTTTTCCGGTTCCATTCCCCATTTTACAGATGCCTATTTTGAATCTGTTTCCGGGTTCACCACCACGGGGGCGTCCATCCTCACCAATATTGAAGAGGTTCCGAAGGGAATTCTCCTGTGGAGGAGCCTGATTCAATGGTTTGGCGGCATGGGGATCATCGTCTTTTCCATCGCCATACTCCCGTTTCTGGGCGTAGGGGGGATGCAGCTTTACAAGGCTGAAATTCCGAGTCCCGTCATGGAC
>CAYOIU010000458.1:0-3027 GCA_964404085.1 uncultured Desulfobacteraceae bacterium | reverse complement strand
ACACCACAACAATGCTTTGCCCCAGAGGCAGTGGATTCTCAAAACGTCCCGCGGATATCTTTTCCATGGGCCCCATGAGTACAAGCGCGTCTGTTGTTTTGCGCATTGGATCGATAATGGTGGCCGAGGCGTTTGTATAAAGCGACATGGGTGAAAAAAGTGAAATAAACTGCTCTACCCGGATGTTCTTTATCGCGGCTTCCGCGCTGACGGCCTCCTGCGCATCCACCGGTGCAATCACATCGGCCAACACACTGGCACCCAGCGATACGAAAAAAGACAGAAATATCCATAAGGCCACCGCGGCCAGGGCCGAAGTAGCGATACTCTTGAAGAAGATTGAAAAAAGGATGGCTAACCCCAGCCAGAAGGATATATAAAAGATACTGATAAGAACATAAATAAACAGGCGCCATACCTCTTCCACACCGGGAACGACCCCCAACAGAATCAGGCCGATGCCGGATATCACCAGCACGATGGATACCAGCATGATGCCGATAGTGGTCACTCCGGCCAGAAATTTCCCGTTAATGACAGAATCCCGATAGATGGGCTGGGAGACGACTTTAATCAATGTCCCGTCCCCCCTTTCACGGTTTATTGCATCAAAACCAAGAACAATACCAATGAGCGGCCCAAAAAAAGCGACGAACTGCACCATCGAAAACAGGGCCCCGGTGGTATTGAAAAGTATAAGAAAGACAAATGTCGGCTTGGCCACGCCCTGCAGGCTCTCTTTGAGATGTATCCCTGCCATATAGCTTGTGATAAAACTGACCATGGCAATAAGGGCGAAGAGGATCACGAAGCGGTAGCTGCTGTAATGATCCGACAACTCCTTTCTGTAAACCGCTGAGAGACCTTGCATGATCAGACCTCCTGAAAGTATTTCATATAGATTTCTTCGAGGCTATATTCTTTGTCGTCCACGCCGAATTTTTCCTTTGCCAGGGTATCAATGGAACCTGTTGCAACCATCTGGCCCTTGATCATGATGCCGACACTATGGGATATTTTTTGCACTTGTTCGAGATGATGCGATGAGAGAAGGACACTGATCTTTCGCTCCTTGTTCAGGGATTTGATAAGATCAGTGAGTTTCGAAGCCCCCTCGGGGTCCAGTCCCAGGGTGGGTTCATCAAGAAACATCACCTTGGGGTCCTTTATAAGAACTTCGGCAATTCCCAGGCGTTGTTTCATCCCCCTGGAATAGACGCCCACTTTCTTAAATCTTTCCCCGGAAAGGCCCACGAGGTTTAACACCTCGTCTGTTTTCTTTTTGGCTTCATTTCTTTCCATCCCATTGAGGTCGGCAACGTAATCAAGGCTTTGAACCGCGTCCATGTCCTGATAGAAACCGACATTTTCCGGTAAATATCCTACCCGTCTTTTTACTTCCCGGGCCTTCCGCACCGGATCAAGACCGCAGACCCGGGCAGATCCACCGGATGGCTGACACAGGCCCAAAAGCATTAGCAAAGTCGTGCTCTTACCGGCCCCATTGGGGCCCAGAAATCCGAATACCTCCCCTTCTTTCACACTGAAGGAAAGTTTGTTTACCGCCGTCTGATTGGGATAAATTTTACTCAGATCGAAAGTCTCAATCACTTTGTCATTTTCCATGGTTAACGCCTCCCCATGCGAACAAAGAGAAACACAAGACCGGCCAAAACCATTAAAATGAGGATGATTCCGAACCACCCCCAGGCGGTGGAGGCCTTAACCGTTACCCTGAACTCCAGGTTCTTGCGCACCTTTTCTCCATTCACATTAACAGCCACCGAGTAGTCCCCAACCAGGGCCTGATCCGCCGGTGTGATGGTCATCTCGATTTGTTTGAGATCCCCTGGCGCAAGAGAATCTATCTTCTCGGGAGTAAACGTTACCTTCCAATTTTCAGGTTTGAAGGAGATGAATTTGATGCCGTTATTGGTCGCTGAACCGCTGTTTTTCACATAAAATGAGCGATTCGCGCTTTTGCCCTGATAGGCGTTTAAGGAAAGCAGTCCATCCGCGGTGCCCACATCCAACTTGTAGGTTCCGGTTAAGTCGACCTTCAATACGACTTCACTTTGGGCCTTATCCGAGCTTATCTTCACCTTGATGGGATATCGACCCGGTTCCGCCAATACGTAGGGTTTGACCTCCACGGCCAAGGATTTGCTCTGATTTTTCTTGATCCTCAAACTGGAGAAATATTTGTCCTCATAGGAGGGCTTAAAATTTATTCCCCAGTTTTTGGGCGCCTCATAGGCCAGATTGAAGATTGCATCTTTGTCGGTCTTGTTTTCCACATCAAGGGAGAATTCAAATTTGCCGTCCGTAGGCCCTTTGAGGACCGGATAAGAGGTGGTAATATTGATGCCTCCGGCTTTTTTCATCTCCTTTTTGCTCTCGACGGTAATAATCAGTTCGCTGGAGGAAACGAGACGGCCGTCACTGGTTTTGGCCGTTATCGGAAACCGGTACCGACCGGGTCCGACGCCTTTTTCCGGCTCCGCCTCAAGGGACACATTCTTGGTGCTGTCGCTTTCCACGTAGACCCCCCCGATCTTGAAGCTGTAAGTCTTGAACCACGCCTTCCAGCCTTTTGGGACCGATGTGATGAAAAGATCGATCGTTTCACCTTGTCTTCCGCCATTTCGAACAACCACATTGAGGTTCGCGTCTTCACCTTCAACCACTCCAACACGCGGGTATTCAGGGGCGACGGTGATCTTCCTTAATGGAAGATTTTTCTTCATTTCTTGTCCACTGCTGATTCCGGACAAAAAGATAAGGTTAAACAAAAAAAACACTGCAATCAAAATGCACCCTGAACAAGGCTTGATCAATCTGTCTCTGGCCATAACGATCCCCCTTTTTTTTTGCCTTGATTTTTCAAAACCACCTTCTTTGACTTTTTATATCCTTAAAACCCGGAAAATATTGCTGTTCACCGGGATTCTTTATCAAACGGGAAGGATTAGTTAAAAGATCAACGGGGTCGGAATGCGTGCTTAATACCAGTCCAAGCTTTCAAAA
>CAYOIU010000457.1:0-3038 GCA_964404085.1 uncultured Desulfobacteraceae bacterium | reverse complement strand
ACCTGCTGAAGTATTTCGAGCAATACGAAAAGGCCGCTGCCGTCAAATAGTTTTGTACGTCCCACGTCCCATCAACCTTGGAGAAGATAATGGTCAGGACTGAAATCGCGTTGTTTCTCAAGAACATCCCCGGTGAATTGGGCAAGCTCGCCACCCTGCTCTCGGATGAAGGCATCAACATTGACGCCCTCACCATCCAGGATGCCTCCGGATATGTGCAGCAGATATTCAGGGCACGGGGGAAATCCCTGAAAAGAATTGCGCCGGCAGCCAGCTACGGTTCCATGCAGAAGGATTCAGCGGACTACGCCCTGATCCGGCTGCTGGTGGAAGACACCGACAATGCCATTGACCTTTTGTCCAGAGGTGATTACCTCTTCGATATCATGCCCGTTATCGCCCTCGAAATCGAAAACAAACCGGGCACCCTGGCGAAAATGGCACAGAAATTCGGTGAAGAAGGCATCAACATCAATTATGTTTACGGCTCAGCCCTTCCCGGCGGTGAAAAATCTCTCTTTGTCTTCAGCCCCGAAGACATCGATCTCGCCGCCGGAATCTTCAAGGATGCTCCTTGATTCGTCACCCACTTCTTCGAGATCTGCGATTCGGAGTTCCAACTTTTTTTGACCCTGCCACCGATTGACCTGGAGGCAGAAAACCATCCTGACACTCTTCCCTTCCAATGAATGATGGTCTGATAGCCCAAAACCGATGGCGTCAAGCACCCTTGTGCCCTGCCGAACGGCTATTTTGAGGTGGCTATTCCCAACGATCTTTGATGAAATCACCTCCACTTCAGGTGACAGGAAAACGGGTTCCGGGTTCGCTTCCCCGAAAGGTGCCAGACGGACCAGTTGTTCCGAAACCGAAGGCGTAATTCCTTCAAGGGATAGACAGGCATCGATCTCCATCTTGGGAACCAGCTCCAGATCTCCCATTGCCGTTCCGGCATAGCTCTCCAGCTTTCTTTCCAGTATAGGGAAATTTTTTCGCGCGAGCGTAAGGCCGGCTGCGTGGGAATGTCCCCCGTACTTTTCTATAAACTCCCTCATTTTGTCCAAGGCATCATGTAGATCAAACCCGTCAACACTTCTACCGGAACCCACAGCAACGTCATCCTCAAAGGAAAAAACCAGAGCAGGGCGGCGATACTTGTCAACCAGCCTGGAGGCAACGATTCCCAGGACCCCCCTGTGCCACCCTTCCCCCCCGAAACAGAGGATCCTGCGGCCGTTGATCAGGTCCGGCTCTTTCTTGATTTTCATCTCGATTTCATTCACAATGGCCCATTCGGTATGTCTCCTGCGACGGTTGGCCGAGTAGGCCTTTTCCGCAAGCTCCCCGGCCTCGCCCCTATCCGGGGTCGTCAGGAGTTTCAAAGAAACTTCCGCAACTCCAAGTCTTCCAGGGGCATTGACCATGGGCGCCAATTGGAATGCCACGTCCTGACAATCTACTTCGCCGGGATCTATTCCGCTCACCTGCATCATGGACCGCATCCCGGGTCGCGAGTTCCTGCGCATGGTCTGAATACCGTTTGAAACGAGTATCCGGTTCAAGCCAACCAGAGGAACACGGTCTGCAAGCGTACCCAGCGCTACAAGATCCAGGTACTTTCTCAAATCCGGCTCCTTCCTACCTTTGAACCAACCCTTTTCTCTGAGTAAGGCCCGAATGGCACCTGCGAGGAAAAAAGCAACGCCGACACCTGCCAGGACCTGATAGGGCGATGGGGATTCCCATTGGTGTGGATTCACTACGGGACAAACAGTCTTGAACTCCGGAGGGATCTGATGATGGTCGGTAATGACGATTTCCAACCCCAAGCTCTTGGCCAACGCTGCTTCCGTCGTGTTGGAAATGCCGCAATCAACCGTCAGGATCAACCCCTTTCCGTTCTCCGCTATTTTTCTTATGGCTTCACTGTTGAGACCGTAACCCTCTTTGAGTCGATCCGGGATGTAGCAGGAAACCTGGCATTCAAGTTCCCTTAGAAAATTATGCAAAAGGGCTGTGGAGGTGAGGCCGTCGGCATCGTAATCCCCATAGATCGTTATGGGAAAAGACCTTTCAATGGTGCTGACAATTGTTGAAGCGGCGAGGGCCATGTCTTCCACTTCAAGGGGGTTGGGGAGTGTGGCGAGGCGGGGATCCAGGAAGGAATCCGCTCCATCTTTCGTCAGGATCCCCCGGTTCACGAGCAGATGAGCCAGAAATGGGGAGAGGCTTGCTTCCCGTGCCAGGCAGGCTGTAACAGGGGTTGATCTCTTGAGATGCCAGACTTTTCTACCCGGCATGTGCATCACGGGCAGAATAACTTTCCTGCAACGCCTCTTCAACGCGTTCTATGTCCTCAGGCACATCCACATCCAGTGAAGTATACGGGGTTTCCTGTACTTTGATTCTGAATCCATATTCAAGTGCTCTCAGTTGTTCCAGTCTTTCTGCAGACTCAAGGGGGCTGACTGGAAGGCTTGTAAATCGTACCAGGAAGTCCTTGCGGTAGGCGTAAAAACCAAGATGTTTGAAATGCGTCTTACCCAAACCGTTGCGATCGCGAAAAAAGGGAATGGGACAGCGGGAGAAATAGAGGGCATAACCTCCATTGTCCGTGACAACTTTCACGTGGTTGGGATTCCGGATGTCTTCTTCTCTGTGAATTTTGTGCATAAGTGTTGTCATGTGCGTATTTGAATCTTTCAGGAGAGGTGCCAAAAGGGTAGATATCATGGCGGGATTGAAAATGGGTTGGTCTCCTTGAATATTCACAATGATATCATCCCCGGCCAGGCCTACTTTTCCGGCAGCTTCACAGATACGATCCGTGCCTGAATGGTGATCCGAACGGGTCATCACAGCTTTCCCGCCAAAGGCTTCAACCCTATCGAAAATGGCTTCGTGGTCCGTTGCCACATACACCTGTGAAAGTTCCGGACAGCGGGAAGCCCTTTCATAGACGTGCTGGATCATGGGTTTGCCGGCTATTAAGGCCAAAGGTTTACCGGGAAAACGCCGAGATTGATAGCGCGCTGGGA
>CAYOIU010000456.1:0-3040 GCA_964404085.1 uncultured Desulfobacteraceae bacterium | reverse complement strand
TTGACTCCCAACCGTTTGGCCTCGGCGTACATCTTGGCATTGAGCCGCTTGGCCATCTCATGGGAAGTGAAGTAACCGAAATTTCCCCCCTCGGACGCATAGGTGCTCCACGTGATGTCGAGCCCCATACTCTGGAGGTAATGAAAGAGCATCATATACCCCATACAGGTGTATGTGCCGGGATCGGCAAACACATCTCCTGACGGGGTGATAAAAAGAATTTCAGCACCTTTTCGATTGAAGCTCGGCTCCACTTTAATGCCTGTGATTTCCTCTATTTCATCCACGAAAAAATCGAGCATATCCTTGTAGGCATGGGGTTGAATCCCGAGATGGTTGCCCGTTCGATTGCAGTTGGCAACCGGAGCCTGGATCCAGTCCGTATTGAGACCGAGAAGGTTTGTCATTTCCCGCCCGAGGATAGTCACCTCAGCGGTGTCAATGCCATACGGGCAGAAAAGCGAACATCGCCGGCACTCGGTGCATTGATACAAATAATACCACCATTCCTTTAGCACATCCTCTGTCAGGTCCCTGGCACCGGCCAATTTCCCAAGGAGTTTTCCTCCGGTGGTGAAATTCTTGCGATATACCGAGCGGATCAGCTCGGCACGCATGACCGGCATATTCTTGGGATCACCGGAACCAATAAAGAAATGGCATTTGTCGGCACACGCACCGCACCTGACACAGATATCCATGAAAAGCTTCAAAGACCGGAATTTGTCAAGCCGATCCCTGAACCCTTCCTTGACAATGCCCTGCCAGTTCTCCGGAAGTTTCCAATCATCTTCCAGGGGATTCCAGTCCCTCGCGTTGGGCATATCCACTGCTGCAAGGTTCTTTCCTGAGGAACCGTAGCACGCGATGCCCTTTTTAATCTCGACCGGAGTATCCAGCCAGCCTTTCATCAATGGAGGTGCATGATCTATGCTCGACAGCTCTTCTGGTTTGGGGGTGGTGTCAGCCATATCTACTCCTTCTCTCCTGTTTTAGCTGTTCCTTCGGGTTGCTTGTCTACCGGGAGACCTGCTTCAATCATTTTTTCTCTGAATTCGTCCTCATACTCTTCATAGGTGTGATATTTTACCGCGTAGTTCCAAGGGTTGATATGTCTCTTGATGCGGCTGTTGTTGGAAAGATTCCTCGTAGGGCTCAGGAAGATGCCCGCAAAATGCATCAGTTTGCTGAAGGGAAAATAGGCGATGAGCACACTGATCATGAAGAGGTGGATATAAAAAATCACCCCAATCCCCTCGGGAGACTTGGGCTGGAACTTGAAAAGCCCAACGGCCAGTTCCTTGACGGCCGTGATATCCACCCGTATGAAATAGCGCATGAGAATACCCGTAAACCCTAGCGCCAGGAGCAAAAACAGCGGAAAATAGTCAGCAGGCAGTGAGACATACCGGATCTGGGGAATATAGATCCTTCTGACAAAAAGATAGGTCAGGGCCAGCATGACGAGCATGTCTGTCAGGTAGACCTCCGGAACATTCAATCCCGGGAAGGGCAGTACACCCATCTGCATGAATCCGTCCAGGCTGTCGAGGAGACTCACAAATCCGGGTATCTGCTGCAAGAACAGCCTGAAATGCCGCAGGAAAATAACCAGAAAGCAATAATGGAACAACAGGGCCGCCAGCCACAGCCATTTTTCCCACTCGTAGTCTACCTTGGCTCCTCCTTCGGTATTCCGGTATTCCAGCCGGGTGTTTCTGAACAATGATCGGAAGGTCAGGACCTCGAAGATCATCCGCACGATGACTCCGGCGGTTCCTTTCGGATTGTCCATGCGGCTGTGCTTGATCCACGGAAGGGACCATTGCTGTCCGGCCGTCGTTGGAATCCGGAAGGGAGATGGGGAACGCGCCCACCCGATCACCTTGACTGCGATGCCCACAAAAAAGGTTGCCATGGCGGCATAAGGGACGATGATCCCGAAGAGCACACGTAAATTCAGCGCACCCACGCCGATCCATGGGATCAACACCAGCACAATAACGGCAAAGAAGGAAAAGAGGATGCTCACTATGAAGTTCATAAACGCCTACCTCGCTCTCAATTACCTTGATCTGTTTTGTGATCACCAAGATCCGGAATCACATCCGGAATCTCACATACAAGATTTGCCCGCTCAAGTAACCTCGCGACCTGTCTTTTAATCTCGTTCACCCGCAGGTCAAATATCTTTTCACGCCGTTTGGAGTAGACATCAAAACCCATCAATAACATCTGATCGATCTTTTCATCCGCTTCCTGTAATGTGCCGGATGCGCCGTTTCCAAGCCCGGTTCCTTGCAACGCTTCCCTGATGATCTGCCTAAATTGGAAAAGAAAACCCACGGCTCCCGATGGTCTGAAATCCTGAATTGCCCGTACCCTCAATATTCCATCAAGCGCGGACGCCATTTTTTCAGCCTGGTCGCCGACGAACGCGTCAAAAAGCTTATCCACTTCCTCCTTGTAGGTCTGACCCACGGGATTTGCAAATTGACTCTTCTCTTTCCTGAGAAATCCCCTGGTTTCCGAAGGGTAAGAGTCCACCAGAGCAGCCAGCCATTTTTTGACAATGGCACCTTTTTTTTCGACCAGAATATCCTGAAGTTCCATAGAGGGACCGTTTGAACCGTCCTGTTTTCTCCGGCTCTGCCGTGATAAGAGCAGTTAGAGCTTTTTCGCAGACATGCGGATGAATTTCACGGTGCCACGAGCCAACCGTCCATTAGTCGCCGAAGTATTTCAGCGTATTTCAGGGACGCTTTTGAAGCAGGTCTATAGTCAAATTGCACTGACCTGTCAAGTGAAAAATATGTAACTTGGTGTTGTGAAAGAATAAATAAGCCAAATTCCGTATCTGCTCAATCTCTAGGAGGAACCGAGCCTGACAATCTTTTTCAAATGGACCTGTATAGCCATTATGGCCGCGGGTGTGACACCCGAGATCCTGGCGGCCTGGCCCAGGGAAATGGGCCTGATTCCGGAGAGTTTTTCACGGACTTCGGTGGTAAGCCCGTGCACCTCGCTATAATCCAGACCG
>CAYOIU010000455.1:0-3066 GCA_964404085.1 uncultured Desulfobacteraceae bacterium | reverse complement strand
TCTTTCGGCTTTTCTATCATCATTCCGCAGAAAGGGCAGGCTGGTCTCTTGATGAATGCTCTCCCGAGAAGCTTGTTTTCACGCATGAGTCTTTCCTGTTTTTCGATTTTAGACCAGGACTTTCAGGTCCAGGTCCCGCGAATCCCTATCGTATTCGAATTCTGAGATTTCAAAGTCAGATCCAGCCTCTTTGAAGTAAATGAGCCAGTGCTTGTAACGAGGTCCGGCAAATGTACAGTTGAGGGACCCGATACGTGCATTCAGCTTCTTAAGCTTGGGGACCATCTTTTCAGAAAATGCGTCCATGATCTCAAGCTTATCCTCTTCGCTGAGCGTCTCTTCTCTATGCTCCGGTGAGCGATTTTTAACCATATACCTCTTCGCTCCGAAAAGTTCTTTTGGGATCACAATTGAGGCAACGCATGAAACAGTACAGCACCCGAGAGCCTGCATCGATTTTCCTTAGCAGGGAACTCGCCGGGACAATTCGCGCGGTTTAGCTACTTGGCAGGGCCGGGCAAATCAAGGGTCATGCATTGGCTGGAAGGCCCACAGGACTTGGCGGTGATCTTCGGCTGGTTTCCCCCTGGTCCGGCACCAATGGCGTAGTTCGTACGGCTGACCACACGTTCCAATGTATCAGACCGGCATTCAGGGCAGGTCATTTCGACCTGTTCCTCTGAGCTGGTAAACAGCTTTTCAAATATGTGGCCACACTTCACGCATCTGAACTCGAATATGGGCATTTCTTCTCCCTTTTTTTCGATGGATATATCTAAAATATAGTCAACCGGGAGGATAAAGTCAAACGTAATGAAAAACCCCAAATCCACCGTCTAATTTGCGCATCATGCATTTCACCGGGGGATTTGGCGACATTCCTGGTCACCAGCAAGGTGTTAGATGCAAGGCGCCGAGGAGCGACGACTGAGTCGTATAAACAATACGTCGCAAGGAGGAGCGATCGAAGGCAATCCCGCCGACGGCGGGAATGACACCTTGATGGTGGATCAGGGAAAACGGTGCCATCGGGGGTCGGCGGTTCGCTCACATGACTTTGACGTAGACCCTTCTGTTTCTCGGGCCGTCGAATTCACAGAAGAAAACCTTTTGCCACGTACCGAGGACCAGCCTCCCTTTTTCCACCAGTATGGTGGCGGAACTCCCCATCAGCGAGGCCTTGATGTGGCTGTCCGCATTGCCTTCCAAATGTCGGTAGCCGGCGCCCGCCGGGACGAGCTGGTTCAATTTGCTGAGGATGTCGTGACAGACGGCGGGATCGGCCCCTTCGTTTATGGTGACGCCTGCAGTCGTGTGGGGGACGTAAACCACGCAAATGCCTGAATCGACTCCTGTGTTTGAGACTTCTTGTTGGATTTCCGATGTGATGTCAACAAGGACGGTTCTACTTCCGGTACGAACCCCGATTGATCCGGGCATGATGACCTCCTTTGTTTAAAGATCAGGGTGTTGGCAGTGTGATCGCAAGGGGCCGACGATTCGTCAGGGCAGGATGAGGGGGTGGGACGTCTCCTTTGCGATGTGATCCTCCGCTTCCGTTTCGCGACGAAGTTTTTCATAAAAGGCAATGCTCCTCTCCATGAGGAATGCCACCAGGGGGTTGATGGGCTGCAGGGGAGTTTTTTCCAGGGCAAGGAGCGCGGCCGAAAGAGCCAACTCTCCAAACTCCGGTTCATCACGTTTATGAAAAACATAGGCCATTTCTTCCAGCCGGTGCTTCAGGATCTCCAGCTTGCTATCCGAAAAGGCCTTTTCAGCCCAGCGTTCCTTGATGGATTGAATCCGATCCTGTTCCTGGGCCTCCGAAAGCACGAGGGGGCCTCCTTCCGTCTCTTCCAGTTCCACGAGGAGGGGCTCAATCTCGTCTGGACCGATCAGCCAAGTGTCCATGGCGTCGTGCCCAAAAAGTTTTTCGAGCCGGGAAAGGGTAAGGGTCTCGCCGGGAGCCACCGGCTGGGTCAGAAGGTCATATATGGGGGGACGTTCAAGTATTGCGCCGTTCTTGAGGACCTGGTTTCGCAAACGCAGATAATCGGACTGAATGCTCAGGGAACCTCCTTTGGATTTTGCATAGGCCTTTTCAAGAATGGTCAGGACATGGGAAATGGAGGCAGGGACATTCACGCCCATTTTCTCAAAGATGTGTTTCTTCAGTTCTCTTAATCTCTTTTTGCTGTACGCTGCGGTGTGAAATTCAACCATGCCGGTCTCGTCGTTGATCACCCCGATGCCCGCTTCATAACCCGAAGGTACCTGGGGAAATGAGACAAAAACACCCCGGGTTCCGGTTCCATCAATGGGGCCAACATAGCCTTCGGGTTTTTCCTTTCTCCCTGCACCGAAGGAGAGGAGAGCCCTTTTATCTCCCTCGAAGTGATCCGGCACGGCAACTCCTTTGTTTTTGAGCTTGAACAGGGCCCGTTTGACGGTCTTTTGAACATCCTTCCGGTCAAAGGCCTGATTCAGGGAAAGGAGCAGAGAAAGGGTTGTTTCGCCATCCGGATGGAGGATCAAGGCAAGGGCCCGTGCAATTTCAGGCGTTGGAATCTTTTCCAGAATGTCTTCGGGAGATTCCGTTTCAGAGGCTATTAGCAGCGATTCGAGGAGGATCTTGTCTTCAGGGCGCAGAGAGGGAGCTGAGGCCGTCTTTTTCTTGCGTTTCTTTTTTGGTTTCATACTCAAGCGGCTTTTTTTCGTTCGATGGCCACGTGATCGAAATAGCCGGCTTCTTTCAAATAGACATTGATGGTTTCATCGGTGGTCGTTTCCCATGTCCCCCCCACATAATTCGCCGTAATGGGCAGCTCCCGGTGTTGATCTCCCCGATCCACCAGGATGGCCAGTTCTATTTTCCTGGGACGGCCGAAGTCCATAAGGGCATCCATGGCTGCTCTGACGGTCCTGCCGGTGAAGAGGACATCATCCACCAGGATCACGGTCTTATCGTTTATGGATTTCGGAAGTTCAGTCCTTCTCACCACGGGTGCAGGGCCGATTTTTGTCCAGTCGTCCCGGTACATGGTAATGTCGAGTATCCCCACAGGC
>CAYOIU010000454.1:0-3084 GCA_964404085.1 uncultured Desulfobacteraceae bacterium | reverse complement strand
ATCCATCTGCTATATGTAACAAAGGGGACACCCCTAGCCGAACAATACGAAAGGAAGGTTTTTCGATGCCTGGAAAGAGACGAATATGTGAACCTTACCGTGGATTTCTTGGAGCGTATCCCCCCGCAGATGGTGGTTCAAAGACTGACGGGTGATCCCGGCAGGGCTGAACTCCTGGCACCCGACTGGGCAAGGGAGAAATCAAAAAACCTGATGCGCATCCGTAAGAGACTGGAGGAAAGAGACACATGGCAGGGAAAGAAATATGAGGATGGCCTTAAAGGGCCAGAAAAGCCTCGAGGCCGGCGGTATCCGCCACCTGAAAAAGCTGCATCCCACCGTCAGCCGGAATAATCTTCTTCACGAGACCGCTCAGGACCTTCTTCGGCCCCACCTCCACGAACGTGGTGACCCCGTCTGCAACCATTGTCCTCACGATATCGTACCACCTCACCGGGCTGGTCAGCTGGCCGGCCATGATCTCCCTGATGCTTTCGGGGTCCTTCTCGACACGGCCCGTGGCATTGAAGAGCATCTTGGATCTCGGGCCCGAAAACGGGATCCGCTCCATGTACTCTCTGAATTCGTTTACCGCCCCATCCATGAGACGGCAATGCCAGGCCCCGCTGACCTTCAGCGGAATGGCCCTTGCCCCCTGCTCCTTTACCGTCTTGACGGCCCTGGAAACAGGACCCTTCTCTCCGGTAATAACGATCTGTTCCGCGGTGTTGTGATTGGCAACTGCAAGGATGTCGTTCCCCCTCACCTCTTCAACAATCCCTTGAACCGTTTCGATGGGCATGCCGATCACGGCGGCCATGGTCCCCGGATGGGAAAGGGATTCCCGGTGCATCAATTCTCCCCTCTTTTTGACGAGACGGAGAGCGCCCGCAGTGTCTACGACAGACGTGGATACCAGGGCTGCATATTCTCCCAGGCTGTGGCCGGCGGAAACATGGGCCTCCCTGCCCGATGATTTCAGTGCCTCCAGGCAGGCCAGGTTCACCGCGGTGATAGCCGGTTGAAGATTTTCAGTGAGGGTCAGTTCCTCGAGGGGTCCTCCAAAGCACAGCCTGGAAATGGGCCGTTGGCAGACGTCGTCTACCTCCTGAAAAATCTCCTTTGCCCCTTGAAAGGCATCCGCCAGGTCCCGGCCCATACCGACAAACTGCGACCCTTGCCCGGGAAACAAAAAAGCTATTTTTTCAGTCATTTGATCAATCCGCCAAACAGGACCCCGATGGATGCTCCCAACGAAGTCGCTTTATGCTACGTGTCTAAGGAAGCGAATCTGAGAAACTTTTTCAGATGCTTTCTCATAGTGCACTTGGCAACCAACAGCTACATGGACGGCTATTTGGGGTTTGTCCTCCAGAAGCCCTCGCGCTTCTTTATTCCGTACCGCTAAACCCCAAATCGGCGGCCATCCCCTCCGAGGTGTTTAGAAAGCGTCTGAAAAAGATTGTCAGGTTCGCTTCCCATTCGTTGTTCAAAAGCTGCCGCTCGCCGAAAAAACCAGCTTCTAACCAACGCATTATCTTTCGGGCTCTCCGAACTTCTTCTTGATGAGCTGATCAAGGGCGATGTCGTATTCTCTGGAACCGGGTGTAAAGGACTTGTTGCGCCCCAATTCGGCCATGATCTCCTCTTCCGTCCTCTCGAACTGGATGTTGATCTGGCTGATCACTTCGTTCACTACACTGTATATATCCTTGTCGGTACCGTAAATATCCACAACGCCGGGTTCATCGATCAGGACTTCCATGATATATTGTGTCATGTAGAGTGAATAGGGGTTAGGGCGGGCTATAAGGTCCCGGATGGGGGCGATGAAGTATTTCAGATCGAACTCACTGCTGTTGAGCGCTTTTTTCAGGCCTCTGAGCAGGGAAGCGGAGACTGCGGAAGGATCATCAGTCTCCACTATTTTTTTCATTAGGAGGGCCTGGGTCAGCCTGTTATGGATTTCACGGAGTTTGAACCTCAGGAAACGGTCTCTCTGGAAAGCCTCTTTTCTTTCCTGTCTCTCCAGCTGCTTGATCAGCTTATTTTGGACCCTGTCGGTATCCCAACTTTTCATATTTTTCCATCAATCAGTACTATGCATACGGCGTTTCCATCAGGAATCGGAAGATGCTTCTTTGGGAGATGCGGCTTCTGTGGCCTTTTTCTCGCCGCCTGTTGTCTTTTTTTCACCGTCGGACGCCTTGGTTTCGACCTTCTTAGAGGCTCCCTGACTTCCCCCGGATTTGGAGGCATAATCCGTTACATACCACCCCGTTCCTTTCAAATGAAAGGTAGAATGGGAAATGAGTTTCTTCATCCCGCCATGACACTCCGAGCACTCTGTGATGGGAGCATCACTGAATTTCTGCATGGCTTCTGTTTTGTGTCCACATTTGACACATTCATATTCGTAAATCGGCACTTTAAGACCTCCTCTTTGCTCCGGTATGAATCAAGAGAGACTCATATCACAAATCCTGTGTTCCTCGTAAGAATTCAGCACATAATCCATTTTATGAAGGGACAGGTTCTTTAGAATTTCGAATGTGGTGGCGTGCACAAGCTTTTCTTCTCTTTTCTTGTTGATCTCGGAAATATCATATCGCTGCTGGAAATTACAGAAACGCACCACATGGACCAGTTCGTGAGTGAAAATGTATACAAGGAATGGCAGCAGTTCAAGTTCATCGTCTCTATTCAGCGCCCCGAGGATCAGGTGATCCTGCAGGCAGATGAAATAGAAATCCTCTTCCTTGTTTTTCCAATCAAGGGCCCCGATTCTTGAACCCTTTCTCAGAACGGCCAGTGCATAAGCGCTGATGTCATCAGGGGTCAGGGATTCGAGGGTCCTGATGTCATACCTGTGCCTCTTCCACTGACCGAATGAGAACTTGAAAAAATTGCCCGTCTTGTCTTCGGCAACATCGAGAGCCTCACTCACTGTCGATAGCTCCCTCATTTTGAAAGTCCTCAAGTCCATATAACAAACACTTTCATCGATTCCCGTCGTGAAGAAAATAAGGCCCAAGTCCGAAATGTCAACATCGGAAAGGTATTTTTTCATGGTGGCGGTGACTG
>CAYOIU010000453.1:0-3089 GCA_964404085.1 uncultured Desulfobacteraceae bacterium | reverse complement strand
CCACTGCTATGGCACATCTGTCCACTCCGTCAACCCCAGCGATTCTGTCGCAGGTTTCCATGCTGCGCGATCTCCACGCATCCTGCTGTTCCCGGTTTGCGTTTTGGCTGATTCCTTCAAGGTGGAGGATATAGGCGAAGGGATGGAGGGGAAGGGTCAAGTGCATGATCTTGAGGGCCTGGTCCTGGAAATACTCCCTTTCCTGTTTGTCGGGACTGCCGGCCTTCTTGTCTATGGGAAAATGGACCGTATAGGTGTTTTCGCTGTCCCTCTGGATTTCCACCAGCTCGGATATGACATCTTTGCCGGGTAGGTTGGAGAGGGATTCCGTTTCAAAAAGGACGATCTCGATATCATCGACGACAGGGGCCATCTTCTTGACATTGGGGAGGAGGTCATCAGGATAGACATACGAGGTACATCCCAGCCTGAACGGAAAGCCGTTTTTCAGATGTGTTGCAATATTCAATGACTGTTGTCCTTTATCCTTTAACCTTTATCCTTTTCTTTATCCCACAGGCCCAATCTCCGGGGTCCCCTCTTTTTTGACTTTGCGCCAGGGCCGCTCCGGACCGAAATACGCGTCACACAACCGTGTCCCTTCATTCAACCTCTCCTCGAAGAGTCGCCTGTATGTCTCCAGTTCATCCCCGGTTGCCGAGGCCGGGATCCAGATGGACGAAGAAAAATGGACGCAAACCCGGGCGAAGGGTTTGGGAATCAGGTAGCGGTCCCAGGAGTTCAGGACCCAGCACCGATCAGCCCCCCAGAGGACCGGGATCAGGGGAACTCCAGCATCCCGTGCCATGATAACGGAACCCATTTTGGCCACCCTCGCCGGCCCCAGGGGCCCGTCTGCCAGCATGCCTCCGATTTCGCCCATCTTTATCCTCGGGATGACGGTCTTGAGGGCCTCTGATCCTCCATGTGTCGAAGAGCCGCGGACATTCCTGAAGCCAAGCCACTTGGCTATACGGGCGGCATATTCGCCATCGCGGCTCGGGCTGATCATCATGGTCACATGGCGTGATCCGAAGTAGTGAAAATGGTAGGGCATCCTCTGATGCCACGTGGCATAGACGGCCGGGCCTCCTGACTGCTCGCGGGCCTTTTTTTCTTCCTCTTCGCCCTCAACCCTGACCAGACGGCAGGAGAGCATGAGCAACTTGATGACCAGGGCTGCCAGGGGGCAGATAATGCTCAGGAGGATGGGGTCATACCAGCGAAGAGAGGATTTTTTGTGCGAAGTTGATTTCATGGTGCGCCGGATTATAGGCACGATTCCGGTTTTTCACAAGTCGAAACTGCCGCCTTGGATGTGGGCCTGCCGCAATCCCTCAATGGATAGGGGTCAAGTCTACTCTTGACCCTTGGTCAGCGTGAGCTTTAATTTTTCGACGGTTTTATTCAATCTCTTATTCTTTGACATTTCGCCTTTTACTCTTCTGTCAACGCTGCTAATAGTACTATTCTTAAATATCCCAAAAAAATCCCCCACATCCTTTAACTTATCACCACGAAGATGTCTAATAAGGTAAATCGCAACATTCCTTGGCTCATTAAAGTGTCCCCTTCTGGATATAAGGAGGTCATTTGTATTAACATGATAAAAGTTACATACTTCTCCGATTATTTTGTCCACATCCGGGGCGAGAGATCTGCTTTCCGGAATCTCTTCGTGAATTTCTTTCTCAAAAAACTTTTCTTTGATTTTATCAATAAAACTCCTTTTGCCTATTACCGTGGGCAAATTCCTCCTGCCAAATATCTGATTGATCTCTTCAGGTGTTTCCTTGAAAACAAACTGCGTATATCTTCGAATACTCTCTGCCTTGTTCTTCGCAAATAATGCCAGTACATAATTCTTATGAAGCCAGTCCCATTTTTTTGAACCAGACAAATAACCAAAATGACTGCTCCATGTGTATTTGCTCAAGTCCTTCACCATCCCGGCCTCTAATGGATTCCGGTGAATGTATCGTAACAGCTCCAGAAGATAACTGTCAGCATCAACCAAAATGCATTTATACCGACCTCTAAATAGTTGCCCATCACAGTGATGTAATCGATTATAACGCTGAGTGTAAACTCCATTCAGATGCCTCATTGATCTTGAAATATTCCCTTCAGGCGTCTGAATTAAAAGGTGATAATGGGTTGACATTAAACAGTATGCAGCGACGTTTACTTTATAGTCTTCGACAACGTCTTTCAATAATTCAATAAATGCCTCATAGTCTTTCTTCCCCTCAAAAATCTCTTCGCCACGCCTACCACGATTCATCACGTGATACCAAGCATCGGGATATTGTATTCTCAGTGGCCTTGACATATTCGTTTCTTACAACAATCTTTCAAAAGGGTCAAGAGTAGACTTGACCCCCTCCCATGACCCCCTCCCACGTATGGATAGGGCCGGGTCCTTGGTTTGATTTTCCCGCTTCTACCCTTGCTTCTACCTTTCTTTCTCATGGGCTCACTCCTTTCTTTTTAGTTGATTCTTACACTCAGGAGTGTTACCCAATTTTCTCAGTTTCGATGTATCATCATCTGGCGATTAGGACAGGTGATTTCTCTGAAGCTTTTAATTCCATGATTATTTCCCTTGACCATAATGAGAAATTACTCAAAAAGAAAATCGATGAGCTTGAGAAAGCCCTTTCTCAAATTATTAAATTGGAAGGTATTCTGCCAATCTGTTCAAATTGCAAGAAAATAAGGCTTGAGAGCGCCGACCCGAAAAATCAAGACAGTTGGATACAAATTGAGAGTTATATCAGTAATAGGACAGAAGCCCAATTTTCACATGGTATCTGTCCAGAGTGTATGAAAAAACTCTATCCTGAGTTGATGGGCTAATCGTATTGACAGATGCACCTTTGGAAACAAGAGATCGACTAATGGATGAACGTTGCGGGGATTGTCGCGACTGTATAGACATTTGTCCAGTCAGGGCTTTCACAGGACAACCATTTCGAACAGAAGAACCTAGACTAATGCGTTTCGACGCCAGCAAATGTGATCGATAGTTTTCCAAAATGAAAGAGAAAAATGACGAAACAGCCGTATGTGGATTATGCCTTTATACC
>CAYOIU010000452.1:0-3110 GCA_964404085.1 uncultured Desulfobacteraceae bacterium | reverse complement strand
ATCGGTAAAGCTGACAATTGCAGACAGTGGTGAAATTGAAAATCGCGTCCTGACGGGCCAGCTTGAGATAGGCGTTATCGGATCAAAAAGTTCACACCCAAATATCTTATGCCAACAACTCTGGAAGGACGAACTGGTTCTTGCCGTTCCTGTTCAGCACCCATGGGCTCGGCGAAAGGCTGTCACTCTGAGGGAACTTCAAAAAACTCCATTCATACTGCGGGAAGAAGGCTCCGGAACTTTAAAGACCCTGGAGGCTTACCTGCGCGAATCCGGTGAGGACGGCACCAATGCGCTTCAGGTCACCGCCCGCTTTGGTTCATCGACGGCTGTCAAAGAAGGTATCAAATCAGGCATTGGCCTGTCCATCCTCTCAGAAAGAGCCATTGACACGGAGTTGAAAGCCGGACTCCTCAAAGCCTTGAAGATCAAGGGGCTTTCGATGTCTCGAAACTTCTTTCTGATCCGAAATAAACCGCGGATTGCCCCCCCGTCGTGCCAGGCCATGCTTAATTTCCTTCTGAACACCACAGGGGAGCAAATGAATCAAGTCATAACATCATAAGCCCGAATCTATAGTGACCGGCACCGTTTCAATCTATCGGAACAACCGTAATATCATCTCAATTCTATCGGAATGTCCTGTTTGACATATTTATATTTCCTATTAGAATAAAGTCCTTAAATTTATATCTCCCAAGAGGTCTTCCATGACGGACGATTTTGGCTTTACCTGAGGGCTTTTATTTAGCTAACCGGGTTTGTTAGACGAGGCCGTGTGCCAAAATCGTATCCATCCTGACCTCACCTAATCGTCATTGGGCCGACCGTTTTCTTTGTATTAAAGTTAGGCCCACCCGAACTCTCCCGGACATATAAGCATCTGAATAAAAGCAACCATTATGTCCATTCGGTCTGTGCACCGAAATGGCATCATACAACTGTGATTGAAAGGAGCAGACAATGAGTGAAGATTACCGATCTATGTGGGCAGATTTGGGGCTCAATCTTGAAGCCCACGACGCACTGCTGGGCGTCTTGGGGAAAGCTTATCAGGACATTTATTTATCACAAAAAAAGCGTCCGGAGGGAATGGGCTATTTCGACTTCGTCATGAGTGAGGTCCATGGTCTGCGAATCAAGGAATTACTGGACGAAAAAGCAGCCGGTCGCAAAATCATCGGGTCCTACTGTGTCTTTGTGCCCGAAGAGATCGTTCTGGCCGCCAACGCGACCCTGGTGGGTCTTTGTTCCGGGGCCGATTTTGCCATAGAGGATGTCGAAAAACTTCTGCCCCGAAATACCTGCGCCCTGATCAAATCATCATTCGGGTTTAAACTCGGAAGGGTCTGCCCATATTTGGAAAGCGCGGACATGATTGTGGGCGAAAACACCTGCGACGGCAAGAAGAAGGCCTATGAGTCCTTAAACGGCCTGGTTGAAAATCTCTACGTGATGGACCTGCCCCAGGTCAAATCCGAAAACGGCAAAGCACTTCTCAAGGCGGAATACAAGCGTTTCAAAGAAGCGCTGGAAAACCTCTCCGGCGTCTCCGTTACCGCCGAATCGTTGAAGCAGGCGATTCGGACGGTCAATGCCAAGCGCGCCGCCATTCGTCGACTTTCATCCTTACGAAAGGCCAACCCGGCACCGATCTCCGGCTTGGATGCCCTGCTGGCCAACCAGGTTTTCTTTTACGACAACCCGGCCCGGTTTACGGAATCCGTGAATAAGATCTGCGAGGAATTGGAGGAGCGAATCGTAGAGAAAAAAGGCGTTTTTCCTGAAAAGACCCCCCGCATTCTTGTATCCGGCTGCCCCCAGGCGGTGCCCAACTGGAAACTTCCCGTGATCGTCGAAACCACGGGTGCGGTGATCGTGGGAGAGGAGTCCTGTGTGGGCGAACGCGGCACCCGCAACCTTACGGATGAATCGGGTAAAACGGTGGATGACATGTTGGACGCCATTGTTGACCGATATTTCCAGGTGGACTGCGCTATTTTTACGCCCAATCCGGAGCGCCTGGACCATATCCAGCAAATGGTGGCCGATTACAAAGCCGACGGAGTGATTCATTACGGATTGCAGTTCTGCCAGCCGTATCTGATGGAAGCTATACCGGTCGAAAAAGCACTGGAGAAAAAGAATATCCCCTGCCTGCGCATAGAGACCGATTACAGCATGGAAGATGTCGGCCAGTTGAAGACGCGTGTCGAAGCGTTTGTCGAGCAGCTTCGGTAGGCAAAGGAGCTCAGATGCAGATTCGTTTTGCCGGTATCGACATCGGCTCGCGCACGATAGAGCTTGTGGTAGTGAATGAAGCGGATGAAATCGTTCTCAGCCTTCAGGCCGACACCGGCTTTGATCCAATAGCCGAAGCCAAAAAGCTGATCAATGGGGTCCGCTATGACCGCATCATGGCCACCGGCTACGGTCGCAACCTGTTTGAGATTTCGTTCGATTCGCCGACGGTCACGGAAATCAAAGCCCATGCCAAGGGAGCGCGTGCTTTTTTCCCCGACACCCAAGCCGTGCTGGATATCGGCGGGCAGGACAGCAAGGCCATTTCGCTGTTTGAAAACGGCAAAGTGAGAAAATTCGAGATGAACGACCGCTGTGCCGCCGGAACCGGAAAATTCCTGGAGATCATGGCCAAGACCTTGGGATTTGACATTGAAGACTTCGGCCGGCAAGCACTCATTACGGAAAAAGATCTCCATATTACGAGCATGTGTACGGTATTTGCCGAATCCGAGGTCACCTCCTTGATTGCCAAAGGAAAAAGCAGGCAGGAAATCGCCCGGGGTCTGCACGCCAGCGTCATTCGCCGGGCCGCCGGCATGATCAACCGGGTCTCTTCCGATGGTGATATTGTTTTCACCGGTGGGGTGGCCAAAAACCCGTGCATGTGCAAACTCCTTTCGGAAAAATTGGGACGGCGTTTGCTCATCCCGAATGACCCGCAGTCGGTCGGCGCCTTGGGAGCGGCGCTACTGGCGAAAGAATGAGCATATTGGATTGGATTTATAGACTGTTGCGATGGGCCCTTGGTGCGATTTTCATCTATGCCGGAAGTACAATCTATTGATAACGGGGACGTTGTTGACTAT
>CAYOIU010000451.1:0-3117 GCA_964404085.1 uncultured Desulfobacteraceae bacterium | reverse complement strand
CTACGTCGTCGGCTCATCGACCTACCGTTATCCTACACCCCCATCGACGATTCCTTGCCGCCTGACCATCATCTTGAATGCAAAATGGAATGAGATGCTCGCTTCGCTACCTGAAGCCTGTTGTAGATGGCACGCTCGTAGACCCGGCAAAGGAAAGTGGAAAAACCTTTTGCCAGACCGACGTCTCTCAATCGACAGTAAACGTGCAACGGGTTGAAATAATGCTGCATTCTTGCTGTCATGGGCTTTCTCCGCATTTGCATTCTGATGAAATCGTAAAAGGTTTTACCCCTTACGTTAGCAAGGGGCATACCAACAAAGCAGACGGCCCGTGACTCTTGCCTCGACTTGAACCACTGAGATGATGGGGACACCTGGTAAACATGGTCTATCTTATTGTTTTTAATAAGAATAAATGAAGCATGCAAGCCGTAGGAGAAAATCTGGAGGCTTTATTCCACGGAGTTCAAGGAAGCATCGCGATAATGCTTGCCCTGGAAGGAAGGATGCAAATGAAGTTGACGTTCCGTCCTGCTTATCGAGGGAAGACTCGTGATTTCAATTACTTGGAACATTTCAAGAATGGTTGGGAGTGCAACAAAGGTTGCAGGGTTAAGGATTCATTTTCTTGAGGCGCTTGTTCAGGGCCTGGCGACTGATGCCCAGGCTCAGAGCGGCGATCGACTGGTTGTCGCACGCCCTCTTCATGGCTTCCTCCACTAGAAGGTCTTCAATCTCTTTGAGTGTGGGCAGGGATTCGGAAAAAGTGATGCAGGTCCTGCCTTTGACCGCCGGAGTCGGGGACGGTTCTGCAAGCTTAGATGACTTCTGAAAAATGTGTGACTTGAAGGCCTCCATGGAGAGTTTTCCCGATCGGTGCCGGCTGAGCGCATCGTAGATCATGGACTCGAGCTCTCGCACGTTCCCGGGATAGTGATAACTGGAGAGCAGCCCAATCAGCTCCTCCGGTGGAGTCGGTCTTTTTTTTCCGAGGTCTTGGGCGGCTTTGTTCAGAAGATGGTCCACAAGCAGGGGCAGGTCTTCCATACGCTCCTGTAAAGGAGGGATGTGGATCTGGTGGTCACAAAGCCGGTAATAAAGATCCTTCCGAAAGCTGCCCGATGCCTGCATGACCTCGAGGTTCCGGTTCGTGGCCACGATGATCCGGGCATCGGACCGTTTGGCCACGTCAGAACCCAAAGGCAGGTATTCTGCTTCCTGAAGAAGCCTGAGCAGCTTGACCTGAGAAGGGATGCTCAAGTCCCCGATTTCATCCAGGAACAGGGAGCCGCCGAACGCCTGATCCACCAACCCCCCTCGTGCCTGGTCTGCACCGGTAAAGGCACCTCGTTTGTGGCCGAAGAGGGTGTCTGAAAAAACATTGTCATCCAGTCCCGCCACATTGATCGGCACAAACTTCCCGGAGCGGTCACTCAGCCTGTGGACGGCCCTGGCAAACAGCTCCTTGCCCACACCGGTCTCCCCGGTGATCAGCAAGGGTCTGGGGCTTGTGGCAATCGCCTCGGCATACTGAAAGAGGGATCGGATGCCTGCACTGCACGTAACAATCTCTGAAAAGGCCTCGGCATGTCTCAGTGTTCCTGACAGGAAACTTGCTTTGATGGACCGGTTTTCCCGCTGCAGTTCGCGAAGTTCCACCGCCCTTCGCACGCCCCCGACAAGGCGGCTTCTCTCCACCGGCTTGACCATGTAATCGAAGGCTCCAAGCCTCATACATCTCACTGCCGTTTCCACATCATTCGCACCTGTAATAACGATCACGGGGATTTCCGGGAAGTCGCTGATGATCTGGGGCAGCAGCTCCTCCCCTGAAACGTGGGGCATCCTCAAGTCCAGGAGCATGACCTCGACCTCCCTGCTGGACAAAGCGGACATGACTTCCCGGCTATCCTGACACTGGACGATATGGTTCATGTTGGCGGAACGAAGCGCCATCTCGAAGCTAGTTAGTGCCTGTTTCTCATCATCGACCAACATCACGGGGAACTGTGGGTAAATGGACTCACTCATGGTACGGACCCTCCCGGGGAAGGTTGATGGTTGACCGGTAGTCGGATTTCCGCCGTGGTTCCCTTGGCCGGCTCTGATTCGAAGCTCAAGATGCCGCCGAGTTCTTCTACTATTTTCGATGATATGGACAGACCCAGCCCCACGCCTCCCTTACCCTGTCTGGTTGTGAAAAAGGGGTCGGTGATGTGGGGGAGTGTCTCCTCCGGTATTCCTGAGCCCTCGTCACGGACGAGGATGATCACCTCTTCCCTGACTGCGTTGAAAGAAGATGAGATAAAAATCCCACGGTCTTTTTCATCAATGGCCTGGCAGGCGTTCTGAATCAGATTGATCATCACCTGTTCCAGCTTCTGGAAGTTTCCCATGATCGCCGGCAAATCATCCCCGTACTCTAAAGAGAACCGGTTTGTGGCCTTGTTAATCATGTTGGAAAGGAGGGAAACCGCGGATGAAAGGACAGCGTTTACGTCCAAGGACTGTTTCATGTCAACGGGTTCCTCTCTGACGTAGTTTTTCAGATCCTCGACGATCTGCTGGATCCTTTTAGATCCGTCCTGGATACCGGAAAAAAGTGCCTCCACATTGTCACTGATCTCGGTATACCTCATGCCCCCCAGGAGAAAGTCACCGTTTTCCTCATAGTATTCCCTGAGGATTGGCATGGCGGAATGCCATACCTCTTTGAGAATGGGGGCGTTCAGCATGATGAAGTTGTTGGGATTGTTCACCTCGTGGGCAACACCTGAAACGAGCCTCCCGAGGGCCACCATCTTGCTCGCCTGCATCAGCTTCTGTTCCTGGATTCTTGCCTTGTTTTCCGCCTCTTTCCTTTCAGTGATATCCCTTGCAATCCCCCGGAAACCCGCTGGTTGGCCATCCGGATCGCGCATGAGGGAAATGGAAATCTCAAGAAATCGGCGGGTTCCGTCTTTCCGGATCGTCTCCCAACCCAGTGCCCTCGCGGGTGAGCCTGTCCTGAACACCTCGTTGAAGGTTCCATAGACCTTTTTTGCGGTTTCTTCACTCATATACTGTCGGTATGTCATCCCAGCGAGTTCCTCTCCGGCGTATCCCAGAATCCTGCAC
>CAYOIU010000450.1:0-3118 GCA_964404085.1 uncultured Desulfobacteraceae bacterium | reverse complement strand
GAGACCGCCCCCGGACGGTTTGACGAGGTCTGCACCCAGTGTGGGACCTGCATCATCGGAGAGACTGGCGGCATTTGCCCCGTCACCACCTGTCACAAGGGGTTGGTCAACGGTCCGTGCGGTGGGACCAACAACGGGAAATGCGAGATTGACGAGGAAAAGGATTGTGCCTGGACCCTCATCTATAACCGTCTCAAGGAACTGGGGCGGCTGGATTCCATGCGGGTCCTGCAGAAACCCAGAAACCACCAGGGAGAACCCACTCCCGGGAAGATCAAATTGGTTTAATGCAGTTGGACGGGATGAACAGGATACGCAGGATGGTTTTTTCATCTTCTTGATTCGCTTTCTTGCATGCCTAGCGATATCTTGTCTATCCTGTAATCTTGTCACATATTTTTTGTGAAATTGGATGGCGAGGTGAGAGATATGGCTTCTCGTTTCAAGGATGCCCTGGAATCAGGGAAATTCGTTGTAACCTCCGAGGTAGCCCCGCCCAAGGGGACCAACCTGGACAAGATGGCCCACCATATCGAACTCCTGAAGGATAAAGTGGATGGCATGAACGTGACGGATCATCAAAGTTCGGTCATGCGATTTCCTTCACTGGGGGGTGCGCTTCTTGTCAAAGAGATGGGTGGTGAGCCCATCCTCCAGATGACCTGCAGGGACCGAAACCGGATGGCCTTACAAGCCGATCTTCTGTTTGCCTCCAACCGCGACATCAACAATGTCCTGTGCCTGACCGGAGATTCCATACTCCTGGGGGACCACAAGGAAGGTAAAGGGGTATTTGATCTGGACTCCAGTCAACTCCTTGCTGCCGTCAGGCGACTGGAAAAGGGGAAGGACCTGGGCGGAAGTGAACTTGACGGGGCCGTTTCCTTTTGCGCGGGGGCCATAGTGACGCCTGAAGCGAATCCGTTGGAACCGCAGTTGATCAAATTTGAAAAAAAGGTGGAAGCGGGGGCTGAATTCATCCAGACGCAGGCCGTCTATGACTTGGATCACTTCAAGGAATTCATGGAGTATGCCAGGCAGTTTCCAGTGAAGGTCCTGGCCGGCATCATCCTCCTCACCTCGGCACCAATGGCGCGATTCATGAACAAAAACGTTGCGGGCGTCAGCGTGCCTAAGGACTTGATCGAAGAGATGGCCTCTGCCCCTAAGGGGGGTGCTGTTGGAAAGGGTATCGAGATAGCGGGACGCATGATCAGCCGGATTCGGGACGAGCGGATGTGCGACGGCGTGCATATCATGGCCATAGGGCGCGAAGAACTGGTGCCTGATATCATGATGGCCGGAGGACTCCTTTAGAAAACACTTTTACTTCAGCGGCACAACAGCCATCTCCCAGACCAACTCCTGGCTGTCCGGCTTTCTAACCTGCTTTTCCGTGATAAGAGAGCGCTCTCTGTCTCCTCTCAAGCGGATGGTGCAGTGGGGTCCCTTGATGGTGGTGTTGGAATAAATCGTCTTTATCACTTTGACGATCGAAGACCCTCCGGCGGATTTGGACCACTCATCAATCCTTTCCATGTCTTCACCCAGTAGCGCAATGTTGGATTCAATCTGCGTTACCCGGCCTATCAATTCGTCGATTTTTCGCTGGACCTCCTCCTGCTGGTCCATGCGTTTCCCGAGCCTTTCATCGGTCCGGCGGATTTCCGCGTCCAATTCTTCAATCCTTTTGAGGAGTTGGGAGACTTCTCCGCTGTCGCCGGTCCTCGTCATTTCTTCGACTTTTTCCTTGAGCGTCCTCTGTTCCACTGTAGCGCGATCCTGAACCTGGGCGAGTCCAGCTATTTCCCTGTGCATGCCGGCGGAAAAGACCTGGAGCTTAGGGATCACTTTCTCAAACTTTTTTTGTTTTGTCCTCTGGGCGGTCCTTTGATTTTTGAGGGTCCTGATCTTTTCTTGTGCGCCTTCATCTACACCGACATTCAGACTGCATGGCTTGGATCCTTCCGATCCGATCTGGTTCGCCCTGATCCCCATCTTCGCTGAAATCCGGGAATTGAAGATTTTCCCCCTCTCCATGAGGACGGTCCCGCTGGTAATAATATCAGAATCGATCACCTCCTTTTCCACGACCACGTCTCCCAGAGAATGTATTCTCGCGTCGTGGATATACCTGGCCTTCAGGTTCCCATCACCATGTATTGTCGCCCCAATAATGCCTCCGGTCACGGTAACATCGCCCGTAATATTGATATTGGTTCTGAGGATCTCCCCGGCTGACAACCGCCCTCCTTCAACACGGAAGTCATTCTGGATGGTGCCCCGCACATCGATATCACCGTCAAATTTTACGTGACCGGTCTTGAGGTCCACGTCCCCGGGGATCTGGAGCTTGGGAAACACGGAGATCTTCCCGTCTGCCGACAACACGGGCTCGCCGTCCAGTAGGGCATGGGCATTGAGGCCGTCTTCTGATTTATTGACGCCCTTGCCGCATCTGAGTTTGACGTCCTTTGATTTAGAGCAGGGGATCTCCGCTCCAAAGACGTCCATTCCCGGTTCCCCGGGCGACCCCAATGACTTCATGGCGAGGAGTGCCCCTTTCTTGACTTGAGGGATCTCTCCGCGATCACGAAAATCCATGAGGCCGTCCTGTTTGAGCGTCCCGATCTTCAAGGGATCCGTGTCAAAGTGATAGGTGATTCCGGGAGGTTGTCCCTCCACAACCCTTTTGCCTCGCGCGACGATGAGAGGCTGGGGGTTTTCGGAAAGATCTTCGAGTAGTTTCTCTATTTCCTCATCGGCGGCGATCCCGTAGCAAACCCCTTTTGAGGCGAGGCCTTCCTTGACGGCTTCCACTGTGATGGGGGCTGGTGGGGGTTCAGAAAAGGATAGAGAAGCCACCATCTTGTCATCGGAAACCGTCACTTGAAAAGGGGTCGGCAAAGAACTCGGAGGGGGCTTATAAGCAGGACCGGGTCTCCTGAAAGGCTTTGCAGTATCGGATTGAAAACGCAAGAGAAATTTGGTGTCGCATTTCTTGCAGACAGCCCTTTTTCCTTCGAGATCGGAAGGAACCCTGTACTGTGCATGGCATGATGGGCATGTGGCGATGCCCTTTCCTGCATCTTTCATTTGATCTTGACCTCAATATAAC
>CAYOIU010000449.1:0-3129 GCA_964404085.1 uncultured Desulfobacteraceae bacterium | reverse complement strand
CTGCACCCTGGAATTCGAAGATCACCGTCCCCTCTATGACTGGTTTCTCGATGAACTGGAAATCTACCACCCCCAGCAGATCGAATTCGCCAGACTCAACCTGACCTACACGGTCATGAGCAAGCGCAAGCTCTCCGGGCTGGTGGAGGACGGTCATGTGACCGGATGGAACGACCCCAGGATGCCCACCCTTTCAGGGCTCCGAAGACGCGGGTACACCCCCGAGGCCGTCAGGAACTTTTGCGAACGCATCGGTGTGGCCAAGCGGGACAGTATGGTGGATATGGCCTTACTGGAACACTGCCTCCGCGAGGACCTCAACAAGCGCGCCCCCAGGGTCATGGGCGTCCTGCGTCCCCTGCGTGTGGTGATCGAAAACTATCCGGAAGACCGGGTGGAAGAGCTCGAGGCCGTCAACAATCCTGAAGATCCGGGCATGGGAACCAGGCAGGTACCCTTTTCCCGCGTCATCTACATCGAGAGAGATGATTTCAGGGAAGACCCGCCAAAGAAGTTCTTTCGCCTGGGCCCGGGCCGTGAAGTGAGGCTGCGTTACGCTTACTTTATCAAATGCGTTGATGTGGTGAAAGACGAAAAGACCGGTGAAGTCGTTGAACTGCGCTGCACTTACGATCCTGCCACCAAGGGGGGCTATGCCCCGGACGGGCGCAAGGTAAGAGGCACACTCCACTGGGTTTCCGCCGCCCATGCGCTCGAAGCGGAGGTAAGGTTGTACGACAGCCTGTTTTTGAAACCGAACCCGGCAGAGGAGGGCGACTTTACCGATTGCCTCAATCCGAATTCCCTTGAGATCCTGGAACCCTGTTACCTGGAACAGAGCCTGGCGGGGGCTGCCCCCGGCAGTTTTTATCAGTTTGAGCGGCAGGGCTATTTTTGCGTGGATCCTTTCGACTCTTCGCCCGATAGCCCGGTCTTCAACCGGACAGTCCCCTTGAGGGATACCTGGGCCAAGATTCAAAAGGCACAGAACAGGCCTTGATCCGGCCGGGCCGGCACAAGGCAAATTACGCTGAACTCCCTTCTTTGATGTAAAGCTCCCGCTTGGGGTAGGGGATCTCTATTCCCTCCCGGGAAAAGGTTTCTTTCACGTGGTCCGTGACAAAGGAGATGGTGTCCATCCGTTTTCTGGGATCCCTGATCCACACCCGGGCCTCCAGGTTCACGGCGGAATCCCCGAAACTTTTCACAACCACCTTGGGCGCCGGGTCCTTCAGCACCCACTCCAGATCCAGGCAGATGGAGACAATAGCATCCTTGGCCTTTTGAACGTCGGCATCATACGCGATTCCGACCGCGATCCGCACCCTGATTTCCTCCGTTATCGTCGTGTAGTTGATGATATCCCGTTTCATGATCTCGTTGTTTGGGATCACGATGACGATATTGTCGGTGGTTCTTATTTTGGTGGCCCTGAGTCCTATATCCAGGACATCCCCCCATGTGGCGGAGTTGGCAGGGGCCGACCAGACCTCAATGCGGTCCCCCACCTCAAAGGGCCGGTCGAGTATGAGCAGGACCCCGGCAATTAGGTTGGACAGGGTGTCCTTTGCCGCAAATCCGATTGCAATCCCTGCGACACCGGCGCCTGCCACGAACGGCATGATATTCAGACCCAGCACGTCGAGGGCCAGTATCCCGCCCGTCGTGTAGATGATCACCCCGGAAAACTTCTTGGACAGGTCCAGGATCACGTCATCCACCTGTGTCTTTGTCCTGGTGGCCAAGGTTTCCTCCAGGAAAGGGAGAAGACGGCTGACGATGCTCTGGGCGAGAGACGTTACGAGGAGGACGAGGCCGGCAAAAAAGATCCTTTCGGCATTGGGCGCCTGGATCAGGCGAAGAGCGAAAGCGCCGAGCAGGATCAGGATGCAATAATGGCCCCCCCGTTTGATGATCGGAAAAATTCGTCCTTCCTTGCCGAGTACGGGATGTTCCTCATAGCGCTTTTCAAGACTTGCCGTGATCCGGTTGAAGATCCACCAGGCCAGAGCGGCTGCCAGCAGGAGGATAAGGACGTAGACGCCGTCCCTCACAAAGGGTTTCGGTTCCGTAATGACCAGCCCAATGAGTCGATCGAGAAAATCTTTCACCTTTTGCTCCTTGTAAAGAAGTTGTTCCGAGGCCCTCTAAAGCATTGCATTTAACCACAGAGGCCTACCCAAATCAACGCCGATTTTTTTGGCCTTGACACCCTTCGAGCGGTGATGATATAAGGCGCGCTATTCATTGAGGCAATGAAGTCTGCCTGAAACGCCCCGTCTGTCATCCGAAAGGGGGATGATGACTTCTGTTCTCCATCGGAACGGGGTGCTATTCCCAGGCTCACGTCTTGCCTTTTGAAAGTGGACATTCGTCCCGGTTTTCAAAATTCCGCTCCGATCCCGGTCGGCGCGGTTTTTTTGTTTATGGACTGGTTTTTTTTGGAGTGTTGCTATGGCTTTCAGTATTGCTTTGATTATCGTTTTTGGCCTTAGTGCAGACTTCCTTTTCAGGAAGGTGAAGTTGCCGGGACTGGTGGGCATGCTCTTCGTCGGCATCTTCTGCGGCCCTTTTGTCCTCAACCTCATTTCTCCGGACATGATGAAGGTTTCAGGAGATTTCAGGAAGATTGCCCTGATCGTCATCCTGCTCCGGGCGGGATTCGAACTCCGGCGCGATACCCTGAACCGGATCGGCCGGGCCGCGATCACCATGAGCTGCGTTCCCGCCCTCTTTGAGATAGCGGGAATCGTCCTCGTGGCTCCCAGGCTGCTCCACATTTCCGTTCTCGAGGCGGCCATTCTCGGAGCGATCCTCTCCGCGGTCTCCCCCGCCGTGGTGGTGCCGCTCATGATCGATTTCATGGATAGGGGAAGAGGTGCCAGGAAGGGTATCCCTACACTCCTCCTGGCGGCCTCATCGGTGGATGACGTCTTTGTGATCGTCCTCTTCACCGTCTTTCTGGGGATGTACGGAGGCGGCCAAGTCAATCTCTGGGTCAAACTGGGGGAAATCCCCGTTTCCATCGGGCTGGGCATCCTGCTGGGAATGATCCCCGGCTATTTGCTTTACTGGCTCTTCAACCGGTACGACTGGCGCCCACCGAGAAGGACACTGGTGGTTATGGGA
>CAYOIU010000448.1:0-3167 GCA_964404085.1 uncultured Desulfobacteraceae bacterium | reverse complement strand
TTCAAACCGGATTTCACAATGAAAAACATGATACCTGAAATGAAGGCCGCGGAACGGCTATAGGAAGGGAAGAATGAAAACCCATAGAGACTACCAAGCCGACGCTTATCAAACCGAGTTCGAAGCGCAGGTCGTCGGTAAGAAAACCGTTCATAATCACCAGGGCGTTGTCCTGGACCGCACTTTCTTTTACCCCACCGGTGGCGGCCAGCCGCACGACACCGGGACTCTCGACTCCGCGTGCGTGATTGACGTGATCGAAGAGGACGAGGCCGTCATTCACGTCATCGATGGGAAGATCCCGAGCGGCAGGGTGACGGGAAAGGTGGATTGGGAACGCCGCTTCGACCACATGCAGCAGCACACGGGCCAGCATGTGCTTTCCCAGGCCTTTATGCAGGTCTTGGGTGCAGAGACTATAGGATTTCACCTGGGCGAAGAGGCAGTCACCATCGATCTGGCCGCATCGGGTCTGACCTGGGAAAAGATCCGCCGGGTGGAAGAGGAGGCCGACGGAATGGTATTTCAGAATCGGCCGGTCCGGGTTCATGAAGCCACGAAAGAGACCCTTTCCCAATTCCCATTGCGCAAGCCCCCTGTAGTCACGGGAAGCATCCGTATCCTGGAGGTCGATCAATACGATTGGTCGGCCTGTTGCGGGACCCATGTGAGGGCGACCGGTGAGATCGGCCTGATCAAGATCGTTCGATTCGAAAAATACAAGCACGGTTCCCGCGTGACCTTTCTTTGCGGGTATCGTGCGCTCAGGGCCTTGCAGCAAAAGACCGAAATCCTGGAAACGGCGGCTCGTCGTCTGACCTTAGCGGAAACACAACTGATCGAGGGCATTGACAGGCTTCTCGATCAGCAGAAGCGTCTCAGGAAGCTCGAAAGCCAACTGCTGGTCTTCGAGGCAGCCGAAAGGACCGCCCGTGCCCGGAAGGTGGGGGACCTGTTATTTGACCACGAACTTTTCACCGATCGGGACGTCAAATCCGTCCAGGCCCTGTGCAGGCAGATGACCGGGAAACCCGGAACGGTCTGCCTTTTCGGGATAGAAGCCGACCGGGCAACGGTGATCCTCGGCCAGTCTGAAAAGGGTCCCCTGGACCTCAGATCACTCACGCCGACTGTTTCCGAACTGCTCAAGGGGAAAGGCGGCGGCAACCAGCGGATGATCCAGGTGAGTGGGCCGGAAACCACAAGACTTGTGCCTGCCATGGAGGAATTGATCGATCAGGTCGAGCACGAGTTGGAGAAGGCCCAGCCAATGTAACCTGTCCCGGCTGCCCTTAATTTAGGGGCTTTTTGCAGAGGACAGGGCCTGGACCCTATTTCCCGAATCGGTCTATGACCGTCACTCCTTTGTGATCAAAGCGGTCCATGGTCGTGAGTTCCCGGACCCCCTCTTCCAGATCGACCGTCCTGCCGATCAGCTTTTCAGGGTGCAGTTTTCCGGCCTGGATCATTTCAAGCAGATCCCCGTACCGGTATGCCTGCATGCCGTGGCTCCCCAGGATCTCCAGCTCATTGGCCACCACTTTGTCCATTGGCAATGGAGAATGGGAATACTCCGCCACCATCAGCCCCACCTGGATATGTTTTCCCCGCTTTCTCAGACTGGATACGGAGTCGAAGCAGGTCTTGGCGCTGCCGAGGGCGTCTATGGAAACATGGGCTCCTCCCCGGGTCATTTCCCGTACTGCATCCACCACATTCTCGGCCTCACTCGCGTTGATGGTTGCGCCAGCTCCGACGGATCGCGCAAAATCCAGTTTTTCCTCCCTGATATCCACGGCCACAACATTTGCGCCCAACCCGTTCGCGATCATGATCGCCGAAAGCCCGACGCCCCCACATCCGTAAACGGACACCCACTGCCCGGCGGACACCCTCCCCTGGGCCACCACGGCCCGGAATGAAGTTGCAAACCGACATCCCAGGCTTGCAGCGGTGACATAATCCAGGTCGTCGGGCAATCGAACCAGGTTGATGTCCGCGTAATCAACGGCCACATATTCTGCAAAGGAACCCCAGTGGGTGAACCCCGGCTGGAACTGCCTGTCGCAGACCTGATGGTTTCCCGAGGCACACTGGGGGCAGGTGCCGCACCCGCAGACAAACGGCAGGGTCACCCTGTCGCCCTTCTGCCACCTAGTGACATCTTTTCCCACTTCTTCAATGACCCCGGCCAGTTCATGCCCGGGAACGTGGGGCAAGGTAATGTCGGGATCATGCCCCATCCAGCCATGCCAGTCGCTCAGGCAGATGCCGTTTGCCTCTACCTTGATGACCACGCCACCCCTTTCCGGGACCGGGTCCGACAGATTACGGATGACCGGCGGCTTTCCGAATTCCTCATAGATCGCTGCTCTCATGTTATCCCTTCACCTGTTGTTCCAACACCGTAATGATGTGAAAAAGGGTCTGATTGACCGGAGTGGGGATACCCAGCTCTATGCCCAGCTCTACCACCTTTCCTCCGAAAACCTCGATCTCCGTCTTGCGTCCGGCCTCGATGTCCTGCAGCATGGAGGTCTTCCCACTAGGGGAAAGAGTGCTCAGAAAGGTGTACCAGTCCTCGATATCCTTTTCCACGAGGTTCACACCAAAGGCCTTTGCCAGTCCAATGACTTCCTGCATCAGGGCCTCCATCAATGCCCGGGCATTCTGGGAGGACTGGAAGACCCCATAGGGCCCCCGCATCACCGCCGAGGCCTGGTTCATTCCCACATTGATCATGAACTTCCACCAGATCATGCGAATCATGTCGGGAGGGGTTTCATAAGGGATTTCCGCCCGTCCGAAGGCCTCCTGCACACGTCGGACCTTCGGGCTGATCTCGGTGTTGACCGGTTCACCGAAATAGTGTTTTCCTGGCTTGGTGTAGGTCAACCGGTTCCCCTCACGAAGGGCATCTATGCCGACGGAAATCGTGTAGAGCACTTTGTCCATGCCATAGATAGAGCCGATATATTCCTCGCTGTCGAGGCCGTTCATTACGGAAATGATAGTCGTCCGGGGGCCCACCAGGTTTTTCAGATCGGGAACCGCCGGAGGAAGGTGATGGTGCTTCAGGGCCACGATGATGAGTTCGGCGGGGTCGGCGGGTTCATCAGGGTGGATGACCGGGATGGCATAGTGCTGTCCGTTGACCACCAGGCCGT
>CAYOIU010000447.1:0-3186 GCA_964404085.1 uncultured Desulfobacteraceae bacterium | reverse complement strand
AACTCCCACAGGCGTAAGCCCACTAGTCCCTGAACCTAGCGCGTCTACCAGTTCCGCCACTTCGGCACAAATCAAACAGATTGATCTTTTACGGGTGAGACTCTATATTATGCACCGTCGGTTGTCAATAATCTTTTGGCACCACGAGAGAGATGGAATCATAAAAGGTCCGTCCATGGGCTTTGTACCAAATTTACTAAGAGAAAGCTCTTTTTGAACTGCGACCACACAGGCATCGAGGTCAAACGTGACTGCAAAAATGATAAATAATCTCGAGCACCTTACATCACCTTTAAGAAACCCCGTATTGACCATTGGGAATTTTGACGGCGTTCACCGCGGACATCTTGCACTCTTTGAAAAAGTCAAGAGGCGTGCCAGGGCCCTTGAAGGCCAATCGGCCGTCATGACCTTTCAACCCCACCCGCTGAAGATTATGGAGCCCGAAAGGACCCCCCTCCTCATAACCCCCACGGAGCAGAAACTGGAACTCATCGCCCAGGCGGCCATCGATGTGATATTCTGCATCCCATTCGACAGGACCTTTGCAGGCATGGGGGCGGAAGACTTTGTCAAAGACATTCTTGTGGAGAGAATCGGTATCAAGGAACTGGTCGTCGGCTATGACTATACCTTCGGTCACCAAAGAACGGGGAACATCGACCTCCTCCTCCAGATGGGTGAAGACCTGGGCTTCCAGGTGCACGTGGTGCAGCCCGTACGCATCGGCAGCTTGGTGGTCTCTTCCACTTCCATCCGGGATCTGGTCCGGGCCGGGAATCTCTCTGAGGCCAAGACACTTTTGGGTCGGGACTACCAGATTTCCGGGACTGTCGTGAAGGGAAAGAACCGGGGAGCAAGACTCCTGGGATTTCCCACGGCCAACCTGGAATTGGTGGATGAATTGTTCCCCAAGAAAGGCGTTTATGCCGTTCAGGTCCTCATTGATCATCAAAAATACAATGGCGTAACCAATATCGGTCACAACCCCACCTTCGGCCAGGGTCCCCTTTCCATTGAAACCCATATCCTGGACTTTTCCGGAGACCTGCTTGGACAGGCGATCAAGGTCATATTCATGAAACGTATGAGATCCGAAAAGACGTTCGAAAGTGTCGAGGAACTCGCCCTTCAGATTGAGGAAGACGTGAAGGCCGCCAGGGCCTACCTCGAAAAGTCGTAAACCCCGCAATTGTCTTGAGCTTGCGTGCTTTCACCATGGAAACGGGAGCGTCTCCGCTGGACACGACCTGCCAGTTTTTCCTTGACATTTTCCCTATTATTTCTAGTATTGAGAGCCTTTAGCAACAAGGCTTTTTGATCCCAAATTCTGAGCAGAACAGCTATGAGTGAGTCTTTATTGACATTTCCAAAAGGCGGCGTCCACCCGCATGAATTCAAGTCCTTGACAGAACATCTGTCCGTGGAAATCCTGCCCGTTCCCGATGAGGTTGAGATCCTGCTGAACCAGCACTTCGGCGCCCCGTGCACCCCGCTTGTGGCAAAGAAAGCCGAGGTGCGGGAAGGAGACCTCATCGGACAGGTCGATAAGGGGCTCGGCGCCAACATACACAGCAGCGTGACAGGCCGTGTCAGAAGTATCGGGACATCTCCCCACCCCATATCCGTCACCGCTCCCTCGGTGACCATCCAAACCGAAGCCGAAGCAGAACCCCGAGTCTATGAACGGGACGACTGGACGGCTTTGAAGAAAGATGAACTGCTCGAAAGGATAAAGAACGCGGGGGTGGTGGGCATCGGCGGGGCCGGATTCCCCACCCACGTCAAACTCGCACCTCCCCCGGAGGCCAAGGTTGACACACTGGTCTTGAATGGCGCAGAGTGCGAGCCGTACCTTACCACGGATCATCGTGTCATGCTCGAACACCCTGAAGACATCATAGAGGGTGCCAGGATTATTCTGACCATTCTCGGCATAAGTGAGTGTCGCGTGGGCATCGAGGAAAACAAAGCGGATGCCATCGATGTCATGAAGAAGGCCGCCTCGGCATCCACCTCGAATGGCTTTCGTATTCATGTGGACGCCCTGAAGGTAAAATATCCCCAGGGATCGGAAAAGCAGTTGATTCAGTCCACTACGGGACGGAAAGTCCCGGGATTCGGGCTGCCTTTCGACGTGGGGGTGATCGTACAGAATATAGGAACAACCAGGGCTATCTTTGAAGCCGTTGCCCTGAAAAAGCCCCTCTATGAAAAAGTCGTCACCGTTTCCGGAAAGGGGATAGAAAGGCCCACCAACCTCCTGGTGAAAATAGGAACCAGGCTGAGCGACATCGTCTCGTTCCTTGGCGGGACCCGCCCGGACCTGGCCAAAGTGGTTCTTGGAGGGCCCATGATGGGTTTCGCCATCTCCAACCTTGAAATGCCTGTGACCAAGACCACTTCAGGCGTCCTGTTTCTTACGGATGAAGAGATTGACGCACGTTCCCACGGTCAGTGTATTCGCTGCGGCTGGTGCCTCGATGCGTGCCCTATGGGGCTCTCCCCCAATGAAATCGGGGTCTACGTTGAGGCCGGACGGGCAGAAGAGACATCCCAATTCGGGGTCTTTGAATGTTTTGAATGCGGCTGCTGCGCCTTTGTCTGCCCTGCGAAACGGCCCCTGGTACAATTTATCAGGCTGGCCAAGAAGAAGGCAAAAAGATAACAGGAAAGACATCCATCGGAATAACAGCCCGGCACTCAGGAGTGCACCATCGAAAAAAATATGAAAAACAGCGGGTTGTCCGAGGCTGGAACCACACTGTGGACGGTCTCGGTATCCCCCCACGTCAAAAGCGGTGAATCTGTCGAAAAGATTATGTGGACCGTTGTGGCGTGCCTCGTTCCGCCCTTGATTCTTTCGATTTTTATTTTTGGATTCGAGACCCTCATCATCACCTTGATAAGTGTTGCCGCCTGTGTGGCAACAGAGGCCATTTCCCAAAGAATACTTCGAAGACCCGTAACCATCCGTGACGGCAGCGCCGTCATCACCGGCATGCTGATGGCCTACATCATTCCCCCCGGCGTCCCCTACTGGATGCCCATTCTCGGGGCGGTCATGGCCATCTATGTAGCCAAGATCCTTCTAGGAGGCATTGGCTTCAACTTCTTCAACCCTGCTCTCATCGGCAGGGCGTTCCTGGTGGCCACCTTTCCCGTTGCCATGACCTCCGCCTGGCT
>CAYOIU010000446.1:0-3199 GCA_964404085.1 uncultured Desulfobacteraceae bacterium | reverse complement strand
CAACGAGATAGAAGAAAGCCTGGACAGACTGAAAAAGGATCTTGCCACCAGTGAAAAAGCAATGAATACGGTGAAGAGCCAATTGGCATCCGGGAAGAGCGTGATTGAGGAGCTTCAAAAAGGGAGGTCGGCGGACCGGAGTCGAATCCAGTCCCTTGAAAGTGCACTCGCAGAAGCAGAAAAGGATCTAGGAAATGCCGGCGGGGAAATTTCCCGACTTGAATTGACCGTAGCTGAAAAGGAGCAATCTTTCTCTCAATTGGAAGAGAAATTAAGTGAACTTCGAAACAGTCTTGAAGCTGAGAAAAAAGCCGAGGCATCCCTGAAAAGGGATCTGGCATCCGGGAAGGCCATGATTGCGGCGTTTCAGACAAGCAGGTCAGAGGCCCAGAGCCGAATCCAGTTCCTTGAGAGTGCACTTGCAAGAGGAGAGGAGGAACTGGAAAATGCAACGGTGGAAAACGCCAAGCTTGAAAATACAATAGCCGAGAAAGAGCAATCTTTCTCTCAATTGGAAGAGAAGTTGAGTGAATTGCGAAACACTCTGGAGGCTGAAAAGAAAGCCAACGAATCCGTGAAAAAAAATCTGGCGTCTGGAAAGACCACGATTGCGGAACTCAGGAGAAAGCTCAAAAACGCTCAATCTCAAATCCTCCTCCTTGAAAATGGAATTGCCAAGGGAGAAACCGAGACAGTAGAGTTCAAACACAAACTTGCTGAGCTTAAGAATCAAATGATAATGACCGAGAACCGACTGAAGGATCTGAAATCCACCTATGAAGTGCTTATCTCCGATCTCAAGGAGCAGATTGAAAATCGGGAGGTGACAATCCAGGCATTTGAAGAAAAGCTCTCTCTGACTTTTCTGGACCGGATTCTTTTTGAATTTGGGAAAAGCAGCCTCAATCCGGAAGGAAAAAAGATCCTGAGTAAATTGGCGCGAACACTGAAGTCTGTTCACGACAAGACGATTCGGGTCATAGGACATACAGACAACGTCCCTATTTCCCCAGCCTTCCGGTACAAGTATCGCTCAAACTGGGAGCTTTCTGCGGCTCGCGCTGCTGCTGTAGTTCGCTATTTTCAGGAAACAAAAGGTCTGGATCCTGCAAACATGGAGGCGGTGGGACAATCCTTTTACCATCCGGTTGCAAGCAACGACACTGCGAAAGGGCGGGAACAGAACAGGCGGGTTGAGATCGTGATTTCTCCTCGACTGGAGTGAAATCGAGACAATCCTTAAGTAATCAAATAACGTTGTACTGGCGTGTCATTAAGTAAATCGATTTATCGTATTGTTGAAAGATGTTATATACCACCATATGCCCCATCGTTCTCCTTGTGGTTCTTTAAATCAATCGCTATCAACGTCAGAATCCCCAAATTCAAGAGGAGGATTGTTCGGTGCAACTTCAAGACGGAAAAGACCGCATCCAATTCATCGACATTGCCCGGTTTTTCGCCATGGCCCTGGTTTTTTACGGCCACTTCATCGAACGGGTCATGTACCTTAAGAATCCAACGGCTGCGATGCAATACAAATTCATTTACTCGTTTCACATGGTTCTCTTTTTCGTGCTGGCCGGGTATGTGGCAAAAGAGAGGGACCTGTCGTTTGGCTTTGGAAAATTTCTAAAAAACCGTTTGTTGTCGCGCCTGCTGCCATTTGTCTTTTTTACGGCCCTGTTCATGGTGGCAGCTGGCATCTTTCCCGGGGATTTTTTCCATTTGAAACTACCCAGCGTGCAGGGATATATCCAAGGGTTGGTAAGCACGGTATTCGGGATCCCCATGTTTTGCGTGCCGTCGTGGTTTCTTCTGATGATTTTCTCGGTAGAACTAGTCCATTACACGGTTTTTCGGTTTCTAAAGTCCGATGCCAAAATTGTTGCCGGCATAGCTGCCTTTTACGCAGGTGGGTACATACTCAACTGGAAGTTCGATATCTTCAATCCCATAAAGGGAAGGGTGGTCGGATGGAATTATCTCTTTATCCACGAAGCGATCACCATGTACGCCTTTTACTTACTGGGCGTCTATATGCGGAACGAACGATTCCTAAGGGGAAAGACATCGCCAAAGATCGCAGTTCTCGCTTCAGTGGCCACGTTCTTCATAGTCCTTTTCACCTATCGTTTGAACAGGGGCCTTTTCAGTTTTCCCCAGCTCGATGCAGTAGTCATTATCTTCTCCTCGCACGGACACTTTATCTGGTTCCCCGTTACAGCAGTGGCCGGCTCCCTGATGATCCTTTTCATGGCGCGGGCCATCCCGGCCCAGAAGACCATCACCTGGATGGGCCAGAGCACCCTTATCTTAATGTGCCTCAATGGCATCTTTTACCACTATATTAATCCACCGGCGGCCAAATGGGTCGTTGAACATCTGCCGGGCACGCCGGTGACCATCCTGTGGGTCGGCTGCACGATGACCGTGGCAAGCCTTGCCTTTTGCATCCCGTTGATCTATCTTTTGAACAGATGGGTTCCCCAACTGGTGGGCAAACCGAAAGTGAAGGGGCCGCTGATCAAAAACCTGCTGTGAAATGGGCCTGGATGATTACGCAGTTCAAACACGTCGGCATAAGCAATTGAACAACTGCTTAAGAATTATGGTGGGCTCTGAGCGAAGGAATTCAGGACAAATTTGTTTGAAGAAAATATGACGGCCAGGGTTGCAATGCAGAAAAGATGAATTAGTTTTTTTAGTTGATTTGCCGAACAGCGGCGGCCACAAGGGGACAGAGGCGGAATTCGGCAAACTTGCCGAGGCCTGGCACATTAAAGAGGTGAACATATCATTTGAAGGGCACGATGCCGAGCGCACCCGGGGCGTCCGGATACTGAGCCCGGAAGAGCTGCAAAAAGGCGATGTGAGCATGGAAATTGTGTCCAAGCGGATGAAACGGACCTACTCCCGGATGGATAAGATCCGAAAAGTCATTCAATCCATTTTTCACATGGTCAATAACGGCCACCATGTCATTGCTCTCGGCTGGATACAGGCAGACAACACCGTTAAGGGGGGAACCGGCTGGGGGGTAGAGTTGGCAAAATTCTTTAACCGTCCGCTGAGCGTGTATGATCAGGAGCGAAAGGGCTGGTTTTCCTGGGAGAACAACCAGTGGGTTGAGGAGACACCGGTGATTACCTCAGATACGTTTGCCGGCACCGGAACCCGCTACCTCTCCGATGACGGC
>CAYOIU010000445.1:0-3207 GCA_964404085.1 uncultured Desulfobacteraceae bacterium | reverse complement strand
GCAGACTTCTCATTATCAGGGAGTACCTTTAATGAAACTGGGTCTCATCGTTCGTATTGATCTTACCAAAGGCACTTTTGAAAAGTCCCCGTATCCTGCAGGTGCTTTCAGTGATTTGAACTGCGGCCGCGGATTCAATGTTGCCTATCTCTACCGCCACCTTTCCCGGGACTTGGACCCTTTTGATCCTGAAAATATCCTGATCCTATCGTGCGGGCTCCTGACAGGAACTGCTGCCCCTTCCGCTTCCAGAGCCCATATCAACGCCCTGTCCCCGGAAACGGGCCTTCTCGGGAGTTCCAATGTGGGCGGCCACGTGGGTGCAAACCTCCGGCTTTCCGGCATCCAGAGCCTCATCATCACGGGAAAGGCCGCAAAGCCCTCTTATCTGCTGATCCAAGGAAACCAGATGGAGATCCGGGAAGCCGGGTCTTTATGGGGACTGGATACCTGGGAAACGGTAGAGAAGATCCAACAGGCCCACCAACGCGAAAATGTGAGCATACTCACCATCGGCCCTGCCGGGGAAAACCTGGTCCCATTTGCCTGCATCATGGCCGATCGGGATCACGCGGCGGGCCGGACCGGAATGGGTGCGGTCCTGGGATCGAAACATCTGAAGGCCATCGTGGTAAAGAAACCGTCCCACCTCTCAAAGGCGGATAACACCCGCAAACGCGAGGCCATCGGCCGCTACATTCAGCTGATCAAGCAATCCCCGGAATTCAAAACCGTATCCACCCATGGCGGTGCAGGCTATGTGAAATGGGCGGATGACATGGGAATCCTGGGAACGCTGAATTACCGTTCCAATCACTTTGACGCGGCGGATCGCATCGACGCCAGGAACCTGACAAAATACAAGACCAAATCAACAGGCTGCTATCGTTGTCCCATCCAGTGCAAGGCGGACCTCTCTTTTCAAGAAGATGCAGATGCGAGGACGCGGGCCGTGCGCCCTGAATTCGAGTCAATGGTCTCTCTGGGCTCAAAATGCGGGTTGGATGATGCCAAGGAAATTGTTCACCTGGACAACCTGTGCTCCCGCCTGGGTCTGGATACCATTTCAGCAGGCAGTGGACTGGCCTTTGCCATGGACCTCTTTGACAGGGGGATCCTGACCCGGGAAGACACTGGGCAGATGGCGATCAGGTGGGGGGACAGCGCGGTCATGGAAAGGCTCATCAGGGACATGGCCTCCCGCAAGGGATTCGGCGGACTTCTGGCCCTTGGAATCCGCAAGGCCGCCACCATCATCGGGAGGGGCGCGGAATACTATGCCCCCCAGGTGAAGGGCCTCGAACTCTCGGCCTACCACCCCTACTATATCATGGGCACGGCCTTGAGCTATGCGGTGTCCACCCGTGGTGGGGATTTCAACGATTTCTTTCCTTCCGTGGAGTATGCCTGGTCGCCTGAACGGGCCTTGGCGGAACTGGGAAATGCACACGCCGTAGAGCTTTCATCCATCGAAGGTAAGGGTGCCCTGGTGAAACGGGCCATGCTCGTAAACATCGCCCTGGACTGCCTGGGCCTCTGCAAGGTGCCTTCCCAGAGCCTGATCCGTAGCTATGACCTTCGGATCGAGTCCGATCTGGCCGCCAACATGACAGGTTGGGACCTGAATCCCAAAAAGCTCTTCCGGATGTCCGAAAGGGTTGCCCACCTGGAAAGACTTTTCAATATCAGGCACGGTCTCACAGCGGATGATGATCGGCTCCCGGGGATATTCTTTCAAAAGGTGAGTGAGACCGGTGAAACCCACGATGGTGAAAACTGGTTGGAACCCATGGTCCAGGATTTCTACCAGGTCATGGGATGGGACGAAGCCGGCGTTCCGAAAAGTGGGATCTGCCAGGATTTCGGGATCGAGCCTTTGTCCTGAGTGACCTCGCCAACCCTTCCCTCTATTCGACCCAGTTTCTCATTGCAACCTGTCGATGCGATGGTCATACATGGCCGTAGTAGTCCCTGTGAGCCACCACTGAATAGGCATAGTCCAACAGGGTTCCCCAGCTGAAGATGGGCAGGTCCACCGCCCGTTGCACGGCCCTGGCAAAGGGTTGCATGCCCGTGCACTCCAGCATGATGGCACCGATTCCGGGGTTTGCCTTCACAAAATCGGAACAGGTCCGCACCATCTGGTCTTCAGCCTTGTCGTAGTAGACCTCAGGGCGATCGGGACGTTTCTCCGGGTCCCAGAGATTATCGAATTCCCTGCAGTAGTATTCATCCTGGGCACCGGCGATGAGAACATTGGAATCCGGATCGATGCCCACATTTTCAAGGTGTGTTCTCGTCAGGAACCGCTTCTGTGCACAGACGATACCCACATATTTTTCCGGCCCGATTACCTGCTGTATAAAGGGGACCTGCAGCAGGCTGGACATGTCAAAGCACGAGATATTGCAGGCCATGAAACACGGGGTGCCGGGTCTCCGAAGCTGGGCCAGGGTGATGCTCATGAGCCCTTCGGCGACGGCCAGGGCCACGGCCCCGGCCATGGTCACAGGGGCGGTGGCTCCCAACTGCTGCGTGGGTCCTGCCAACTGGGGCAGGAACAGATCGGCCGCCAGGAACATCCTTTCCACTACTTCTTCCGGGTAGACCAGGGGCGTAATGGGTTCGGGGTAGCAGATGAGGAACGGGTGCTCCCTTAGCGCATCCATCCCACCAGCCACTTCGGCGGCCATCTCGTAGACCAGCTCGTTTCCCCTGGTCGAATATCCGATAAAGACCATGGGTTTGGAGGTGTTGGTCACCACCGCCTCAAACTCATAGACATCAGCCGCAACCGAAGGGACATCCTGGCACGAACCCATGGGCATGACCCAGTCGATGTTGGGCAAGGCATCCGCCACCAATGCGCCCCGGGCAATATCTTCCACACGGGTCTCGTGGATTTTCCCGGTGAGTGCGTCCCTGGTATTGGGACTGGCCGTGGACGTGCCATAGTAGCTCTTGCGTCCCTCCACTTCCAGGGCACGATTTCCATCCCGGTCATAAAGGACCAGCCCTTTGGGAGCCTTTTCAACGCACCCCCTCACAATGTGCTCGGGTACCTTTACATGTTCATTGTGCACAAGGGCACCGGCCTGTTTCTTCTTCTTGCGGGCACCTTCATGCATCACCCTGCAGCCTGTTTTTTCTAGTATATCAAATGCCGCTCGCTTGATCTCCCAGATTGCGTCATCGCTGAGGACCCTG
>CAYOIU010000444.1:0-3208 GCA_964404085.1 uncultured Desulfobacteraceae bacterium | reverse complement strand
AAAGCTAACTTATGCCGCAAACGGCAGCCTATGAGCAACAAAGTGGAGGAGGCCTGAGTGGTGGTGAATAAGACGACTTCGTTACCTGAAGGCCGTCATCCAGTAGAGGACAAACGCTCCTTGCCCACTAAACCTAGCGGTCATTCCCTGCCCCGATAAGGGGCAGTTCCTTGTCCACCTGGAAAGACACCAGAAACCTCCCGCCCTCCTTTTCGTTCTTATACTGTCTCCGGGCGAGGGATTGAATGCGTTCGCTGTTCTCTTCTTCCTTTATTTTCGTCAGATGGAGTCGCTTCCCCTTGTACCCCGGGCCCTCTTCCACGAACAGATAGGCGGCATGGGGGTTGGACAGGAGATTGTGGTGGGTGAGGCGGTCCCTCATGATAAAAGCCAGGGACCCGTCCTCCAGAAAATGCGGTCTGGAATAGACCGCCGCGTTGACCTTCCCGTCTTTGTCCGCGGTGGCCACGACACCCATTCCCTTCGTCTTTTCAAAGTAGTCTTTCAAGGCTTCCATATTTTTCCTCCTCTTGATTGTGGAATTGAATCGATACTGTCTTTAGACAGCAGTCAGATTAGATTTTAGCCAAGGGATGCCGCTCGGCTTCACAGATGATTTTTTGAACACCTGGTACAGATCTTATCAGTTCGGTCACACCGGCCTCTGTGCGCATCGGATTAATCCATCCGGTGAGTTTGACCACACCAGGCTCCGGAACCTCGATCAGCAACTCCTGGGGATTGATATTATCTTTCATCACCGCCGCCTCAACCTTCTTTAACAAGGATAATTTCTCCATAGATTCCAGAGCAGCTAAACTGCATTCTTTGATGTTGTCCGAGGCTGCCACATTAACGATCATCTCTGCGGCTGCATCGATACCCAGTTTGTCGACATTGATCACCAGATCATACAAGGTAAGGTCATTCCAATCGAATTGAAACGAAAAATCCATAAATGCCTTAAGTTCGTTGTCACGATTTTCGATCATGGACAAAGCGGTATCCGGGCTGACTTTCATTTGATCGACCACACGCCGGATGCGAAACGCTTTTGATGTATGCATCCGCAGATGCAGCGCGCAGCTGAAATCTTTCAGGAAATAAGTGGCACCGTGTCCCATAATAAGGCCCTCACCGCGATGGGCCAATTCGTAAATGACTGCTGCCATCAGTTCATTGAATATTTCCGGTCTGCGCCGCAAAAGCCGATCCAATAGTCCCGGGGCTTTTTGATCAAAACCCTTCAGATCTTTGGATGAATACCCCATGTCAAAGGCTTCCTGTTGTATGCGGTCGTCATCATACAGCTCGATGTCAAGGTCCTGGGCAACCTTTTGAGCAACACGCATGGCACCGCACCCGATACTGGTTGTTACGGTAATCAGTGACATCTTTAACCCTCCTTATCTTGATATGGATTTTAGTTTAACGAAAAATGTCTAAGGGATCGGTCCGAAGCATCAATTGACTGCCCATTTGTCCAGATATTCCTTCATGTGCAGCTTGCGAACGGCGCTTTCCGAAGTCATGTAGCGCACCTTCCCGAAGACAGGGCGCTCCGGTCCCCAGGCCCTGTCGTGTCGACCCAGGACCCAGAAGATGCCTGTATAGGAGTTCGGGTCCCTTCCGTCCACCGCGTAACGGTTGTTCAACCATTCCATGATCCGCAATGCCTCTTTGGGAGAAGGTGTCCAATGCACGATCTTTTTGCCCCAGAGCATGCGAAGGTAGTTGTGGATCCTCCCCTCCACTAGAAGCTGTCTCTGTGCCGCGTTCCATACCGGATCATGGGTGCGGGCTTCCTCGAATTCTTCCAAAGTGTAAAGGTAAGGCCGCCGGTCTCCCTCATGTTCCCGGAATGTCTTCACAACCCATAAAGGCAGGGAGTCGTATTGATGATAGTCCGGTCGTTTATGGCAGAACTGGTACCCGAGCTCCCGCCAGGTGACCAGTTGATCCAGGAACGCTTCTGCATGCTCGTCCAGGCCCCACCAACCTTCCCGCTGCCCTTTGGCCTCCTCTTTGACGCGCAAAGGAGTCCAGCCCTGTTCTTCCAGAACTCGGCTTACAATCTCATGTGAGGAGATGTGGCCGAAGTGGAGATAGGGGGAGAGCCTGCTTTCGGCCTCCCTGTCCGGGTGGTTGCGGTCCGTGCTGTAGGAAGGGAGTTTTCGTCCCAGAAACGATTTGAGCGTTGACCGCGCCGCCCTGGTCCCTCCCCGGTAGTTTACCGGTTCAACGGTGTGGTCTATGGGAAGCCTTTTCACAAACGCCCTGACATGGCTGAGTTCGTCCCCGGATAAGGGCGGCCACCTCTCTGCGATGTGGAGCGGCAGGGAGGGAAGCTCGGGGATTTTGTGACCCGCAAACGGCCGCAACCTGGGCTGCCGGTTTAGGAGCGGAGGGAGGTGCTTCTGCCCGAAACGCCTGAAGTGATAAGCGGACAAAAAGACCTTTTGGGAGAGCCGGATCGGAAGCAGGCCGTTTGCATCCACCTTTTCCATCTGCACCTTTACCTTGAGAGCTGCAGCCCGGATCATCGATGGGAGGAAAAAACAGGGAAAGTCATCCGCGATAATCACACATGCTTCCGATGAGAGGGCCTCAAGAAACCCCTTCCCCTCACCCTGGTTTCTTTCTGCGTAAGGATAGTAATAGACCGGCTTCTTTGCCAGCTCTCGGGCGTTATCTGCCATCCCCTCCAGCACGAAGGCATGGAGCCTGTCACTTGCCCACGGGTAGTCACACCGCAGGGGTTCAAGGATCACGAGCGGTTTTCGGAGCTCCCGGGCCCACTCCACGGCCCGGTCAAGTGCAAAGTTCCACGATGGACGCCTGAAGGCCGTCATCCAATAGAGGACAAAGCGTCCGTCAGCGTTCACCGGGGCTTCGTTGCAGGGCCTTATGCGAAGGCTCGGAACCGAACCGTGCAACGCCAAAGGCTGTCCCTCCATCGCCATTGTCCATCAAACCGAGGACTATTCTCCTGCCCCGATCAGGGGCAACTCCTTGTCCACCTGGAAAGAGACCAGAAACCTCCCCCCCTCCTTTTCGTTCTGGTATTGTCTCCGGGCGAGAGTTTGAATGCGTTCGCTGTTCTCTTCTTCTTTGATTTTCGTCAAATGGAGTCGCTTTCCCTTGTACCCCGGTCCCTCTTCCACGAAAAGGTAGGCGGCATGGGGGTTGGACTGGAGATTGTGGTGGG
>CAYOIU010000443.1:0-3226 GCA_964404085.1 uncultured Desulfobacteraceae bacterium | reverse complement strand
CCTCAGACTGGGTGTCTCTGAAATGACCCGTTTCGGCATGCGGGAAGGGGATTTTCAAGGTCTCGCAAACCTTATGGGGGACGTCATTGAGGACGGACTTCAGGTATCGGATGAGGTCAGGAAACTGCGCGAAGGATTCCGTGATCTCCAGTTCTGTTTCAAGGGCGATGAATACCGGGAGGTCCTCCAGGAACTTCACGGCCTCCTGTAGTGAGTCACATGTACTGTATAAAGACTGACAGCCTGGAACTACAACTCGAGATGGTGCCCGTGAAATCCCTGGTGCCGCATGAAGAAGTGATCCCCCATGCGGCCAGTGACCTCATCCTCGAATTTTCCAACTGGACCAACCTCCAGAACCCCATCATCGTGGATAAGAACTACATGGTCCTTGACGGCCACCACCGTTTTTTTGTATTTAATGCCTTGAATTTCAAATACATACCTGTGTGTCGAATCGATTATCTCAATGATGCCACTCAACTGCGCTATTGGTTCAGGCTGCTGGAAAACGCCTCCGACCCAGGGGGTCTGCTTGCCGTCATCAGGGAGATGAAAGGGACTCTGCATGAGGTAAGGACAAAGGGAGATTTTGAAAGACTCATGTGTGAAGACCCCTTGTGCTGGGGAATCCAGAGTGTCGAATCCTTTTGCATTGTTCAGTTCAAGCGGGATCAGGTATTTGATGCCGTCAGTGCCTATGATGTCCTGGAACAGTGCCAGAACCGAGTGGCTGAAAAAGGCGTGGACTTGCATTACATTCCCTGCCAGAATGTTACCGAATGTGATTCATTTGAGGAACTGAAGGACGGACGGGTGGTCATCTGGACGCCCCGTATCAGCAAAGAAATGGTCGTGGAGGCCGTCACGAAAGGTAAGAAATTTGCCCCGAAGGCCACCAGGCACCTGGTCCCGGCGCGTCCCATAAACGTGAACGTCCCCACACGCTGGCTCAAGGAAGAGGTCTCTCTTGAGGAAATCAACAGGAGATTCGTTGACTTGCTGGAAAAGAAGGAAATGAAGCGGTTCGGACCGGGGCAGATTGTCAATGGAAGATATTATGAAGAAGAATTGTTCGTATTCTACGACAAGGGGGAATAGAAAGGTGATCAACAAGAAAAGGGAAAAACTGATGACCCTGTCGGCAGTGGGATTTGATTCTCCCGGACTTGTTTCCAGGATCGCAGCAAAGATATGCGATCTGAAAGGAAATATTCTGGACATCGAAGAAACCTGCAGGAGGAACCTATTCTCCATATTCCTCATCGTTGATTTTACGGCATCCCGCCATTCCATCGAAAAAATCCGAGATTCCCTGATCGAACTCGAGATGGAAACAGGCCTCAAGATCATGGTCACAGGGCACGACGAGGAGAAGGAGGGTCATCCCCCTCGAAAGGAAAACCACTTGATCACCATCCTGGGACTGGACCGGCCGGGCATCATGGCGGCGGTCTCCCAGTTTTTCTACCAGAGCAATATCAACATAGAACGCTGCAGGATGATTGCCCGGGGAGATTTTTTCTCTGTAGAGATGGTGGTGGACTCCAGCCGCATGGACGTGGGTTCACATGCATCCCGGAGGGAGGCGATCGATGAAATGGCGGGAGCCTTGAGGAATCTGTGTCAGGATATGGACCAGAGCGTGGTGATCCAGAGTGAGGACATCTTCAGAAAACTGAAAAAACTTGTCGTGTTCGACGTGGAATCCAGCCTGCTCCAGGAGCAGTCCCTTCGGGATTTCCTGGAGAGAGTCAGGGGAAAACTGGGTGAGATTTCCAACCAAATGGGACCTGTGGGGAAGGGCGAAGACCAGCTCCAGACGCTGTTGCAAAATGCAAAGAACATGCAGGGGCTCCCCATACATGAATTCGAGGCCTTCAGCCATATTCTCCAATTGAATCCCGGTTCTTTTGAACTGATCAGGATCCTGAAATCCATGGGATTCAAGATTGCGCTTCTCTCATCCGGTTTCAATTTCCTGCTAAAAAAGATCCTGGAGGAGGCGGGCGTGGATTATGCCTTTTCCAACAGCCTCGAAGTGGATGAAAACGAGATGATCACCGGGAAACTGGCTGAGCCTGTCATCACCAGCGATACGAAACAGGAAATCCTTGAATTCATCATGAAAGTGGAGAACATCGGCCCGGACCAGGTGATCGCCGTAGGAGACGGTTCGGTGGGATCGCACTTTATCGAGAACGCCGGACTCTCCATCGCCTTCAAGCCGCAGGAGACCGGTGTCCGAGCGGACGGCGTCCTGAGTACGGGTCAAATCACCAACGTCCTGTATTGCCTGGGGATCCCAAAGGGAGAACTGGAGCGGTACGTGAAGGTCGATTCCTCCGAAAAAGGGACGGCCTAAAACCCGTGTAAGGACCGTGGCGAAGCGCTTGATCGCCCGGCCGTTCCGCACACCTCTCCCGGGCGGAAAAGCATCACCAGTCGTAAAGGACCTCCCAGTGTCTGTGAAAAGAGGGGTCCTGCTGGCTGTAGCGGTAGGTCATGGTCCTGCCTTTTCCAGGGGCATCACTGGAGCCCTCCTTCCAGTAGCGCAGGTGAATGGCCGGGAGCAGTTCCCGGTCCCGCTCACCGGGCCTTTCCCCCAGTGACCCTTTGATCCAGACCTCTTTTTCTTCAATGATTTTCCAGGTCGTGCCGAAATCCTTGCTCCTCACACTTTCACCCGCATGGGGCAGATTCAGCCTGTTGCGAAGCTCCTTGAAGCGGTAGGCGGAGCGTTCCCCGTGGTCCAGGACCCGTTCCCCGAAGATCATGATCCCGATGGCGCCCAGGGGGGCCGTGAGCAGGATGGAGAGGACGGCCACCGCCAGGATGACCTCCCCGGAGGCCACCCCGGCTGCCAGGGGTACGGCCCCGATGGCCGCCTGCACCGTCGCTTTGGGTAGATAGGCCACCACAGAGAATAGCTTTTCCCGCCGGCTGAGGCCTGTTCCGAAAAGGGAGAGGTAGGTGCCGATGCTCCTGAAAACAAGCCCCACCATGATCACGACAGTGCCTGCCAGACCGGCCTTCCATACCACATGGATGTTGACCTGGGCCGCTACGAGCACGAAAAGGAGGAGTTCGGCAAACACCCAGAGGCTTTTCAGCTTCTGCGAGATGATGTGGGCGATGGGCTCTGATTTTTCGAGGATGATAAACCCGAGGGCCATGACGCCCAGGAGGCTCGCAACGGGAACTGTTGGTTCCAGTATCTTTTCGA
>CAYOIU010000442.1:0-3239 GCA_964404085.1 uncultured Desulfobacteraceae bacterium | reverse complement strand
TCCTTGGGCGGGACTTCAACCCGCAAGATGTTCAGTTGTTACTGCGAACGGACAGGTCCTTTCTTTTTCTTCCCATTAAATCCCAACTGCCTATTGAATCCCGCATGAAGCTTCTTAGTTTATAAGGTAATACCACATTGTGGCAATCATTACCGCCAATTTAAGAATACATACTGATAGAAATAGGAATAAACCCAACAACGCGGAAGCATATGTGAGACTGACGTTTGCTTACGGAAAGGAGAAAGAAGATGAGAAGAGTTCTCTTCCTTTTGGGATTAGCGTGGTTATTGGGCACCACAGTAGTGAACGCCGCCGATGTAACGATTGATTTCTCCGGAGTCGTTACTTCAACCGACGCCAACAGTGTCGCCATATCTGAAGTGGGCGTGGGAGAAGAAGTGAAAGGGCGGTATACGTTCGACACCACCGCCTCGGATGGGATGCCATCGGATCCTAACTCGGGTCTCTACAAAGCCAAGTCGTTGATTCTTTCGGTCAAGGGATTCAACTACCGTGCTGCAGATAACAAGATATCCATCACAAATAATGGCCTGCTCATTCCGGGTCAACCGGCGCTCGATGTCTACGAAGTCGTGTCGCCTTTAAGAAATGTTGAGGGTCCGGCACTGTCGGGATTGCCTCCGGCTCAGATCGACCTTGTGATCGTCGATAAGGACTCTAGTGTCTTTTCAGACGATTCGCTGCCCATTTCTTTGGACATCCATGAGTTCGAGTTTGTGTCCGAAAAGCCGTTCGGCACCACAGGGGGGAGGGTGGTCTTTCAGTCGTTGGCCACCGGGGGGATCGGCGAAATACGTTTTAAGATAACGAACCTGTCTGTTGCAAAATGAGATGTTTCGGTCCGGTGAAACATCTCATCCAAATGGAACGCTGAGTTCGCGATTGAGGTAAAATCAACGTGCAAGTGAACCACCTGTCGTGTTGTAAAGGTTTCAAGACGATCGTTATGTGAGTGGCAAGGTTGGCAACACATTGGAACCTTGTCAAGGATCCGAATGGTGTGGGGTTACCAGTCATTTTAAAGCTGGAGAGACTTGATTATGAATAAAAAGTGTAGATTCAAAGGGCAATTACGCTGTGAACGGAATTCATTTTCGGGCATCACTGATTTTCATCTATTTATTGCAGGAAATATTTTTCTTTTCGTCTTGCTCACTGCAATCAGTATACCACCCGTTTGGGCAGAAGGCCTTACCAAGCCGGATTGTGGTCATCTTGGTCAATGGGCTGCCAAATACATCCCTAAAGAAACGATACAGATTGCACCAAAGGTGGCGTTCAGCGCTTTTCTAAAAGACGAATGGATCGAACCCCTGTTCGGAAAATCTTTTGTGTCGTGGGACGCCAACGATTTCAGTCAGGTAAGGAAATGGCTGAAGGGTTGCCGTAGGGCAGCCCTGAAACGCAAGGACAAGAAGACCGCCGGCTACTTGTATCAAGCCATGATGGCGGTGAATCAATCCCGGAGACCTTTGAGCCAAATGGTCCAGGTCAGGAAATTGACTGAACAAAAAGCCCAGTGGATCATGAACTATCATCTGATACCGGAGCTGCCGAAGCTGCTTGCCCTTGCCCAGATGTCACTGAAGGGTGAGGATGTGCAAGGCCAATTGAAAGATATACAATTACGCGGCCAGATCAAGCAACATGTCGCGGACTTGAGGCAGGCGCGGGATTATCTGGGTGAAGATGAAATCAGTGCTTTGATTCAACGTTTCACGGAAAGGGAAGCAGCGGTGAAGGGCGAAATGAAGGCGAATGACGCGGATATTGCGGCGGCAAAAAAGGAATTGGCGGCTGTTCCCAATACCAATGCTGGGCTCAGCACGCTCGACCGGTTGGCACAATCGCCGGTGTTGAGAAAAATGTCGGCTGAGGAAGCGACAGCATTTCAGCAGGCCATCCAGAAAAAGCGGTGGGCGATCAGCCAAGCGCAGCAGCAGCGCGCCGCAAGGAAAGCTGCAATAATCGCTGCCAAGCCGATCGCGCTTGAAAAGCGCCTGAATGAACTGTTCGTCGGGAAGGACGTGGAGGATCTGTCGATTCGTGGTCTACGTCCGGGCATCCAGTACAGCAGGGCTAAAGAGGCCATGACACGTGATTGGCGTTTCGGCAGCGGCGCCGGCGGAGATGTCTTTAAGGAATTTGCCCCAAAAAGGAGTGACCTGGTGCATTACAAGGATAAATTACGGCGTGACGGTGGAGTCTTCAGATTTGAAACCATGGAAGGCAAGGTCGGGCAGATCAGATTTATCGAGCACTACATGGGACCCTTGAAAAGTGATGCGGTTAGGACATGGCTGATCAAGCGGTTCGGTAAACCGGACAATACAGAGGTGACCGGTGCCGGCCCGAAGATGACATGGGAGGATGATGGATCTTTTCTGCAAATAACGATCAGGGGCCGAACCATTGAATCATATCGACAATTCTATAAGTTCAGGAGTTCAATTGTCGTCACGATGTGGAGTAAGGCATACAAAAAATACCTGGAAAAGGCGGAAGAGCGTTGCAGAAAGCTGCGTAATAAACCGATCCGCGATTTGAGCATTGCGGACAGAGAGGCCTTACTGACAGGTTGTAAAACACCCTGATGCTTCCATAACCTTTTGGAAAGCATAGCTGATGGGGGACGAGGGGAATGTGAGAAGGCGAGGTGAGATCGGGGGTTTTTCTTAGCGGAATAGCCTTTTGCAATTAAACCAGCATGGAAGCAATTCCGACTGATTTTTAAAAGGAAGTATGGCCTCCCGGCATCGGGTTGTAAACGGGCGCAGAAAGGTTAGGGCGTGAATCCATACGAGCATTTTTTCTGGAACTATGCGTTTTTCTACAGAAAGACATGGGTCTGGAAAGTGGGCGTGTCGGATTTCAGGTTCCCGGCCCCGGTTTCTTACTGGGAAACGGGTTATCATGCCCGGGAGTTCTTTTGGATCAGCCACACCCTAATGGCGGGGCTCATTCTGCTGTGGCTTGGATGGAAGCTGAAGCGGTTTTTGCAGCGCAAACGTCCTCTGCCTCGCAGATGGCACGGAAGCCAGACGCGTCCGCAACCTTGAAAAATTTCAGGGTTTCTTTTTCATGGCCACGTGAATCCCCATCAGCTTCCAGGAATCCTGTTCGTGGATGTAAGCCAGCCTGAAGGTGGTTGCTTGAGGCTGGGTCGGATAATGGCCGACCAATTTCAGCAATCCCTCCTGATCGAGGCAGATCTC
>CAYOIU010000441.1:0-3239 GCA_964404085.1 uncultured Desulfobacteraceae bacterium | reverse complement strand
GGGGGCAGTGCCAGTGCCTCTGAAATTGTAGCCGGAGCCCTCCAGGACAACAAGAGGGCTTTGATCCTGGGAACAACCACATTTGGAAAGGGCTCGGTCCAGACCATCATTCCCCTGGCGGACGGTTCCGGTCTCCGTCTCACGACAGCCCGTTATTACACGCCCAGCGGCAAGTCCATTCAACTCAGTGGGATCGTGCCGGATATCAAGGTACCGTTCGTGTCTCCTTCGGATCAAGAAAAGATCAAGAAACCCCATTTCCTGAGGGAAGAGGATCTCAAAGGACATATGGAGAATGACGGGCCGAAGGAGGAAAATGGGGAAAAGAAGACCCTGAGCAAGGACGAGCGGGCCAAGAAACTTCTCAAACAGGATAACCAGGTGCAGTATGCACTTCAGTTGCTGGAATCGTGGGATATCTTTTCTCAGTTAAACTCCAGGAAGTGACAGGTTTTGCCTTTAGTAGACGATGATTTCGTAAACCTCATCATCGTGCCCATGGACGGGCCTTTTACGATTCCATCAAATAGATAGATGAAGAGAAAAAAGAAAAAGAGCGGCCCGATGTTGATTCTGGCCGTTTCTGTGCCGGGTTTACTCATTTTTGCCCTGGGCTTCTTCCTCTTTGGCAAAGGTGTAGTAAAGCCTGATGGTCCCCTCTACGAAGAGGCCTATTCCAGCAGCCCCGGGTTGGGCTCCGTCATCAGAAAAATTGATTTATGCGTCTACGAGTCCCTCTATCAATCCGGTATCCCTGAGAGGGATATTTTTTTTCTGGATGTGGAGCCCAGACATGAAAAGGGAAAGCACTGGGAATTCACCCGACTCCTCGTGAAAGTTCCTGGCAAATCCAAGGCCCTTCGCGTCGGGAAAAAGATCCTCCGGAGGCTTCATACGCTGGGATCTGGCGTGACTGCCAGTGAGGAGCCGGGGTATACCCATGATCTGCGATATGCTGTCAAGGGAAACGGCCTCTACACCCACAGCATTGTGCTGCGTTTCAGCGGCGCCATGACGGACGGCGGGAAAGGACGGCCCAGAGTGGCCCTGATCATTGATGACCTGGGATACGATCCGCAACTGGCAGTGGCTTTCATGGAACTGGATATTCCGGTTAGCCTTTCGGTATTGCCTTCGGCACCTTTTACCCGCCGTATTGTTCGTGAGGCCCGCGAGCATGGGTCTGAGTTGATGCTGCATCTCCCCATGGAACCCAAAAACTACCCGGCCGTAAATCCCGGTCCCGGCACCCTATTTGTCTCCATGGATGATCAAGAACTCCTCCGGAAACTGGCGGAGGATCTCAAACAGATTCCCGGTGCCGTTGGTGTCAACAACCACATGGGTTCTCTTTTTACGGAAAACCACGACAAAATGGTTGTCGTGTTGCGGGCATTGAGGAGATCAAACCTCTTTTTCATTGACAGCAGGACCACGGCTGATAGCGTTGGCTATGATCTGGCCAGGAGCATGGACATACCAACTGCGAAAAGAACGGTCTTCCTGGACAATGATCTGGACGCCGCCGCCATGGAATTCCAAGTCAGGCGCCTCCTTAACATGGCCAGACACAGGGGTTGGGCCATCGGGATCGGGCATCCACACAAGGCGACGGTCGGCGTGTTGAAGAACTATCTGGAAAAAATGAATGATGGGATCGAGATCGTTCCCGTATCCGAGCTCGTCGGATGAAGGAAAGGAGAATTCAAGTGAAAGTTCCATTGCTGGATTTGAAGAAACAGTATGAGACCATTGAAGAGGAGGTCATGCAGGTAACGGCGCAGGTTTTTCGCTCCCAGCGGTTCATCCTCGGCCCCAAGGTGGAAGAGCTGGAGGAAGAAATCGCGGGCTATTGCGGTTGCCGATATGCAGTCGGGGTCTCTTCCGGTACGGATGCGCTCGTCATTTCCCTGATGACTGCCGGGCTAGGGCCGGGAGATATCGTCCTCACAACTCCTTATACCTTTTTTGCAACTGTCGGCGCCGTTGTGAGGGTGGGAGCGCGCCCCATGTTCGTAGATATCAAAGAGGATACCTTCAATATGGATCCGGCGTTGCTGGAAAAGGCGTTTTCATCTATGGGGGATGATGAGCAGAAACAGGTCAAGGCCATTATCCCTGTACATCTCTACGGGCAATGCGCGGATATGCAGCCCATTTTGAAGATTGCGCAGGATATTGGAGCCGTCGTCATTGAAGATGGGGCACAGGCCATCGGCTCCGAATATGAATGGGATAACGGAAAGGCTTACAGAGCAGGGGCCATGGGACAGTACGGCTGTTTCTCGTTCTTTCCGTCAAAGAACCTCGGGGCCTTCGGGGATGGGGGCATGGTGACCACCAACGACAGGGAGATTTATGAACGGTTGAAGGTCATGAGGGTTCACGGGGGTAAACCGAAGTATTATCATCACCTGATAGGGGGAAATTTCAGATTGGATGCCCTTCAGGCCGCCATCCTGGGCGTCAAGTTGAAGCGCCTAGATGCGTGGACCGGCAAAAGACAGGAAAATGCGGCCCTGTATCGGCGTTTTTTTCACGAAGCAGGGCTGGAGCAGATACGCCTTCCAGAGGAAAAGGGAAAAAGGCACATCTACAACCAGTTCGTTATCCGCCTCAAGGAAAACAGAGACGATTTGAAGGCCTTTCTGAATGATCGCGATATTGGATGCGAAGTATACTATCCTGTTCCTCTCCACATGCAGACCTGTTTCAACTATCTGGGGTATGAAAAAAACGACTTTCCCGTATCGGTCGCAGCGGCCGAGACAAGTCTTGCACTGCCCATTTTTCCTGAGCTGACAGCAGAACAGATTCATTATGTGGTTGATATGATAGCCAAATATTTGGATGAAAAGAAATAGGAAAAAATATTCAAAAAACCGACAAAAAGTGCTTGACTTTCTCGTGGCACAAAACTATAGATCTTTTTTCTTGTTTTGCAGAAAGGCCGTCCGAAAGGCGGTTGATTCGTTTTTGGGGATAGCTTTTGTTGAACGGATAAATTGCTTGACAAGGGAACAGGATTTAATATATAAAAATCTTCTTTCCTTGGCGCAAAACGACTTGACAGTCGGCGCTGGAACGATTAAAATGTTTCTTAATGTCTTGCTCTTTGAAAACTGAATAGTGATACCGCAGTAGGCTTTTTAGTCAAAAGAAAAAAAGGAAATAATTTTCCATATAGTTTAAGTGGAGAGTTTGATCCTGGCTCAGAACGAACGCTGGCGGCGTGCCTA
>CAYOIU010000440.1:0-3246 GCA_964404085.1 uncultured Desulfobacteraceae bacterium | reverse complement strand
GCACCAGTTTAAGGGAGCGTCTCACAACATCATTGATATCAGAAACTCGAAAATTCCTTTCCTTGGTTCTCGAAAAATCCAACAGGTCCTGAACAATTCTCCTGATCCTCTCGCTTTCCTCCAGGATTGTCTTTACATAATCGACTTTATCTTCCTCTGAAAGATGCTCCAGGAGTTCTAAATAGGTCTGGGCCACCATGGAAATATTGTTGAGCGGATTCCCCAACTCATGTGCCACGCCCGCAGTAAGCGTTCCCAAGGATGCCAGTTTCCTCGACTGAATGAGCTGTTCATGCCCGGTTTTCAGTTCCTCACACATTGCATTAATGGCCGCCATGGCGGAACCCAGCTCATTTTCCGGTATCTTCCCTTCAATTTTCGAGAAGTTCCCTTCGGATATGGAATTCGCCGTCCTTTCTATCCGTCGAAGATTTTTGAACATCCGTGAAAAAAACAAATAACTGCTCATGATGGCAACAAAAATGACGAGTCCGAAAAAAGACAATAACGTCCTTTTTGAAGCGGAAATAATGTTATTCACTTCCCGTCTCTCAACCCTTACCATATGGTCGGAAAACAGTCTTAATGCCCTGCCTGCTTCCCGGATTCCAATCCCTATTTCTTCTATGTCTCTTCTGCTTTCATCAATCCTTTCTATGGTTGTAATCGCTTCTTCATATCGTCTGAGATCCAATTGAAGCTTTTCGAAATTTTCATCGCCGATGGCCCTGATGATATCCGGTTTCATCCTCTCAATGGTCAGATAGTTCTCCCGGATCTGCTTTTTGATGCCTGGAAGGGCTCCATCGTCTTTATAGAGGAAGTAATTCTTCTCCGAAAGTCTCATCTCCAAGAAAGATGCATTGAGGGTGTCCGCTATTTCAACAAAACGCAACTTAGCGAGAAGAAGGTCAAATTCATGGTAAGAGAACACGGCTACCACGATGATAGAAATGATGCCGAGACTATTTGCAAGTATGATTTTGTGTACCAGCTTCATGGCTATTACATCTGATACCCTCAAAAGGCTTTCATCGCATCCATGCACTCCTGACGATTCGGGAACACTTGAAGGGGAACCCTGTGTTCATGCCTTCTGTTATCATGTTCAGTAAACGGGTATGACGTTCACGTGCACATTCTTTACCCCGGGCATTTCCAGGAGAATGCCACGAATGTCATCCGTAAGGGCCTCCTCTTGCTGTAGACTTCGCTTTATATGGACTGTAACGATCCCGTCCTCGGCAGAAACCTCTACATCAGCATAGAAATTCATCAGGTCTGATTTTACCTTTGCGGCGAGACTTTGGTCTTTTAGGATCCTCAACGTCTCAGGATCCGTTTGAAAAGAAGGCAGCTTTACCGTCGTTAGGATCTTGTCGACTGCATCGTCAATTGTAAGTCTGCCGATCACTATCCCAAGGTCATACATACTGATGTCCCAAGGGTCCCTGCCGTGGAAATACATCGCCCATTTTTTCCGTTCCTTATCAAATTTCTCAATGAGTTTTGATGCTTCCTTCTTTGAGACCTTTTCCCTTTCCATGATCTCTTTTACCCGCTCCTCAAGGGTGGCAGAAATCATGACCCTCAAAACATTTGGGATCTCCTCCAACAAGAAATGACCTGCCAAGGCATGATAAACCACATTATCTCTCGCCGCGAATTCCAAAAGCGCCGACCGGATGTAGGCGACGTATTTCTTTTTCCCATAGGTGAAGCGGTCCCGGAGCGTAGGCGCATTTTCAACAGCCTGGCGCAGCCAATTTTCCGGAATATCAAATTGTTGTGAAGCCAGACTGATAACTTCCTCGGAGATACATTGATAGTTCAGTTCCTGCGCCACTCTTTCAGCAATCTTCTTGCCATGACTGTAAGAAGCCCTGGCGATGGCGATGATAGACATGCTGACCTCCTTGGTTTAGAAAATCAAAAAGCAACACCCAACAAATGCCGTCTTTCAGTGCCTTGGCTCCCATGGGCATTTCATCAGCCTATGGGAATGAGCCCCAATACCCCGGTCAAAACGATTATGCCGCAAATCAGGGCCAACGACCCATAGAGTTTGTCACCGTCTTTGAAAAGAACCGCAGAGGAGAGAAAAAGCGCCGGCACCACTGAAAAAACCGCCAGAGAGATCCCAAAGGCAGTCAAACCATCTCCGGTCATCAGGTGTGAAAAGTACCAGTGTCCCATGGGGAGTGAACCGGTGATGCCCTGCCAGATTTGAGAAGGTGACTTGCCCGCCCACACTGAAGACAGCCAATAGGAAACAGGCACGTAGTTATTCCTGGTTATGAAGGCCATCACAGAGCCGATAATGACGATCAAAGAGCCGAACATGACGCCCCAGTAGATGATCTGTCCATAGACCAAGCCGGCAAAAGGAGCTTTCAGTTTATTATTTTTCATAATTGCCTCCTGCAAATGGGCATACTTAGGGCCTGTCATGAAACAGCTATCACATTTATCCCAAAATAGGAATATGTATCCCAAATGCACCTTCCACACCACGTGCGATGAGTTTCACGGATGAAAGGATGAGAATAAAGATCAAAATCTTCCGCACAAAGCCCGCCCTGATCCTGATCAAGAGATGTGCTCCCAGAATGCCACCCACCACATGCCCCAGCATCCAAGGGGCTGCAAGAATGGCAACAAGTGCACCGTATGTGATATATGTCCAGATGGCGGTAGCATCACTGATGGCCAGGAGGACCCCGCTGCAGGCGGCTGCGATCTTCACCGGGGCCATCATAACGAGGTTAAGCGTCGCGGTCAGAAAGGCCCCTCCTCCCATACCGAAAAAGCCCCCTATAAAGCCAAGAAAAATAAAGATAAGTGCTCCAGGAAGCGCCCGCACCAACCGGTAGTCAACGACCTTCCCCAGAGATCCCTCCCAATAGGAGCCCTCCAGTCCAAGCTTTGTGGACAGTGGATCAATGTCTTCCGGTTCAGGATATTCTGTTTTCCCCCCGCCCGTGAATAAAAACCAGGCGATAACAAGCATGAGAATCCCAAGTGAAAGGCGAACCATGCCATCGCCTACAGCTCCCAAGGCGTCGTGCAGATATATGGCACACACGCTCCCTGCAAGGGCGCCAATGGTGATGGGTACCCCGCAAAAAAAAACAACCCTGAGATTTGCCAGCCTGCTCTTCATAAAGGGTCCCGATGAAATCAACCCGCCGAACATGGCCACCACCAGACCCGTGGCCCTGATGACCAGACTGTCCATGGAGGTAA
>CAYOIU010000439.1:0-3261 GCA_964404085.1 uncultured Desulfobacteraceae bacterium | reverse complement strand
GCGTTGACTTTCCCATCCGCGTCTGCAGTAGCGATGACACCAGTTCCCCTTATATTTTCAAAATATTTTCGTAAAGCTTCCATGTTCTTTCTCCTATTTGTTTGCTTTCGCCCAGCACCCCTGGTCGCGCTGGCTGATCGCTTCAACCCATCATTCCCCAAGTTCCATCCGCAACCAGGCTTCGGATGGGGTGCAGCTAAGGACCTCAGCGATATCTTCTTCCGTGATGCCAAGAAAATGAAAGAGGTGGGCCATCCGCGCCCTTCCAACGTTCGCATCAGCCACCTGGTCAAGTTTTGGTTTCGCGTTATACGCGATGCCCAGCCCGGCTTGTGCAAGCATGGGAGCATCGTTTGCCCCGTCACCCACTGCGACGGTCTGGTCCATCAGAATCCCTTCATCGCATGCAGTCTGAGAGAGAATCCGGACCTTCTCTTCCGCATCCACAATTTTTCCCGTTACCCTGCCGGTCAGGACGCCATCTGACACTTCCAGACGATTTGAAAAAGCATAATCCAGGTGTAATTTTGTTTTGAGGTGCTCTGTAAAAAAGTCAAACCCTCCACTGATAATACCGATCTTGAATCCCAGCCGTCGAAGCACTGCAATCAATTCTTCTGCGCCTGGAGAAAGGGGAAGATGATCCCTGATCGCTTCAAGCTCCCCGATTCCCAGTCCTTTTAGCAAAGCAACGCGCTCGATAATGGCAGCCCTGAAGTCAAATGCACCGTGCATGGCCCGGGAGGTGATTTCCTTGACCTGTTCATACACCCCTGCCCGCCTTGCCATCTCGTCGATGATCTCCATCTCCACGAGAGTGCTGTCAACATCGAAAATGATCATCCGTTTTTTTTTGCGATAGGCCTCCATCCTTTGAAGAGCCAGATCCGCACCCAGTTCCCGGCTCTTTACCATCATTCGTTCTTTAAGCCCCATCATGTCGGAAACATCCCTGACGTCGATCACCAGGTTCATGGAGCGGGCGTGGTGATGGATCCGGGTTTTCATGGACTCTATTAAGCCACCTTCTTCCCTTATAACATGGACCAGGGATTCCACGTCAGAAAAATCACCGAAGTGCGTGAGCAAATACTGATTCCGCTGAACCCAATCAGCTGCCATCTCCGGCGTGTAGAAGTGGAAACGGGCATCCAGGTGCACGGAATCGGCCCACAAAAGCAAAGCTTGCCTCAACGCCTGCTCGGATTCAGAACCTTGAAGGTTCTCCAACACGGCGCAGCATGAAAAGGCTTGCCCCACGCTGGACTGTTCCAGGTGATGGACGGATGCATTGTATCGAGCAAGAATATCAAGAAAGCCCTTGAGCCAACCTGAACGCTCCCTGCCGGACAATTCAAAATAAATCATGACACCTCTTTGTTCCACCCTTCAATTCCCCATCGCGTATTTGAGTTGGAACAGGCCCTTCATAAGAAGAATAAATACACCTCGATATCCTTCTTGCGTCTGGCCTGTATCACATCTCTTTCAGATCGTTTTTCTGATGGCTTACTAATCCCCTATGGGGAGAGCCCTGGAAGCATCATCCAGACAATTCTTCAGATCTTCCTCTTCAACCTTTTTCGGGTCCTTGAGATCCATAACGCGGCAGACATATTCGTTCCCTGCCTTGTCCTTGACCCATACAAACCTCTTCTCGTGAGTGTCTTTCATTTCCTTTTCTCCTTTCTTCTTAAATTTCCATGCAGTCCATATGACACATGGATAACGGTTATCCCCTACCTAGTGCTTCGAAATCGTTTAGAACCTCTCTATGAGATATGGTGTTTAGTGAAATTTCAGGGTTCCCGGCCAGCACTCTGCTCGCACCGACGAACACCCCGAATCTTTCAGAATTCATATGCAAATGAAGGTCGTTTTCCGATTTCCATTCTCCTACAAACAGGATGGTATTCTCATCTTCCGGGTCCTGATACACATAATATCCAAGACACCCCTGCTCTTTTTTTGTATAGGCCTTCAGGGCCTGAGCCGTCTGGAGAAGTTCTTTTCGCTTTTCGGGTCTTGCCCGTATCTTGATGATAGTCTGTATCATCGTATCCCCTCCGAACCGATAACCATTCTTCTTCTTATATAGCAAGGCGTGTGCCACAACACCAAAGCAGTTCTTAATGGGATTTAAGTATTTTATTTTATTATTAAACTACCTTTTGAGAGGAAAAAATGATATCATCGATCAAAGGCTTTGAACCCTTGATATTTCATGGTCCCGAGATATATGGAGGGCATGCCTTTAAATTCCGGTATCTCCGATTGTGACAATGCCCAGATATCCATCCACTGTTATTTCATCCCCGGTTTGAATCAGTGTGGTTGCATCGGGGATGCCGGTAATACAGGGCAAACCGTATTCGCGGGCGATGATCGCACCGTGAATCAGCATTCCGCCTCTGCGCTCGACAACGGCCGATGCCAGGGGGACGACAAAGGTTATGTTCGGATCAACCGCGTCACAAACCAACACCTCGCCGTATTTGAAATCGGCCAGATCGGAATGGTTGCGGATCACCCGGGCTCTGCCACTTGAAATTCCGGGACCTGCGGGTTGACCGATCAACTGCCGGGCTTGATACCTAAAACCCGACGGCTTACCGCCGGGAGATGATTTCCGGGGTTCGGACCCGAAATCCGCCTCCTCCAGCACCTGCACCAATATTCCCGACGCCCGATCAGCTTTCCGGTCCTCGTCGAGGCGACGCCTGGCCTCCTGGACCGCCGCCAGCACCTGCGCTTCAATACGGCCGAGATAGATATTGTCATCATCACGCAGTCGGTAACTGCTCCTGGCCAGTTCAAGCAGTTCTTCCGCACGTTCCTTCTGATCGTCGTCAAAGCTGTCCAAATAATCCTGATGCAGTTGGCTGATTCGATTCTTCTTTTGGCGGACCCCGTTCCGGGTTGGATGATCGGCCATCTCCAGCAGCAACCGGTATAGCGGACCGGTCCCCAGAACGCAATTCTTGCCGCCGGTCACCGCGCAGGACAGGTCTCCGAACTTTTGGATAAATTCGTCGATCCGTGAAAGAAATTGGGCATCGAGGTCGGCATGATCGCCATGCTTCAGTTCTTCCGCCAGATGTTCATCGCTGCGGATAGTGGCAGCCAAATCCGTCAACATGTTGTTTCTCTCAAGGCTGGCCATATCGGTGTTGGTGAGAAGGTCCAGAAACTCGTAGGGATCATCAGGCTCCACGGCATCATTATAAACCTGGCCGAACAGCCGCACACCGTGTGCATAAG
>CAYOIU010000438.1:0-3265 GCA_964404085.1 uncultured Desulfobacteraceae bacterium | reverse complement strand
AATGTGCATAAACGACCCTTTTGTCGCTGTGTTTCTTCATTCAAATAGTCTATCTCGATAGGGCTTCAGCTTTTTTAGGATCGGCAAAAAACCTGCAACTCAGAGCCACCTTTTTCGTTTGAAGTAAAACAACATCACAACAAAAACAGCCAGCATGACACCCCAGGCTGCAAAATAGCCCCAGCGCCACTCAAGCTCGGGCATGTACTTGAAGTTCATACCATATATCCCGGCCAGAAACGTCAAAGGAATGAATATGGTGGCGATAATAGTGAGCACTTTCATGACTTCGTTCATTTTGTTGCTTACCAAAGAAAGATAAATATCGAGCATCCCGGCCAAAACATCACGGAATGACTCGATGGTGTCGATGACCTGGATCGTGTGGTCATAGACATCCCTGAGATACACATTTGTGGAGCCGTGCACCAATGACAGTTCTCCTCTGGCAAGACTGCTGATAACTTCTCTTAACGGCCAGATCCTTTTCCGAAGGAATATCATTTCATGTTTCATATGATGGATACTCTCCAGGATATCCTTCGCAGCGTTGTCTACGAGATCTTCCTCTAAAGACTCCATCTTTTCTCCAAAACGCTCCAGTATGACGAAATAGTTGTCCACAAGGGCGTCGATCAAGGCATAGGCGAGATAGTCACACCCTGATTTTCTGATGCGGCTTTTTGATTTTCTGATTCTTTCTCTGACCGGATCGAAAACATCTCCCGGTTGCTCTTGAAAAGAGATGAGAAAAGTTGGCCCCAGGACGAGACTGACCTGTTTTGAATGGACGGCATCGTCTTCTTTGGTTAGGTAAAGCATTTTCATGACCACGTAGAGGTAATGGTCGAAGTCTTCCATTTTCGGTCTCTGCGCGGTGTTCACGATATCTTCCAGCGTAAGCGGATGAATCTCGAAATGTTTACCTATCTTTTCCATGAGATCCATATCATGGATGCCGCTTATATTGATCCACGTCACAGTTGGCTTGTCTTTGAGGGGAAAGGCCTCCTCAATATTCGCGATGGTCTTCTCTTGGAATTCTTCTTCATCATAATCCATGATGCTGATTTCTATCTTGTGCGTCCTTTTGTCCCCTACATGGATAAGGGTTCCTGGCGGAAGACCAGCCTTCTTTGACGTTTTCTTGATAAATCTGGGCATAGAAATTTCTACCTCCTATTCGAGATGATGTCATCCTTGAAACGCCTTTCATACACCGGAGTGTACCCGATCTTTCACTGGTCCAGCTCATGGCTGAGGGGGGCTGGCCCGTTTTCTTGCGGTCTCTTTTCCACGCCGATGGTGAGCGGTCTTCCCGGGTCCCCTGCGAGATAGAGTGTCTGGGTCGGGAACGCGAATTCGATCCCTTCGTTGTTGAAGCGACGGAACACCTCTTTGTTGAACTGCTCGGTGAAAGCCATGTAGGCCCAGTAGTCGGGTGGGTGATACCAATAGATAACGAGGATGTTCAGTGAATCAGCGTTGAACTCATTAAAGTAGACCCTGGGGGGCCGATCGGGATGCATACCCTCATGGCCGTCCAGTATCTCTTTGATGATCTCGATGGCCCGCGCCACCTTTTCCGGGGGGGTGTCATAGGTGATGGTCAGGTTGGCAGTGCGTTTGACAAAGGGCCTCTTGCCGATGTTCCGGATCATCTTGTTGGCTAACTCGCCATTGGGCACGGTGACCAGGTGACCGTCCAAGGTCCTGATTTTCGTGGAACGAAATCCCACCTCTTCCACGGTTCCGTCCTGCCCGTCCACCACGATGCGGTCTCCCATCTCAAAAGGCTTGTCCACGAACAGGACGACCGAGCCGAAGAAATTCTTGACCGTATCCTGGGCCGCCAGGGCGAGTGCCAGGCCGCCGATTCCCAGACCGGCAATGATGGAGGTGATGGGTTTATCACTCAGGATCTGTGCAATCTGGACCAGCACCAGAATAACAACGGTGACCCGGAGGCTCTTGCGGACCATGGGCACCAGCATGTCGTCCAGCCCGGTCTCGGTTTTTCCCGCCATCCTTGTGAACCAGGAGGTGGGCACATCCACAAGCCAATAAAGGAAATACCCGATACCCATACTGAGCAGAATCGAACTCAGGGTGTCGGATACCTCTGCAACCCAGGCCTTCAATTGCAGGACATGGAGACCCACCGAAATGCCGGCGGCGGCCAGAAGTAAGACAGATCCCCGGCTGACCGCCATCAAGGTCGTGGCCATGACAAATTGGTTTCGGCCCTCGACTCGCGATCCAATCCCTTGAAGGACAGCCTTCGCGATCTTACCCAGAATGAGGGAGAGCAGGACGATCCCGAAAAGGGCCGCGATCCGCCAGAGCCTGTTCCCGAGGATCTCAAACTGCAGGAATGTATTCATGGTGCTCCCTCACCGAAAGCTTGTTTATGGATCAAGGGTGTTTCCGCTTATACATTGAGCTATGAACAATTGTCTTTTCCGTGAAACGATATTCGAAACCAGGAGGCTCTCACGCCAGGTATTCTTTCCCTGCCATTTCAGCCAGTTTGAACTTCTGCACCTTTCCGCTCCTGGTCATGGGGAACTCGGACACAATTTTGTAGTATTGTGGGGCCAGTAAGGGCTCGACGTTTTCCTGAACAAAGGCGGAGATTTCGCCGACGGTAAGCACGGCCCCATCCTTCAATTTGATACACGCGGCCACTTCCTGCCCCTTTTCCGGGTGAGGAAAGCCGAAGACCTGGACTTCGGATACGTCCGGAAGCCGATAGATGACCTCTTCCAGTTCGACCGGACGGATATCGATACCGTTCCTTTGGATCATCTCTTTGAGCCTGCCCGTTATCCTCGCATAACCGTTTTCGTCCATTTCCCCCAGGTCCCCGCTGTGAAACCAGCCTTCCCGATCAATGGCTGCGGCCGTGGCTCCGGGCATCTTGTAGTATTCCTTCATCAGAAAACCCCTTGTGCAGATTTCCCCTTGGGTATTTGGCGGCAGATCTTCGCCGGTGGGAGGGTCGACGATCTTGACTTCATTGCACGCAAGGGGCGCCCCGATGGTGGAAACCCGCAGCTCAATGGGGTCTTCGGGGTGTGTCATGGTGATCCAGGAACAGGTCTCGGTAATGCCGTAGCCCACAGTGATCCGGGATACACCGATATCTTCAACCAGCCGTTTCATAAGTTCCATGGGACAAGGCGCTCCGCCGATGATTCCCTTTCGGAGGGATCGCCAGTCCTCCTGCCTGAAGTCGGGATGCTCCAGGAGTGCAATGACCATG
>CAYOIU010000437.1:0-3272 GCA_964404085.1 uncultured Desulfobacteraceae bacterium | reverse complement strand
CGACAACTATGTCTCTTTCGTTGACGCCAGCAACCAGGTACTGGGTCGTATGAATATGGTCTGGCTCTGTGAGATATTGAAAGGAAAAGGGAATATTGTCATGCTGGGCGGCTGGCCGGGAGCAGGGTCTGTTATTGACCGAAAGGCCGGTGCAGACGAGGCCCTCGCCCGGTACCCGGGCATCAAGGTACTCGATTATCAATACACCCATTATTCCCCGACCGAAGGCAAGACCGTCATGCAGGCCATGATACAGTCCTACGGCAAGAAAATCGACGGGGTATGGTGCGACAGCGGCCTGCAGGGTGTAGGCGCCCTGGAAGCCATGGTTGCCGCGGGAATGAACGTTCCCATCACAGGGGACCAACTGAATGGTTTCATGTGCAAGGTCTTGAAGTATCAATTCAAGGCCGTGATGGGGGCTTATCCCCCGAGGATGGGCGCCGAGGCAGTGAAACTGGCGTTGCGGGTCCTCCAGGGTGAATCAGTACCTCATCACTTCAATGTCCCAACGTTGGTATCAACCACAGACGAAACAGCAGACATAAAAGCGGATGTGCCGTGGAGTGAACTCGCCCAGCCGAATCAGCCGGAAAACTGGTGGATCGGGCACACGCTCCCCAAGAAATGGCTCCCCTATTAAGACTCGGGAAGGGAGGGACACAGTGTTCCTCCCTTCGAGGGTGAGAAGGGCACGAAACGTGAACAGTAATATTTTCGAAATGAAAGGGATTTCGAAAAGTTTTCCTGGTGTCCAGGCGCTTGATAAGGTTGATTTCAGTTGTACGCCCGGGGAGATTCATGCCTTGGTGGGAGAAAACGGTGCTGGGAAGTCCACGCTGATCAAGGTCCTTGCAGGTGCCTATCGACCCGATGAAGGAGAAATTTTTGTAAAGGGGACAAAAGTCACCTTTTTTTCCCCGAAAGATGCTCAAGATAATGGCATAAGCATTATCTACCAGGAGTTCAATCTGATACCCGAACTAAACGTGGCCGAAAATATTTTCCTCGGACGGGAACCCTTGAGAAAGAAAGGTCTCGTTATTGATAACGGATATCTTTATGCACGATCAAGGGAACTTCTGGCAAGCCTTGGGGCCGATCTAAACCCACTCGACAAAGTTGGAAATCTTTCTGTGGCTCAGCAGCAAATGGTGGAGATTGCCAAGGCCTTATGCCTGAACGCGGATATTATTGTCATGGATGAGCCATCAGCGGTCGTTTCAGGAAAGGAGCTGAAGTCTCTATTCCGGATTATTAACTCACTGAAGGAGAGCGGAAAATCTGTAGTCTATATTTCCCATCGTATTGATGAGATTTTTCAGATTGCGGATCGAGCGACTGTGCTCAAGGATGGTAAACTGGTTGGAACAGTCTTTCCGAAAGAAATAGAAAAGCCGGAAATCATCCGGATGATGGTGGGCAGGAGCCTGGACCAGACATTTCCAAAGAAGGAAAAAGGAGAGAGGAAAGGGGTCCTTTCGCTGAAAAAGATATGCCGGGGAAAGGCTCTCAAGGATATCTCCCTGAAAGTTTATTCCGGAGAGATTCTGGGGATAGCCGGTCTGGTGGGCTCCGGCCGCACAGATCTCGCGAGGGTTATTTTTGGCGCGGACAGCTTTGACAGCGGGGAAATGTTTTTTGAAGGCAAAGACTTGAAATGGTTGAATCCGAAAACAGCAATTTCGAGCGGTATAGGATTTGTGACAGAAAACCGAAAGATAGAGGGCTTTGTGGGATGTCTTTCCGTGAAAGAAAATCTGACATCTCTTATCTTCCCGAAGATCAGCAAATGGGGCTGGATCAATGCCCCAGCTCAAAACGACATCGCTGAAGCCTGTGTGGAACAGTTCAACATCGCGACCGCGGGGCTCGAACAGGAAATCCAATTTTTGAGCGGGGGAAACCAGCAGAAAGTCATTCTAGCCAAGTGGATTACCGCGAAACCAAAACTCATTATTATGGATGAACCAACCCGCGGCGTTGATGTCGGGGCTAAGGTGGAAATTTATCAAATCATTCGCCGCATGGCAGAACAAGGGAAAGCAGTGATAATGATTTCTTCTGAATTGCCTGAAATTATCGGGATGAGCGATAGGATCGCGGTCATGCATGAGGGTAGCATAGTGGGGGAGATCTCTGGTTCGGATGCCACGGAAGAGAAAATATTGATGATGGCCACGGGGCAAATGAAGGGAAACGAAAAAAACCATGTCCATGAGTCTCGTTAAATTAGAGAAAAATCGAACAACTATAATCGTTTATTTTATCCTCTTTGCGCTTGTGGTGATTTCTGCTTTTTCTTCTGAAATATTTCTCAGACCCCGGAATATCGGCAATGTCCTTCGGCAGGCGGTGGGAATAGGCTTGGTGAGCATCGGGCAGACTTTTGTAATCCTGACTGCAGGTATAGATCTTTCGGTCGGCTCTGTTATAAGCCTTACCTCGTGTTTGGCTGCGGGACTGATGATGGGGAAAAATTCCATGCTCATGCCTGTACTGGCCCTTGTAATCGCTATTGGGCTTTCCATAGGCTTCCTGAACGCCTTTCTGATCATCAAGACGGGCATTTCACCCCTGATTGTGACTCTGGGCACCATGTCTATTATTCAAGGGGCGGTGTTTGTTTATACGACCGCTGCCTACGGCGAGACGGCTCCATTGCTGATGTCCTTCGTGTGGGGACAAATCGGGTTCATCCCGGCTCCTTTTCTTCTCCTTGTTGGTGTGGGTGCTGGAGGGATATTTGCCCTGAGGAGAACGCCCTTCGGACGACATGTTTATGCCTTGGGGGGAAATGAAGAAATAGCGAGACGCTCAGGAGTGAAGACCGACCGGATCAAGATATTCACCTACATGCTCTGCAGTTTAACGGCGGTTCTCACAGGCCTTTTCCTGGCAGGCAGAATGGGTATGGGAGATCCCATGATAGGTGCCCCGTATATGCTTGACTCCCTCGTTCCCGTGCTGGTTGGGGGTACCCTTTTGAGCGGAGGAAAGGGAGGTCTTTCCGGTACGTTTGCAGGCATTTTTATACTGACGATCCTGAGTAATAGTTTGAACCTGGTGGGTGTATCGGGGTATTGGCAATGGATAGTGGAGGGGATCATCATTCTGGGAGCTGTTGCATTTTATGAAAAGAGATAGATGAGGGGGTGGATAGGATATGAAAGACATGAAGTATTTTGCTCCTCAGGGAGTTGATGAAGCACTGGAATACCTCACCGAGTATAGCGAAAAGGCCACGGTGCTGGCCGGAGGAACCGATGTGG
>CAYOIU010000436.1:0-3290 GCA_964404085.1 uncultured Desulfobacteraceae bacterium | reverse complement strand
GCAAACACAGCTGACCGGTGGCTAGTTTCAGGGTACGGCCATGGACCTGGAAAATTCAAAAGGCACCCAGTTGACAGGGGGAGATTTTGATTCCGAGTCTTTCACAAGCCGAAGAGACCGTCATTTTTCCAACGCCAAAAGTCGATGCAATATCCCACGCCGTCTCACAGGGCAGCCTGTCGTCTCTCAGTCCCTTCCGAATCGATTCTTCCAGATCTGCAGGTACGATTTCGGCCGCTTTGATGATCTTTTTCTTGGGCCCGTAACCGAAGAGGCCAAGTTGGCATTTTATCAATCGGATTTCAAGAACATCCAGGTTAAAGCCTACGTCCTCTGGAGAAACACGGAGTTCAGAGACCACAGTGAATGCCGTGGCACAGGGAAGTTGTCCATCTTTGACCCTTTTCTGCAAGGCATCCGTAATATTTCGGTTGACCGTCCTGTCTGGTGGGTGCTTTTTTGCGTAGTGTCCTCTGTCTTTTTCCATAATACTTTCCTCCATGATTAGCCGAGTTGTGCGGCGTCAAAGAAACCCTGAAGATGCATTCCATGTTATTCATTAAGTAGCGTGAAGTCCAGCTGGAAATCCGCCGTGGGACAGGAGGTCCTTTACAGAAAAGACGAACTCATGTATGAGGAAATGGAATCAACCCGGGTTAAAAGGAGGTACACCGTGATCCGAGAAAAGGTAAAGAGTGTCCTTGAAGAACTCCCCCCAGGGGTGCAGTTGGTGGGAGCAGCGAAGACAAGGACTCCGGAAGAAATACTGGAGGCTGTGAAGGCGGGCCTGGAGATTGTGGGCGAAAATTATGTGCAGGAGGCTGAAAAGGCATTTGAGGTCATTGGGAATCGTGTCAAATGGCATTTAATCGGACATCTTCAGCGAAACAAGGTGAAGAAAGCAGTCCCCATATTCGACATGATAGAAACCGTGGATTCCATGAAACTCGCGCGTGAGATTGACAAGGTCTGCCACAAAATGGAGAAAGTCATGCCGATCCTTATTGAGATCAATAGCGGCGAGGAAGAACAGAAGGCGGGCGTCCTTCCCACCCGGGCCGCTTCGGTGATACGGGAAATCGCAACACTTGAGCGGGTGAGGGTCCAAGGACTGATGACCATGGGGCCCTTTACCGGAGACCCTGAGGAAGCCCGCCCGTATTTCCGGATTACCAGAGAGCTTTTTGAAACAATCAGGGGGATGCAGATCCCAGGGGTGGATCTGCGCTATCTCTCCATGGGTATGTCCAATTCCTACAGGGTCGCCTTGGAGGAAGGGGCCAACCTGGTGCGGATCGGAACCAAGCTCTTCGGTGAGCGTCATTATGGGTAGCGGGGAAGCGTCGTGGGTTATGCGGCAAAAGAGATGAAGCGCCTCATGGGAAAGGCTATTCACCGGAACCGGATGATCCGGGACGGGGATCACATCCTCGTCGCGGTTTCAGGGGGCAAGGACAGCCTGAGCCTTTTGTGGCTTCTTCGGGACCGGATCAGGCGGATTCCCATTGATTACCGGATTACGGCTGCTCATGTGGACCCGGGGTTCGGGGGCGATTCCACAGAGAAGTTGGAAGGCTTTTTCAGGGCCGAGGGATTTGACTATCGGTTGATCCGGACCCGGATCGGCCCGAAGGCCCATGGCCCGGAAAACCGGGAAAACCCCTGTTTTCTTTGTTCCCGCATGAGGAGAAAGCTGCTTTTTGAAATGGCGCGCGATCTCGGTTGCAATCTCCTGGCTTTCGGACACCACAAAGATGATCTCATCGAGACTTTTTTCATGAACGCTTTCTATGGGGCATCTCTCAGCACCATGCTGCCTGTCCAGCCTTTTTTTGACGGTGAACTGACGGTGATAAGGCCCTTCTATCTTCTGGATGAACAGCTCGTGAACCGCTTTGTGCGCGACATGGATTGGCCGGAAATCCGGCTGGGATGCCCCACGGCAGGCTCCTCCAAGCGGGAGGAGATCAAGAAGATGCTGAAGGGGTTCTACCGGTCCAATAAAAAGATAAAAGGCAATATTTTTCACGCATTGGAGAATGTAAAGCCCGAATACCTGTTGACACCTATAAAATCTTGACCCTGAAGGGTGTTTCGCCTATAATCCGTGACCGCAGTTTCCAGGAATGCGGTGTTTTGTGTCTGCTGTAAATCCAAGGAGTTCTTGAAAAGTTCTGAGGACCGGACTCCTTGTGATCCTATCATCACTGAATCGAAACAGGAGGAAGGAATGGATCTCCCCAGGAAAATAGGAATAGGGATTATCATGCTGGCGCCGGCCTTTGTCCTTGGCGGCGCACTCTGGGCCCTGATAGAGTCATGGATCGCCGTCTTGATACTGGAGATCCTCATCGCCCTGGGCTTTGGGTACATGATATCAGGGAAGAAAGGGTCATTGAAAAAAGCCTGACCACCTCCGTTATGTCTTCCGTTCACTTGGGAGCACTTACCCACGGCGGGAGGGGCAGTGCAGTCCTTTCCGGCGGGAATATATTTTCCCTCAGCTTTTATCACGGCGCAAATATTCTGCGCGGGGTCCCCAGCCTGGATATTTCCCATGTCAGTCCAAACGAACATGGTCCGATGCGCCTGTCCGGTGCTTTATTAACAAGGCTGTCGGTATTAAGCGATTTTGGCGTTACCGATATTCCCTTTCGGAAACGATTCCACTGCCCCTCCCTTGAGCGACGCGATGTTTCGCAGAAGATAAGTGCTATGGCGAGAGAAGTGATGATTGCATAAGAAGTCCTCATCCTAGGATTCCATCAGAAATGGGGTTCGGGGAAGGTGTTTTTGGCCTAAATACCGAAGAGATGCTTTCTGATCAGGTGTTTTTCTTCTTCATTTGGAAGGTAGGGGTAGTTCCACTGCTTCACGTCCGGGAGGCAATTTCCGAAAGGGCGGTTGCAGGCGACCTTGCCGTCTGACCCTAAGCAACCGGTGGTCATGAAAGGCGTCCCAAGGTTGAGGATGGTTTCCAGTTGCTCCGGTTCTATGCCGAAATCGACGATTCTGCCGCGGACATCAAAGGACATATCCCGAAGACCGGCGATCCCCTCTTCAATGAGGTATCGGGCAAGCTGTATCCTGAGGTAGACGGGCCAGTCCGGTTGGGGCCGGTCGGCCAGGGTTGACCCGTCCTCGGCAAGAAAAGAGAAGAGATGGTTCAAAACGCCCATTTGGAACAGACGGTCCATGAGGGATACCATCTCTTCCTCAGTTTCGCCCATACCAACCATGAGATGGGCCCCCACATGGTGAGGCCCGAAAATCTCGAGGCCTTGCTTCAG
>CAYOIU010000435.1:0-3295 GCA_964404085.1 uncultured Desulfobacteraceae bacterium | reverse complement strand
TTAGAAAGCATCTGAAAAAGATTGTCAGGTTCGGTTCCCATTCCTTGTTCATAGGCTGCCGATTGCCGCATAGATAAGCTTCTAACGAACTCATGGTATTAATTAAGTTCGTTGCTCATAGGATGCCGTAAAGTGGCATAAACCAGCTTTTTACGAAGTCATCAAGTTTGCAGGAGGCTGCGACAACAACGTCCCGAGATTCATCGGGGTTCCGAGTAGCTTGCGCAGGCGTTATCCGACTCCCAGGCCGTCACTTTGCTGACCCGGATATTTTCACTGTCGAGAGACCGGGATAGCCGCTTGAAAATATGACGGGCGATGTTCTCCGAAGACGGGTTCATGTCCTTGAATGCGTCAACTTCATTCAGGAAGTGGTGATCCAAATCGTCCAGCGTCTCTTTTGTGGCCTGCTTGATCTCCCTGAAATCCAACAGTAGACCGTTGTCTTCCAGTCTGGAGCCTCTGACATGGACTTCCACTCTCCAGTTGTGACCGTGCAGGTTTTCGCAGCCTCCATGAAATTCCTTGAGCTGGTGTGCGGCTGCAAACTGGGAGGTAATCATGAGTTCATACATTATGCCTCCCCTGCCTCGTCTTTCTCTTCCTTTGTCTCTGTGGGCACAAGCGGTTTTCCACATTCCGTGCATTTGCCGTCTACGATAATTCCCGTACAGGCGCCGTCGGGGCAGAGCACACGGTTTTCGAAATCAATTTCATCGCCTTCAACAGAGGCGGTTTCCCCTGCGTATTCCAAAAGACTGCCACATTCCATACAATAGCGGGCTTCTCCAGGTGTCACCGAGCCACATTCGGGGCAGGTCTTGCCCGGGATTTCCTCTTCACAATGGGGACATTTCATTTTTCGTTTTCCTCTTCTGATCGGTCATCGGGTTAAAAGGTTTCGCAACAGGCCATCCTGCATCGGTCCAAGCCATCAGCCTTTTCTGGAGGTGACGACTTGGAAGGGCGTTATCTGCTGTTTGACTCTTGTGCTCTTGCAGTGCGGACACCGGATCTTCTTGTTCTCATATTCCGTAATACGCATGATCAGGGAAAAGACTTTGTTGCATTTTTTGCAAAGGTATTCGTAAGTAGGCATGACACACTCCTTTCGTGAAGCATTTGAAAGATACCCCTCGACATCAGATAAACGGTATCTGCTCGATAGACAAGGGAAACGCCTTGCCAACAAGCTTCAGGATTCCGGCCTGCGCTGAAATGAGGAACAGCGAGCGGCCTTTCATCGCTTCCGCGAAAGCAGGCACCCTGAATCATCCAAAACCATATTTTTCCGAAATAAGGCAATACTGTCAAGCGGTTTTTCTTCCCGATCTCGTCAGATAAAGGGACTACCCGGTCCATTCAATCATATCGGAAAGTTCCTTCCATGTCCTGACTGACTGGAAGGGATGTGGTTTGCGATTCCAGGGTTGCTCAAACACAATGGGCGTCACTGATGCCGATGCCAGCAAGTAACAGGTGTCCAGACGATCTTCCACAAAGTACCTGATTCCATGCTCCAGGAGCACCGGAATTTTCTCCAGATGCGTGCCCGTGGCCTCCAATCTTATGAGGCTGTGATCCACTTTTTTCAATTGCTGCAAGAGCCACTCCAGTATGGCGGTTTTTCCGGGTCTTGCCGTCACAAAGAGAATGGGCCCTAAAAGGGAGAGCCGCGTAATGACATCGATTGCGCCTTTTATGGGCCTGATCCCCATACGAACGGGGTCATCCAGGATCTTCTGAATGATCAACCTGGCGGTCTCATCATCAATATCAATTACTTTCCTGAAATCATACTCCGTGATGTCCTCGTAATCGACTTTGATGTCATACTGATTTCTGGCGGTCTCAACAAAGATTCGAAAGGTATCGGCAAAGACCCCGTCAATATCAAAGGCCAGCTTTTGCGGGGAAATTTTTTTCTGCATTTCCTGTTCCTGTTCCTGCAATACGCTCATCAGCGAAACAAACTCCTGAGCCAGTTTCAAAACGCCCCCTTTTGCCCGATCTCCACTTCAGGCTCAAGTCTTAATCCTCGAAATATTATATACATATTCCTGTGGTTAAAACTTTCGCCTTCCTTGACCTCGAACAAAATTGAATATTTTGAAACTGGCTCTCTTTATTTACTATTTCTAAATACGACCACATGCTCTTTCATTTTCCCTTTCCTCTTGGCATCGCAAAGCCTTTCATCGGCCCTCTTGAGCATGGAGGCCGAGTCCTGGACCCCGGGGTCATGGATTTGAGCTATGCCGAAACGCAGTGAAAGGCGTATGGATTTGCCGTCTTGAATGAACGGCTTTTTCAAGAGATACTGCTTCAGCCGGTTCATCATCAGCCGGGCCATGTCCAGTTTGGTCCCGGGAAGAATGATGATGAATTTGTCTCCTGTGTACCTTGCAACGACGTCACTCTCTCGGCTCATCTGCACGATTTGTTGACCCACATGCCGAAGCACATGATCTCCAACGCCATGTCCATGGGCGTCGTTAATGGACTTGAAATCATCCAGATCCATGAATGCCAGGGCCAGCGGATGATTGTAGCGAAGCGCCCTCGTGAATTCGCGCTTCAAAACGGACTCCATAACCCTTCGATTAATGAGATCGGTCAGGGGATCTCTTGAGGCCGTCATCCTGACCGTCTCATGGGCGGTCACATTCGAAATACAGATGGATAATTTCACGCCGAGACGCTCAAGGAGGGAAACGTCCATTCCGGGTTGGTATCGGTCCGGTGAAAAATCCCCACAATTGAAGCTTCCCATAACCTCGCCCTGATAGGTGATGGGCGTTATGGCCAGGGATCGGATGAGATACTTTTCGTGATCCGGAAACAGCTTGTAGAAGGGAGTCAGATCGTCGTTTGCCAGCAAAGGGTCCTTCCGGTGTCCGATCAAAGCTGAAAAAGTCCCTTGATCAAGGATGCTTAATCTGTTTTTCAGGAGTTCGGATGTCTGAAGATCACGGATGAGATGCGTGATCGGGTTACCTTCGATCAAAGACAACCAGACATGGGGAATTTCGAATTTCTTCTTTATTTCCGTCAGGAGATTTTCGAACAGCTCTCTGAAATTCAGGATAGACAGAATACTGACTTCCACCTCAAAAAACTTTCCGGCAATTTCCTCGTTCCTTTCGAGCCGTTCAATCATTTCATTGATACCGTTCATTTGCTGCTCAACCGTCCTTCTATTTGGTAATTTTGATTCCGAACAAGTCGCGAAGACGGCTCCTCATGGCACTTTTTCGAGGGGCAGCCGTACAATGAAGGTCGTCCTGTTCCGTCC
>CAYOIU010000434.1:0-3309 GCA_964404085.1 uncultured Desulfobacteraceae bacterium | reverse complement strand
CCACCGTCGCCTTCGCCATGGCCGTCGTGCTTTGGGAATTATATCCTGAAAACAAAATTGTCCGGTATGCGGCTATTTTGTACGCGTTCTATGTGGGGATTGGCGTCTCGATCAGAATCCACTGGTTCTCCGAATTCGTGGCCGGCGCCATCATCGGTTCGGTAATCGGCGCAGTCGTCGGAAAAAGTTTTCAGCATGGCAGATGAAACATCGACCCACAACAAGCAAACGATCTTGCATCCAAAACATGATTTTTATTCGATTGGGGTCGGGCCACGGGAACTACCTAGAAAAGGGGACGTTGGTTCCAAAGCTACTTGAACGGTCAGAATCGATTTTGTATGCTTCAGACCATGGCAAGACAGGAAAGACTGGATGCCCCCGGAGCCCTTGATTATTTGTGCAGATTGCGGTCAATAAGATGCGGTACAGCGGCGACGAGGCAGCGCGTTTTCTCGGGGTTACCACATCTGCTGTGAATTGTTTAGCCGCTTCAAAAGACCTGGATGAGGTGAAAACACATACATAAGTTGTTTTGGAACCAGCGTTCCCTATCCACAAGTGGCTACGGTCTTCCATCAGCCGCTGTTTAGAATTCTGTCCAGCGAGTTTCGCTCCCTCCATGTCCCGTTCTCCGGCAGCACCTCCTCACTTCTTCCATAAAACCGTGGGACGAATCATAAGATTCAGGACCGGCGGCCGGGACATGAATACGCGTACCTCAAAAGTCATCGGGGGTCAATCGGAGACCCGATCTGATTCGCAGCTCTGAATGACAAATGTGTTGCCGGCATGCTTCCCATATGTGAAACTCAATATCTTCCGTTGGCCATCCTCAACGACCGGGATGCCCTCCCTGTCTCGCTCTCGAGCCGCCCGGCCGTTTTTTTGAACATATGAGCTTTTTTGCGGTCACAACGGGTCGTGTGGCGCAGTCTAAGTAAATAAGGGGCTGAAAAACGCTTTTGGGAGGAACGGTGGGATCTGAAATAGAGACACGTGTGGAACAGGCGAAGGCGGGGAACCGGGAGGCTTTGGAGGCTGTGATCCTCCATATTCAGGACCGGGTCTTCGGACTCGCACTGAGAATACTGGGGCATCCCGAAGACGCGGAGGACGCTACTCAGGAGATTCTCATCCGAATCATTACCCATCTTGCCACGTTCCGCGGGGAGAGTTCGTTCACCACCTGGGTCTACCGGATCTCGGTTAACTACCTTCTCTCGACCCGGAAGAGAAAGGCCGAACGGCAATATTCCTCCTTTGAAGCATTCGCCGAGGAGATCGACAGAGGTCTGGCCGCCCGGCGGCCGGGAAATCTTTCGGAGGCGGAGATAGGCCTGCTCGCCGAAGAGATGATGATCAGCTGTACCCAGGGCATGCTGCTCTGTCTGGACCGCTATCATCGAACGGCCTATATTCTCGGGGAAATATTCGAGGTCACAGGAGAACAGGGAGGGTACATCCTGGAAATCAGCTCTGCTGCCTTCCGCAAGCGCCTCTCTCGCGCAAGGGAGCGTCTTAACGACTTCATTCAGCATCACTGCGGTCTGGTGAACCCCGCCAACCCATGCCTCTGCACCAGACAGATCACGGACAAGACAGAAGAAAATCAGGTTGAAAAATCCCGGCTCGTATTCACCGGATATCCCTGCAGGGCCCGCAAAGACCCGGTTGTCATGAAAGGGGTGCAGGAACTGGATGAGCTCGAGCGCGTGTCGAGTATTTTCAGGAGCCACCCCGATTACGTCGCTCCTCTGACCTTCCTGGACCACCTGAAAAATTTGATGGATTCGGGCCGTTTTCAACTGTTCAACTGACCCTCATGAAAGGAGACAAGATGATGAATGAAAAAAATGCAGGGATCGGCTATTGTGGACTGAACTGTGCTGAGTGTCCCGTTTTCCTGGCCACCCGGACAGACGACGATGCGGCAAGAACACAGGTAGCAGCGCAATGGTCGAAGAAGTTCCATTGGGACCTGGCGCCGTCCGACATCAATTGCGAAGGATGCAAGAACACGGGCGGCCGGATTTTCGGCTACTGCAGGGAATGCCAGATCAGGAGATGCGGAAGTGAAAGGGGTATCGACCACTGTGCATGGTGCGAAGAATATGCCTGTGCAAAGCTTCAGGACTTCTTTTCCTTTTCCTCCGACGCCAGGACCGCCCTGGAAGCACTCAGAAATGGCCGGGCCGGTTGAGGAGAAGAAAAAATGATATCTAGAATCTGGCACGGGTGGACGACAATCGAAAATGCAGATACATACGAGAATCTCCTTAAGACTGGGATTTTTCCTGGAATTGCATCCAAGAATGTATCAGGCTATCGGGGAATTCAGCTTCTGAGGCGGCCACTGGGCGATGAGGTTGAGTTTATAACAATAATGCAATTTGATTCTCTCGAAGCGGTTAAAGAATTTGCCGGTGAGGATTACGAAAAATCGTATGTGCCTGAAAAAGCAAGGAAGGTTCTTTTGAGACATGATGGGAGATCACAGCATTACGAAATAAGGGAAAGCATCACGTACTGAGCAGAATATGTCTGCTATCCGGCATCAGCACTGAACAGAAGGTGAGGAGATGCTGCCCCGATATAACACCAGGGGGAAAGGGATGGCAGCTGGCTATGGAGGAAAACTGTGTCAAAGTTGGATAAATACGTTCAAATCGCAAAAGAGCTTCAAATGGCTAATGCCAGGATCATTTCCCCTGATGACATATACTTTGATATCCGGGCTATATTGAAGTGCAGGTGGGGGTGTGAAGACTTTTTCAATCAAACAATAAAATGTAACACAAGGGACACATCATATCAGGAACGAACTGAAATGATTAAAGCCTACCGGAATATCCTGCTTGTTCATTCCCATGATGCAAGGGAATTAAGCAAAGCGGTTCTTGAGATTGAAAGGACCGCATTCCTCGACGGGCACTATTTTTCTTTTGCGATCAGGACTTGCAATCTTTGTAAAAGCTGCGCAGTCGATCAGAGCAAATCCTGTCCGACTCCGGAGAAGGTAAGACCCTGTGATCAAAGTTTCGGCATTGATGTATACAAAACCGCAAAGAGCCAGGGGCTGCCTTGCAATGTACTTCAAAACAAAGAAGATGTTCAAAACCGATACGGATTTGTTCTTATCGAATAGGGGAACGGGTTGATACAGTATGCATCAATGGGGACCGCGACCCTTTTGTGGGTTGCGGGAAGCTCTTTTAAAATTCAATTGAAATAATGTCGATGTCAGTTGGAAAACTGAGAATGTCTCAGAACCGAACCATTGGTTGCCAACAAACAGTTTCAGCCGTT
>CAYOIU010000433.1:0-3331 GCA_964404085.1 uncultured Desulfobacteraceae bacterium | reverse complement strand
TATTCTCCACACACAGCAGAAACGCCCTGTTGCCCTTGGCTTGACTCCTTCGACTCCGTAGATATGGAAATGCTTTATGCAATACTTTTTCATGCTAAATATCAAAATTCAAATGTCAAATCAATGTCAAATATCAAATGACCGAACCGCGTAAGGTTCCGGCTTAGGGACTCTCATCAAATGATTGCAGGCTGGACCTGATTAGGGTACAATCGAAAGAAAATGTGGATGGATGGAACGAATGACTGATACCACGCACCTCGCGACAGGAGGTGCGAAGAGGAGCACATGACTGAGAAAAAAGAACGGATTTACGTTATTGCCTGTGGTGTACTGGCCATCGATATCGAGCGGGTCGCTAAGGAAATGGGGCTTGATGTGGGAACCCGGTTTTTGGAAGGGGGACTCCATGAAAACCCCGTTGAACTGCGCACCCGGCTGCAGGCTGCCATCGATGAGGTATCATCCTCGCGGAGGTGGGATCGAATCGCCATAGGATACGGCATCTGCGGCCGTGGCACTGTGGATCTGCGTGCCGGATCCATCCCTCTGGTCATTCCCCGCGTGCACGACTGTATATCCCTCTTTCTGGGTGGCAACGGTGCCTATCAGAAAGAATTCAAGCGCTTTCCGGGAACCTACTACATTTCAGCGGGATGGTACGAGGAGAAGACCGAACCCCTTTCCCAGAAACGCGCCTATGCCTGGATGGGTGACCGGCGGGTCTACTATGATGAATTGGTGAAAAAATACGGTGAGGCCCACGCCCGTGAAACCTTTGATTTTCTTAACAGCTGGAAACGCAATTACCAGAGGGCCGCCTTCATCGACACGGGTGCCGGCAACCGCGACGCCTACGCTCAATACGCCCGGGACATGGCCGACAAGTACGGCTGGCAATACGAAAAACTTCAGGGAAAACCGGCCCTGTTAAAGGCCCTTCTGACCACCACTCGGACCACTGCCGATATCCTGGTGGTGCCCCCCCGGCAGGTGACCCTGTTCGACCCGCAGCAGGGCGGCCTCAAGGCCGGCCCCATATTGGCACATGCTTCCCTCAAAAACAAATCACACAAGAAGATCGAGGTCTTGAAAGGACCCGACTCGGAATCCGAACACTGGCTGCAGACGGGCCTTGGGATCGATGCCGGAGGTACCTATACGGATGCCGTCCTGTACGATCTGCTTTCGGGCAAGGTCCTTTGTAAGAACAAGGCCCTGACCACCAAATGGGATTTCACCGTGGGTATCCGTGAGGCGTTGACAGGGCTGGACAAGGCCATGCTGCCGCGTACCGAACTCGTCTCCGTTTCCACTACCCTGGCCACCAACGCCATTGTGGAGGGCGAGGGTCAAAAGGTGGGGTTGCTGATTATGCCGCCCTACGGCCTTTTCGAAAATGCAGACATACCTTACGAGCCAAAGGCAGTGATTTCCGGCAGTCTGGAAATCACGGGTACAACGATCTCACCCGTGGATGAAGAACAGGTGCGCCGGGTGGCCCGATCAATGGTAGACCACAAAGGCGTTGAAGCCTTTGCCGTGTCCGGCTACGCAGGCTCCATCAATCCCCAACACGAGCTGCAGGTCAAACACATTTTAAGGGAAGAAACCGGCTGTCTGGTGACATGCGGACATGAACTTTCCGATCTGCTCAATTTCAGGACCCGTGCCCAGACTGCGGTGCTCAACGCGCGCATTGTGCCGCGTCTGGAGCGTCTGATCACACACCTGCAGGAGGTGCTCGATGACCTGGATGTCTCAGCGCCCGTGATGGTGGTCAAGGGTGATGGATCTTTGATGAGCAGTGCCATAGCCGCCGAACGACCGGTTGAGACCATCTTATCCGGTCCGGCCGCCAGCGTGGCCGGGGCAAGGTTTCTCACGGATCAAAAAAACGCCATCGTGGTGGACATGGGCGGGACAACCACTGACACGGCGGCCCTGGACCAAGGCCAAGTAAGGGTTGCAGAGCAAGGTTCGCACGTGGGCGGCTCTCGCACCCATGTCAAGGCCCTGGAGATCCGCACCTCCGGTCTGGGAGGTGACAGCCTGATCTCTTACGACAGCAACGAATTCACCATCGGACCTCGTCGCGTGGCACCCATGGCCTGGTTGGGGATGCACAGTCCGGGACCTGAAAAGGCCCTGAAATACGCGCGAAAGAGGGCCCACATCCGCACAGGTTCTTCCAAGGCGCTGCAATTCTTCACCCTGACCGGTCACAGCCGGCATCTGGAAATGACCGATGGCGAAGCCCAGATCGTCAACCTGATCAAACAACGCCCCTATTCCGTGGACGAACTCGTGGACCGTACCGGCGCCGTCTATGAAGGAGCCCTGCCCCTGGCACGGTTGGAGGAAAATTACATCATCCAGCGATGCGGCCTGACACCTACCGATCTTCTGCACGCTACCGGGCAGTTCGACCGCTGGAACCGGGATACGTCGCGCAAGGTGTGCCATATGTTCGCCAAACTTTGCGGCTTGAACATGGAAGAGATGGTGGTGCTGCTGCTCGACAGGATGGTCCAGCGTCTGGCTTTGGAATTGATGAAAAAGCAGCTGGACACCGAGACGCATCCGGACGCCATGGATGGCTGTCAAGTGTGCCAGGTGATGATCGCCAACCTATTCAATGGGGGAGGCAAGGATTACAGCGTGCATTTCACCTTGAATCGCCCCGTGATCGGCATCGGAGCACCCATTGCGCATTTTCTGCCTCAGGCCGCCAAATTACTGGGGACCAGAGCCATACTGCCCGAACATGCCGATGTGGCCAATGCCATCGGAGCCATCACCAGCCACATCGCCGTACGGCGAAAACTGAAAGTCAAACCCGGCCAGGAAGGTGGCTTTCTCATCGAGGGTCTGGCTGGAGCACTCCATTTCGCGACCTTGCAGGACGCCGAAGCCCATGCCAAAAACGAACTGGGCCTCATGGTCAGGAAGATCGCGCGTGCGGCCGGAACCAGCCAGGCCACTGTGGAGATGCATGTGGAAGACCGGTCGGCGAAAACCGCCCACGGAGACGAACTTTTTCTCGAACGCAGCATCGTGGCCCAGCTCATCGGCAAACCCGACATCGCTCTGGGAACGCTCCCGGGGACCAGAAAAAACAGGGCTCAGTCCGGCGCATCGGTCTGAACAAATTGAGGGCCGAGCCGGCATTCAGAAAGAATCAAAAAGAAAAAGGGCTCGTTCATTCCCATGCTCCGGGCAGAAGCCTCACGGGATTGAACGAGCCCTGTTTTTTCTGGAAGACCACCTCGTTTGCTGGTGCCGAAGGGGAGACTCGAACTCCCACAGGCGTACGCCCACTAGACCCTGA
>CAYOIU010000432.1:0-3344 GCA_964404085.1 uncultured Desulfobacteraceae bacterium | reverse complement strand
ACGGGACAAATCGATTTCGAGTCGACCCCGTTACGACCACTTCGGTACCTCTCCGCAAAATACGAATTTCCTTAACGCCGAATCCTGAAAAAGTCCTGCATCAAATTTCTGCATTCATCTTCCAGTATGCCGGACGTGACCCTGATCCTGTGGTTGAGTCTGCGATCTGCAGGAATATCGTAGAGTGAACCTGCGGCCCCCCCCTTTGGATCGGGCGCGCCGAAGACCAGATGGGCTACCCGCGCATTCATGATGGCGCCCATGCACATGATGCAGGGCTCGATGGTGACCACGAGAATAGTCTCTGGCAGCCGGTAGTTGCCGCAGGCGCGTGCACCCTCCCTGAGGGCGAGAATTTCGGCATGGGCCGCGGGATCATTAAGCCCGATGGGTTGATTGAAGGCCCTCGCCAAGATCCCGCCGTCGGATCGGGCAAGGACTGCACCCACAGGCACTTCTCCGCATCTGAAACCCTCTTCGGCTTCCTCCAGGGCCCGCTTCATCAACTGGTCAAGGTCAGGCTGCATCAATTTAGAGATTATTGCATGCTCAGGGGCAATTCGTCAACCGGATACTTCCCGAAATGGAAGGGCACAACAGCGCCAAAGAGTACGTCATTGGAGTGGCAAAATATTGACGGGATTCAAGGGGATCGTGGAAGACCGGGGCCTCATTGAGGGGACGGCCGGGGACCTATTTCTTACAATATGTTCAGATACGGGAACAGATGGGCGTTGGAGTTGACAGGACGGGCCTGCCTATGGCGGGAGCATGAATGGCATTGGCTTTGCATGTAAATGGACGGGAGCAGTGAATTATGATGACCACTTAGAAAGTCATCATCGCGTCTATGGACGGACTTTCTACGATTCCATCAAGTGAAAAAACTTCAAAATCGGCCGGACAGGTTGGAGGTGGACCATTGACATACGTTCTGGATCAGGAGCAGCTGGATGCCATAGAAGAAGTCCTTGAGGAGGATTTTACGAATATCGGGGTCAGTTGCGTTTTCCTCATCGACATGGCTGGAAATGTCGTTGCAAGCCGGGATTCGAGCAAGATCGTGCACGACATCTATTCCCTTGCGGCCCTCGCAGCGGGAAATTTCGGCGCTGTCAGCACCATGGCAAAGATCATAGGCGAAGATGAGTTTTCTCTCCTCTTCCACAAGGGGAAAAAGGAGAGTATTCATTTCAGCAAGGTCATGATGGATTTTCTTCTGATCAGCATCTTTGATGAAAAAGTGTCCCTGGGCTTCCTGAGGCTCAAGGTGTCGGAAGCGGTGGATAAAATTACCACCATTTTGGACCATCAAATGAAACCTTGAACACGCAGACGGTTGAAATGATCAAAGCGGGTATTTTCTTTTAGGGATGCGTTTCTTGCGAGGTGTTTTTTTATGGCGTTCGTCAATTTGAAAAAGAAGGAGGTCCAGGTAAAAATTGTCTACTATGGCCCTGGAAGGGGTGGCAAGACCACCAATCTGGAATATATCTACAAAACGTACAACGACCGCATCAAGACGGAGATGATTGCCATAAAGACCCAAGGGGACAGGACGCTTTTTTTTGATTTTCTCCCCTTCGAGATGGGAAAAATCAAGAATTATGATGTGAAAATACAACTCTATACCGTTCCCGGTCAGGTGAAATATGACGCCACCCGGCGGTTGGTCTTGCGGGGGGTGGACGGAGTGGTCTTTGTGGCGGATTCCATGTCGGTAAGAAGGAAAAACAATATGCTCTCACTGAAAAACCTTCAGGACAATCTGGCCACCTACAAGAAGAGTATTTTCAAGATCCCTCTGGTCCTGCAGTACAACAAAAGGGATCTCCACGACGAGGGGATTCCACTGCTCTCCTGCGAGTCCATGGAAAAGGATCTGAACAGCCGTCTGGAAGTCGCTTCCATGGAAGCGAGTGCACTGAACGGACAGAACGTTGTCGAAACACTGAAGAAAATCATAACCCTTACAATGGCGGCGCTGGAAAAGGAATTCAAATAGGAGGTGGCCCAATTGACAGCAAAAAACGACCACATGATCGAAGAGGTGGAAACACGTCTGGAAGAAATTTTTAGAGATGTGGAACTCCCCACAGAAACCAAGAAAACGAATATTAAGAAAGAAACTTCGGATCCTGCCGGAAATACAAAGGTTTCCGAACCCGGAGACTTGAAAGAACTGGTCCTCTCCATTGAATGGGAGATTACCGATGAAGTCATGAGTCGCTTCGTTGCGGAAGTGGCGAGGCAGAGTGAGCTCTACCGAGATGACAGGGTCCTTGTGGTTTTTTTTAAAATGCTTGATTCATTGGGAAAATATATCTGGAAATACAAAGGAGAGGCAAATCCTGGAGTAGTCAAGGTCCTCAACTCCGTGTATTCAGGGTTGGATCGAATTATCACGCCGGGGAATTTGAAAGATGAGCAGAAAGAAAAGATTCTCGCAACGGAACTGAAAGGATTTAAGAAGCTCAAGAACGATATCCTGAAGAAGAAACCCCGTCGAAAAGTAAAAAAGGCCGCCAAACACGCGTTGCGAGGTCCGGATCAAGACAGGAAGGTGGATAAATCGGTACTGGAGACACTAAAGACCATGCAGGAGAGCTTTACAAAACTTCAGGAGGACCTGAAGGCATTCGTGCACTCAGAAGTGGACGGTCTCAAGATGGAGATGAAACGGCTGTTGGAAGAGAAATGAGATGATGATTCGGCTTCTCCCGGGAAGCCTGAGGGGACAAATGAATAATGGGAGAGAACACGCCTCTGGATAATCTCGGCAGCATCGTCTTAAAGCGCATTGTGGTGAAGGACCTGGGTAAGTTTTCCCTGGACGGCCAGATGCTGAGCATCCTGATGGAACTGGATGGAGAAAAGGACATGGCCGCCATTTCCGGAAAACTGGGTATGGACAGGGAGACAGTGAAACAGTCTGTCAACAGCCTTTTAAAGCTGGGTATCATTGAACTGTCCCACCAGAAGGTTTCCAGCGTTGGAAAAGAGTTCTTCCAATTTCTGTACCAGCAGTTCTCACTGGCAGTAGGGCCCATTGCACGCATCCTGATAGAGGACGCCGTTCAGGATCTGGGGCAGACCCTGGACCGCTTTCCGGTTAATCTCATCGCGGAATTGGTCGACCTGCTTGCCAGGCAGATCCGCAAGGAAGAAAAGGGCGTCATGTTCAGACAGAATATGTTGAAAAAGATTAAGGAGTTGGGGCTTTAGCCCCGGTTTCTCACCGATCTTCGTCGGGAAACGGTGGAGAGTCCCGTGAATATAAGGCGCGTGCAGGAAAATGGGCGCAGGCGTACTTTCACAGTACGTCGAGGTCATTTTTCAAGCGC
>CAYOIU010000431.1:0-3354 GCA_964404085.1 uncultured Desulfobacteraceae bacterium | reverse complement strand
TATTTTATGTACAGGTGGACGCGCAGGGCGTTGGGATTGACGATCGGCAGACGCATCCTGGACATGTACAACTGGCACTTTGCCTCCTGCCAGGAACGGGGCCTCAAATGGTATTGAAGGCCGATGTGATAACTTTTCGGAAGTGAGATGATGGAAACGACATGGATACGACAATGATAAACAAAACGATGGATCGTGATGATTTGCTGGGCGAGGCCGCAAGGCCTACAGTAGAGCACGTCAATCAGTTGGTGAAAGACATCTATGACAGGAAACAGGTCATGACCTCCTGGTATGGGACGCTTGAGGCGCCATTCACGGGTGTCGGCCTCGACAACCGGGGACGTTCCTATGAGCCCCTGCCCGGCGCTGTGGATGACAACCGAATCCCCTGGTTCCTCTACTGGGAGATCGAATGGGTGATCCGGAACGGCCCCAGGCTTGAAAAGGGCATGCGGGTCCTGGATGCAGGGGGAACCTCGTCGCTCTTTTCCTGCTACCTGGCATCCCTCGGGCTGGAGGTCCATTCCATCGACCTCAATCCCAACCTCCAGAAGAATGCGCGAAGGCTCTCCAAAAAAATGGGCTGGAACACGCAGGTCTATTCCATGAATATGGAAAAGCTTGCATTTGATGAGGACTTTTTTGACCATGCCTTTTCCATCTGCGTGTTCGAGCATCTCGATTTCTATACCAAGCAGAAGGCCATGCTGGAGATCCACCGCTGCCTGAAGCCGGGAGGACAGTTGAGTTTGACCTTCGATTATCTGAACCCGGCTCCCTTTGTGTTTGGGGTTAACCGATTTGATGACCGGCACAGGAACGCCCTCAACTCACCGGAACGGGTCAAAGAGGTCTTTTGCACAACCGGATTGTTTGAGATGAGAGGCAACCAGGAACTTTGGGACAACGGAAAACGCTACCTGCAGCCGCCTCCGGATGCAGGCCTGAAAGACCCGAATGACTACACCTTCGGGGCTTTGTTCCTCCTGAAAAGGGAATTCTTTTGAGCCAGTTTCAAAACGCCCCATTTTGCCCAATCTTTGCGTCATACTCAAATCTTAATCCTCGAAATACTACCTGTATTCCTGTGGTTAAGATTTTCGCCTTTCTTAACCTTGAACAAACTGAAACGTTTTGAAAATGGCTCTTCTGAATGACCTTCCCCCTCCATTGTCGGGAAAGAGAGGCTGGCCCTGGACGGAAGAGGGCAGCCGTTTCCCTGACAGCCTGCCCAATGGCCGCAAGCGGCCTCTCATCAGCATCGTTACCCCCTCCTTTAACCAAGCTCAATACCTCGAAACCACCATGCGTTCCGTCTTGCTCCAGGGGTATCCCTGTCTGGAATACATCGTTATAGATGGCGGCAGCACCGACGGTTCGGTTGACATCATAAAGAGATATGAACCCTGGTTGACAAGTTGGGTGAGCGAAAAAGACAACGGTCAGGCACACGCCATCAACAAGGGGTTTGAAAGGGCGCGCGGTGAGATCCTCGCCTGGCTGAATTCGGACGATCAATATGGCCCAAAGGCTCTTCTGCGAATGGTTGGTATTTTTCTTGAGAATCCGGAGGTTGATCTCGTGTACGGAGATTGTGCGATGATCGATTCGAGGGGACGTGTCGTGGACTACATTGAAGGACGCCCAGGTGCGCTTCCAGATCTCCTGGCACGGGACTTCATCCCCCAGCCCAGTACCTTTTTTCGACGCAGGGCCTGGGAGGCCGTCGGCGGGCTCAATGCAAGCCTCCGCTTTATCCTGGATTTCGATTTGTGGATTCGCATGATGCTGAAGGGAGTGCGGTCTCTCTATATCCCGGTTCCCCTTTCCCGGTTCCGCTCGCACGGGGTTTCCAAATCGAACAGGGAGGTCATGGAATTCGGATATGAGTACCTGGATCTCCTGGATGGGTTGTTCGAAGGGCCGTATGATCCGGGGTTGGAACGGGCCAGGTTGAAAGGCTATCACCATGCCTTCAGCATCATTGCATCGGGTTATGAGCGGCTCACGGAGCAAGGTGAACACCGGGAACAGGATGTCCTGGAGGCCCTGGAGCAATGGAAAACCCATCTGGAAAGATATGAAGCAAACTACACCAAATCGCCGGGTATATGGGCGGAGAGCCTTTACCGGATCGGCCAGAGCTATTGTCTTCATGGTCAGGGAAACGAAGGCCGAAAGGCCTTCCTATCAGCACTGCGGGTCAGGAAACGCGAATACCGTGCCCTGATCGGCTTGGTTGCCGCTTCTCTCGGTTCGGGCGTATACCGGCGTTTCACTTCCGGTTGGAGGACCCTCTTCAGCCTGGCGCACCACGTGCGCCGGCGGTTCCATGTGAGTAGCGCGGGGCATTAGTATCCATGGCTGAAGTCAGCGTCATCATTCCCACTTACAACCGGGCAGGTTTTCTGGATCGCTCGATTGGGAGCGTACTCGCACAGAGCTACGGGAACCTGGAGCTTATTGTGGTGGATGACGGCTCCACCGACCACACGAAGGGGGTTGTGGCGGCTTCGGCCGACCCTAGGGTGCGATACGTGGTTCACGAACAGAACAGGGGAGCGCCCGCCGCGCGGAATACGGGACTGGAAAAAGCATCGGGAAGATTTATCGCGTTTCAGGACAGTGATGACGAGTGGATGGAGGAAAAGCTCGTCCGCCAGATGGAGGTTCTTGAATGTAGCGATCACAGGGTTGGGTTGGTTCACACCGGCTTTTCCAGGATGAGGGGAGCCGAGAACCAGCAGACTGAGTGGCTCCCGAAGCCTCTGCGGTCAGGCGATTGCGCCGGGCGGATTCTCAAAGGGAATTTCATCGGGACTCCTACGGTCCTTGCAAGGAGAGAGTGCTTTGAAAACGCGGGCCGTTTCGACACGCGTCTCGATCACCTGGAGGACTGGGAAATGTGGATCAGGATCGCGCAGTCCTTTCACGTCGCCTACCTGGACCGCACCCTGGTTGCGACCCACGACCTGCCTGACAGCCTCTCAGCGGATTTGGGTACCCTCATCCAAGCCCATGAGTACATCCTCCGGAAACATCGCAGCCTGTTCGCAAAGGACAGGAAAATCCTAGCGGCTGAACACTACTGGATCGGGAACCTGTTGTGCCGGTCCGGGAAGATGCCGAGGGGAAGGGAGGCTTTTTTCAGGGCCCTAAAAAGCGACCCATTGAACATGAAGTGCTTTGCCGGCATCCTTTTTTCCCTACTGGGAAGGGAAGCATTTAAAAGGGTGGTGGGTTTACGGGAGAAAATGCGGGAAGCATGAATGAGGCATGAGCGATAAACTTCCCACCCTGGATATCATCATTGTCAACTGGAACGCTGGTCCCCTGCTGGATTCCTGCCTG
>CAYOIU010000430.1:0-3355 GCA_964404085.1 uncultured Desulfobacteraceae bacterium | reverse complement strand
GGGAAGAAGGCCATGGGTGCAACAATACCCACATTGATACCTACATTTCCGGCCAGCACATCGTGCTGGAACTGTCTTGCCCATTTTCCATTGTTCGTAAATATGGCCGCGGAGTTGCCAAAGGGAACCGAGTGGATGATGTCGATGGCCTCATCCAGGTCTCCGGCACGCATAACGCTCGCAACGGGTCCGAAAATTTCGTCCTGAGCCAGGCTCATCTCCGGGGTCACGTTTTCGAAAACCGAAGGATTCAGGAAACAGTCTCCGGGAAGGTCCCCGACGAGGTTGAGGTTTCTTCCATCCAGGGTCAGTTTTGCCCCTTCGGAGATCCCCTTTTCCATCATCTTGAGGATCCGCTGTTTGGATTCGGCGTTTTGAACCGGTCCCATCTGAACGGATTCGTCAAGACCGTCACCTACCGTGATGGCGGCTGCGGCAGCCTTGAATTTGTCGGCAACCTTTCTGTAGGTGCTGTCGTCCCCCACCACGAGCAGGTTTGCTCCTGCAAGACATCTCTGCCCTGCGTTGCCGAAAAAGGAAGCAGTCAGACTCACCATGGCCTTGTCGATCTCCGCGTCCGGCATGATGACGATGAAGTTCTTGGCACCTGCCTGGGCGATGACCCGCTTGCCCGTCTCTCCGCATTTCCGGTAGATGTGCCTGGCCACCGGCGTAGAACCCACAAAGGTGACCCCTTTCATGTCCGGGTGTTCCATGAAACCATTGGCGATTTCCGCCCCACCGTGAACCATGTTGACGACACCGGGCGGCAGTCCTACGTCATCCAGCATCTCGAACAATTTGGTCTGGCTCATGGGCGTCCTGGGTGAGGGTTTCACCACGAAGGTGTTGCCGCAGGCAATGGCGAAGGGGAGGAACCACAAGGGGACCATGAATGGAAAATTGAACGGGGCGATACAGGAAAAGACACCCAGAGGCTGGTAGATGGCATATTCATCGATCCCGTGGGCGATGTCTTCCAGGTTGAAGCCCTGCATGGTGGTGGGAATCCCTGAGGCCACTTCCACCATCTCGATCCCTCGCCTGGTCTCCCCTCGCGACTCGTCGATGGTCTTTCCGTGTTCCCTTGTCTGAACGATACTGAGTTCATTGAAGTTCTCTTCCATCACCTCGATCAACCGATGGAGATATCGGGCCCTTGCCACGGCCGGGGTATTTCGCCAATCCGGAAAGGCATCCTGTGCCGCCTGAACGGCCGAATCCAGCTCACCCTTGGTGGACATGGGAGATTCACAAAGCAGTTCTCCCCGGGCCGGGTTGATGATCTCCACGACTTCCTGCGTCGCTGAATCCTCCCACTCTCCATTGATGTAATTCTGCAATCTCTTTACTGCCATAATCCGTCCTCCCCTTGATCTTTTTTTGAGACTCAAATTTGATGACTTCATAAAAAGTCATCATCGTGCCCATGGACGGGCACGCAAATCAATGGGGTGCAACGCAACCCGTTGATTTGTAAGGAAAACGAAAACCACGCTTTTCGGTTTCCGTCAGTAAAAAGTCCATGGACGGACTTTTTACGGTTACATCAAATCTTGATGATAAACTTTGCCTTGTCGCACGGACCAGGATTGGGATAGCCATAATTCCTGCAAAATGCAGGGCATAAATTACCATTGCGCTTGGGGGTTGTCAACTCAAATAGGAAGCCCCTGATAAGCATCAAGGTATCATCTTGCCATTGTTTTGTCGGGCAATCGTGCCGGCTGTTTTTCACAAGGGGTATACTTCCTCTATTCTTTTCCGGGCGCATTGACAAATTCTGTGCTATGATCCATCGCACCGAAATTTTGAAAACCGTCCATGGAGGTCATGATGAAAATCCGAATTCTTACGGCCCAGGATGTTCGCTCCGCCCTGTCCATGAAGGAAGCCGTTCAGGCCATGAAACCGGCTTTCGGTCAGTTTTCTGCAAACAGGGCCACCGTCCCCCTCAGGACAAGACTGCATACGGAAAAGGGGGTCACCCTCCTGATGCCCGCCTATCTCCAGGACTCCAGAAACCTGGCCGTCAAGATTGTTTCGGTCTATGGCCAAAACCCGGTGCTTGGCTTACCCACCATCGCCGCGGCAGTCATTGTGCTCGATCCGGATACCGGAAGGCCCCTCGCCCTGATGGACGGCGACAGCCTGACGGCCATCAGAACCGGTGCCGCAGGGGGGCTCGCCGCCGAGTTGCTCTCCAGAGACGATGCCCGAAAAGTGGTCCTTTTCGGGGCCGGAGTCCAGGGCCGATCACAGTTGCAGGGCGTCATGGCCGTTCGGGCCATAGATGAGGTCTCCCTGATCGATCGTAACCCGGAAAAGGCTGAGGCCCTGATGGAGGAGATCCGAGCATGGCCCGATGGTCCGGCAGTCGTTATCCCGTCTTCTCCAAAAGAGGCCCTTCAAAAGGCCCATATCGTCCTTGCCGCCACCACCAGCCGGACCCCGCTCTTTGACGGAAATGATCTCGCGCCCGGGACCCATGTCACCGGCGTGGGAGCCTTCACACCCGACATGCAGGAAATTGACGAGCACACCGTCAGACGCGCCAGGGTCATTGTGGATTCCAGGGAGGCGTGCCTGGCGGAAGCAGGCGACATCATCAAGTCTAAGGCGCATATCGATGCAGAATTGGGGGACATCGTGAACGGAAAACATCCGGCGCGAAAAAATCAGGAAGAGATAACGTTCTTCAAATCCGTGGGCCTTGCGGCCCAGGATGCGGCCGCTGCCGCCGCCGTCATGGCGAAGGCCGAGGAAAAAGGGCTGGGCACCATGGTTGCCCTCTCTTGATCCCTGAAACGCTTTTGATCACATCCTGCCGATGCCCCTATCGGACCACCAGGACGGGACATGTGGCTGACTGCAGGACCCGGTGGGCCACACTTCCCAGCAGGAGACCCTCCAGATCGGAACGGCCCCGGGAACCCATGATAATCATGTCACAGTTTTCTATACGAGCCGCCTCGGCGATCATGTTACCCGGGGAACCTTCCAGGACACGGTCCGTGAAGGGCACCTCCTTTTCGCTGAAGATCTTTCGAAAAGGCTCAAGGAACAGTTCCGACTTTTCCATAACATCTGCAATGGCCTGCTGAAGATAGGGCTCTCCCAGGATGGAAGAAAGACGCCTCCGGCAATAGACAAGAATGACCTCACCATCCGCCAGCTGCGCCAAGCCCGAGGCATACTCCGCCGCTCTCTTGGAATGGTCTGAACCATCCACCGCCACCATTATTTTTTTAAGTTCCATTTCCAACCTCCTTATAAGCAAGCGATAATAATGACTCACTTTCACTGGTGTCCGGTTAAACTTTTTGAAAGACAGGCTAACTATATGATTTAATAT
>CAYOIU010000429.1:0-3370 GCA_964404085.1 uncultured Desulfobacteraceae bacterium | reverse complement strand
GGTAGAAAAAGCCCTGAGGCGATCCCATAGAGCCTTTATGGGGATCCAAATAGGGGGCGCTCGGAAAGGAGGTGAGAACAAGAATTGGAGAAACTCATGACGATCCAGGAAACAGCTCAGATGCTCCGCATATCGCCCGTCACTCTGAGACTGTGGACGTACCAGAAACGCGTGCAGTCGGTCAAGCTCGGCCGAAGGGTCCTATTCCGGAAAACGGATATCGATAATTTCATCAACTCTAACCTGAGAAAGAAGGAGGGATAAGTTATGGTGCTGGGTCTCATCGCAGCAGCGATAATCGTTATCGGATTGTGCACCGAGTCGGGCTCGAGAGAAGGCGAGCCGGATCCCACCAGCTTCTGGGAAGCATGGCAGTCAAACGGCAGTCTTATCTTCTGGGCAATAGTGACGGTGGGGACCATCGTCGTCGTCTCGTTCTTTCAAAATTGACGACTGGAGGTTTGGGAGTGAATGCAGCAAACAACCGATAGGGAGCCGTTGGGGCTCCAGGAAGGATCAGAAACCCCGCAGATTCTAAACCATGTCGCCGCCCGAAAGCTGGATCTCCTGGTCGACAATCCACAGATCGCCGATGCGAATCCTTTCGACGAGGTTTTATCCCCTGTGCATGCCGCTGCCATATCTGAAATATCGCGGGCCTATGCCGTTCCCGCCGGCGCGCCGGGATGCGCTTTCCTGAGCCTTGCCGGCGCCTGCATCGGGAGAACCAGGGCGCTTGCAATCAAGCCCGGATGGGAAGAGCATGCGAACATGTGGATCGTTCTTGTGGGAGAATCAGGCACGGGAAAGAGTCCGGCAACACAGGAAGTTCAAAGAGCTCTCTTTGATCTTGAAAGCGAATGGTTTCGGAATTTCAAGGAGAGCGAAAAGGAACACGAGTTCGAACTTGAGCAAAGACGGTACCTGTCGAAAAGCGAACGCAAAGGATTGGAACCGCCGCCTGAGCCTCCGGTGTGGCAGCAACTCATGGTTGACGACTCGACCACGGAAGCCCTGGAGACCGCGTTCAGCGGCAACCCCCGGGGGGTCCTCTGGAACCGCGATGAACTGGCAGGGCTCATTCTCGACATGGACAAGTACAGCAAAAGCGGGGGCACGAAACAACGTTTGATGTCCGCTTACGACAGCGGGTCGTGGAAAACCAACCGGGTGTCGAAACAGAATTTCATCAGACGCGCCTGCCTGTCGATCTTCGGCACCATTCAGCCGAAATACATGCCCGCCATATTTTCAGACATGGATGCAGCGGCAGGGTTTTTGCCGAGATTCACCTTTGTGAACGTCGATCAGGAAAAGCCGGCATACTGGACCGACGAGGTAGTTTCCGACACGACCAGGAAGGTCCTCAAGGAGACGTATGACCACCTGTTGAATTTCGATTTTGGGAAGGACGGGCAACCTCAAATAATCAAGGTCAGCCCGGAGGCAAAAGAAACGTTCGTTGCATGGTTTGACGAACAGGCCCGGGAACCGTGGCGGGATGCAGAGGCGGGGGTATGCCAGGCCGTTCTGGCAAAACTGAAAGGGCAATGTCTGCGGGTTGCGTTGATCCTCCATTGTCTTGATGCGGCTGTGGATCATCGCTCGGAGCTTGTGTTTCTTGAGGAAGGAGTCATGAGGCGGGCAATCGTGCTGGTGAACTTTTTCAAGGCACATCAAAAAGCCATTTGGGGCCAGGTTATACGGAACAAACAGGCGCTGAGTCTGAATCCCCTCCAAAAGAGAGTGGCCAGGGCCGTTATTGCCCTTGAATCGGAAATCAAGGACGGCATGTTGCCGACGGCAAAGATCACGAAACGGGCAAATGGCAATATGCACTCTTTTGAAAAAGAGCTTTCAGAAAAATCCGTCGGACGGATTCTTGCCGGGCTGGGGTTTTTTACGAAACATCTGCCCGGCAGCCCAGGTCGTGGACCGGTGGTTCAACCCGAATTGCTGGAGAAACTGAAACTGAGCTTGAATGCAAATGGTCTAAACGGTCTAAATGGTTCAAGGCCAATAATAACGGACGTTTCAGGGGACGATCCAAACGGTTGTCAAACGGTTTAAACGGTTTGGAAAAAAGGGTGCAAACCGTTTAGACCATTTACGCGCCGTTTACATGAAGGCGGGAGACCCGCATAAAATAAGGCTTTCGACCATTTAAACCGTTTAGACCGTTTGTCTTTGGGAGAAGAATGAAAAATGAACATTCTTGACTTGCTGCAGCAGGATGGATGCCGCCTCAAAAGAGTCTCGAGCACGCATGGCGGGGAGTATGCCGGCCCTTGTCCGTGGTGCGGCGGCCGAGACCGCTTCCGGGTGTGGCCATACGAGGGCAGCGGTCGTTATTGGTGCAGGCAGTGTAGCAGGTCGGGCGATTCAATCCAGTATATGCGGGAATTCCGAAAGATGACCTACCGGGAGGCCTGCGATACGTTGGGCATTGAACCGAGGCTGAATCTTCTGGCCGGCCATAGAAAACCTTTATGGGCGCCGCGACCACCCAATCCGCCAAGGGACTTGTGGCAGGGCAGGGCGGATGCCTTCCTGGCCTGGGCGCAACAGCAGTTGTGGGGGGACCAGGGAGCCCATATCAGAACATGGTTGAACACTGACCGCGGCCTTGCGAACGAGACCATCGCGAAAGCACGTCTTGGGTGGAACCCTGCGGACACATGGTGTGAGCGCAGGGCATGGGGCCTGAAGAATAACGGGAAAAAGCTATGGCTGCCCAAGGGCCTCGTAATTCCATATAAGGGACCTGTCAGGTTGAGAATACGGAGGCCCAATCCTGGCAGAGGCCCGCGATATTACCTGGTGCCGGGAAGCGATGCCAGGGCAATGCTGTTGCCGGGGCCAAAAGAGAGATTTGCAATCGTCGAGAGTGAGCTAGACGGGCTTCTCCTCCACCAGGAGGCCGGAGATCTCGTGAGCGTGGTCGCCCTGGGCAGTGCTCAGGGGAGACCGGATGAACAGACGCACAGGGTTCTGGAACAGGCAGAAGAGATATTGGTCGCCCTGGATGCGGACGGCCCGGGCACCAAAGAGGTCTTCTGGTGGAAAAAGCACTATCCGAGAGCGAAATGGTGGCCGGTGCCGGAAGGCAAGGATCCCACTGAAGCCATGCAGGCAGGCCTCAGCATCAGGCTGTGGGTTTCTGCGGGTCTGCGTTCTTGCGGAGACGTTCCTGCGTCCCGTTCTCCTGATAGCAGCGTGCCTGTCAATTCACATGTGTTGGATCAGAACAGCGCCGTATCATGCCGAAACCGCGATCCCAAGGTCGTATGCATAGACCAGCCTCCCTCCTCGCGCCCCGAAATCGATAAAATCAAGAATCGATAGAATCGGCAGGCCAAAAAAAAAGCCC
>CAYOIU010000428.1:0-3404 GCA_964404085.1 uncultured Desulfobacteraceae bacterium | reverse complement strand
ACTTCAAGATCTACGTGCCGGACCACGGTGACTATCTGTATTGCCCATACTGTGGAGCCAGTTTCAAAACGTCCCCTTTTGCCCGATCTCTGCGTCAGGCTCAAATTTTGATCCTCGAAATATCCAATATATTCCTGTGGTTAAAATTTTCGCCTTTCTTGACCTCGAACAAAATTGAACATTTTGAAACTGGCTCCAATATTTAAGGAAAACTCAGTCCTGAGGCATAAGACGCAAGGCTTAGGGTCTTTTTTGTGGAATAAATCTTATTTCGTTGTGCCTTGGGCCTTACGCCCTACGCCTTCGGCCTTAGTGAAGTATGTTGAAGCAGGTCATAAGCCGGGTTCTGTCCTCCGAAGCGGTTACCCGCCATCGGGGTGATGACCATTCATCTAGCCTCGCCGTTACCGACGAGATCAAGCGGCCTACCCGGGGACTTGGACGGACCGCCCTCAGACGCCCCCCTATTTGGCCTTGCTCCAGGCGGGGTTTACCGAGCACCTGCCGTCACCGGCAGGTCTGGTGAGCTCTTACCTCACCCTTTCACCCTTACCCCAGCCGATGCAGAGCATCGACGAAGGCGGTTTCCTTTCTGTGGCACTTTCCTGCCCGTTGCCGGGACTGGGGATTACCCAGCGCCTTGTCCTGCGGAGCCCGGACTTTCCTCCCCTCCGCCTCGAAGGCGGAGCAGCGGTCATCTGTCCTGCTTCAACATATTCGTTATACCGGCCAGCCGAGAAGCCCTATTTTTTTTCTCCGGCCTTTTGAAATTTCTCGTTGTCCGCCCAATAGATGATCCGATTGCAACTGGGACAGGTCTGGAGTGAATCCCCCCTGATCAGCTCGTTGAATTTCTGAGGTGGGATTCCCATATGACAGGTCTGACAGACCCCGACGGTCACCGGGCTTAATGCCAGGCCACCCCTGTGGCTTCTGATGAAATCATATTGTTTCAAGAGTTCACCATCAACCTCTTTACAAAAGGCATCTCTCTCCTGACCCAGTCTTTCCAGCGTGTTGTCCATCTTCGAAATTTCCTGGAGGATTTCCTCTTTTTGTCCAGCAACTTCCTCTTCCAGCTGCGCTTTTTGCTCTTTCTTATTTTGGCTCTGAACGGAGAGGTTATCTATCTGTTCCATGAGTTCGAGAGCCTGGTCTTCCAAACGGGATTTTTCATGTTTCGAATCTTCAATTTCTTTCAAAGCAGCACGGTACTCTTTATTTGATTTGATATTGGACAACTTGATATTGGCTTTTTCAAGTTGACTTTCAATGTTCTCAATATCCGTGTCAACCCCTCTCTTAGCGCGCTTTAAGGAATCCAACTGATTTTGGTCTTCTTCCCACTCTTTTTCCATCTCATCCAGTTTGTTTTCGAGCCTCCTGATGCGCAAAGGACACTCCGTCCTTTTTTTCTCAATTTCCAGTATGCTGGTATCACACTCCTGGAGACCTATCAGCAATCTTATCTTCTATTCCAATGTTTCCCCCTCATATCTTCTTATATACAAAAGCCTGCAGGTTTTCTCTTCCCAATACCTACACCCAGATCATAGGGTCGGTTTCCTCCTTGACAAATGTCACACGAACATCCCAGCCATGGGCGTTGAAACCATTTTGTAACAAGCCGGTAAATCTTTTTAGAGCCAGCCTTTCGGTCAAGAAATGGCCGCCGTCCACCAGCGCCAGTCCCAGTGTCCTAGCCTTCAAGGCGTGGTGGTGTCCAATATCCCCCGTCAACAAGAGATCAGCGCCCTTCTGAAAAGCCTCCCTGACCAGGCTGCCGCCGGAACCCCCGACAACTGCAACCCGCCGAACGGTTCTGTCAGGATCGCCCGTGGCCTTCAAACGACTGGTCCCCAGAATCTCTTTGAGGCGTTGGATAAGCACGGTCAGTGGGACGGGAGAAGGCCATTCTCCGATTCTTCCCAGCCCGCACCCGGGCCTTCCATCGAATTCTTTCAGCACTCTTACCTGACGAAGTTGCAATGATTCGGCCAGCATATCATTTATCCCACCCTCAGCCTCATCCAGGTTTGTATGAGCTGCTACGATGGAAAGGCCTGCTTTTGCTGCTTCCGAAATCACGTTGGCCGGATAAGTATTGAGATCAAAACTGCTGAGGGGGCTGAAGATAAGGGGGTGATGGGTGAGCAGGAGCTGGGAGTCCTGCTCCAAAGAAGCCCTCACCGAATCAAGCGTCGGGTCCAGGGCAACACACATCCTCTGGATACGCTGTGCCAGGTCTCCAACCTGAAGACCAGGGTTATCCCACGACTCGGCCAGATCCGTGGGAGCAACCTGATCCAAAAAAGCCAGCATATCCTGCAACGTCGGTATCACCTTATCCATTTAGAATATGTGCCCGTCAATTGATAGAATCGTAAAAAGTCCGTCCATGGACTTTTTACTAACGGAAACCGAAAAGTGTGATTTTCGGCTTCCTTACAAATCAACGGGTTAGGATGCACCCCATTGATTTGCGTGCCCGTCCATGGGCACGATGATGACTTTGTAAAAAGTCATCAATTGATAGAATCGTAAAAAGTCCGGTCCTCAGGACTTCTTAAAAAGCCATCAAAAATTCAAAGGGCGCACCATCTGGCGATGCGCCCTTTTGTGGAAACCATTCGTTTCCGCACCTGTTTCTCTTTAACTTCAAACATTCTGAACCTGAAAAATATTGGTGGGCCCACCTGGGTTCGAACCAGGGACCTACCGGTTATGAGCCGGTGGCTCTTCCAGCTGAGCTATGGGCCCATTTTCCCATGCGTAGAAGAATAGCATGCTTGCTCGGGGCTGATTTGTCAAGCGAATTTCTTTTTACGGTTCAACAAGAATTAGGTTTCAACAAAGCTCTTGAGCCTACGGCTACGGCTCGGATGTCTCAGTTTCCTGAGTGCCTTGGCTTCAATCTGCCGGATACGCTCCCTGGTGACATCAAAATCCCTCCCCACTTCTTCCAGGGTATGGTCTGCCTTCTCCCCGATGCCGAAACGCATCCTCAGAACTTTCTCCTCCCTCGGCGTCAGGGTTGTCAGGACCTTCCTCGTCCTTTCAGAGAGGTTAAAGTTGATAACGGCCTCTGCTGGAGATACCACCTTCTTGTCTTCAATGAAGTCACCCAGGTGGCTGTCTTCCTCCTCCCCGATGGGGGTTTCGAGGGAAATAGGCTCCTTGGCGATCTTGAGGACTTTTCGCACCTTTTCCAGGGGGAACTCCATCTTCTCGGCGATCTCCTCAGGCGTTGGCTCGCGTCCATGTTCCTGGACCAGATACCGTGAAGTCCGGATAAGCTTGTTAATGGTCTCTATCATGTGAACGGGAATACGAATCGTTCGCGCCTGATCGGCAATGGCCCTCGTAATGGCCTGTCGAATCCACCAGGTTGCGTAGGTGCTGAA
>CAYOIU010000427.1:0-3414 GCA_964404085.1 uncultured Desulfobacteraceae bacterium | reverse complement strand
CGTGACAGACGCTTATGAACCCCGTCAGGTCCGGGAGGAAGCAGCGGTAAGTAAGAAAGTTTGTGTCGTGACGGAATCTATCTCTGATCTCCCGGTGGTGCGGATGTGCCGTGCCTGGTTTGAAGAGGGATGCACGGCCAAGGACTCTTCACGAAATGCATTCATCAGACCCTTTGAGCCAGTTTCAAAAGGCTCAATTTTGATCAAGGTCAAGAAAGACGAGAATTTTAACCACAGGAATATATATCCAATATTTCGAGGATTAAAATTCGAGTCTGACGCAGAGATCGGGCAAAAGGGGGCGTTTTGAAACTGGCGCTAAAGGGTTGACCCGGTGAGTCGCTCAAGCGCCTCCACATACTTGTCACGGGTCTTTTGAATGATTTCGGCAGGCAGCTTCGGCGGCGGCGGGGATTTCGGCCAGTCCAACCCCAGCAGGTAGTCCCTCAGGAACTGCTTGTCAAAGCTCCGCTGGGCCCTTCCCGGCTGATAGTCGTCCATGGGCCAAAAACGGGAAGAATCAGGCGTCATGACCTCGTCAATCAGTATCAGCCGATCGTCCAGTACCCCGAACTCAAACTTGGTGTCGGCTATAATGATGCCTTTTTGGGCTGCAAACGTTCGGCCGAAATCGTAGATCCGCAGGCTGAGGCTGCGAACCGCGTCAGCCATTTCTTCCCCGAGCAGGTCAACGGTCTCCTCGTAGGATATATTCACGTCATGCATACCGTCTTCGGCCTTTGTGGAGGGGGTGAATATGGGTTCAGGCAGTTGATCGGATTCCTTCAATCCTTCGGGCAGAGGTACACCGCAAATTTTGCCTTGAGAGCGGTATTCATTCCACCCTGAACCGGACAGGTAGCCCCTCACAATACATTCCACCGGCAGGGGGCTTGCTTTCCTGACCAGCATGCTTCTTGCTTCAAGCTCACTAGAATATTTGCTGCACGGCTCCGGGTAACGGGCAGGATCCGTGCTGACCAGATGATTTTCGATAACCGATTCAAGCTTCTTAAACCAGAAGAGGGAGATCTGGGTCAGGACTTTTCCCTTGTCCGGGATCGGATCATCCATAATGACATCAAAAGCAGAGATGCGGTCACTGGCGACAATCAACAGTTTTTCATCGACTTCATAGATATCACGGACTTTTCCTCTCTTTAACAGAGACAATTCCGGAAAATGGCTTTCCCTCATGATGGTAGAAGTCATGCTTCACCCTCCCTTCACACTCCCAATTATGCCCTGTTCCCTAATAAATGGGCAATCGAAAAAAACCCTTGCTAAAATATCCAAATCCACCTTCTGATTTGCGCTTGATGGTGGATCAGGGTAATAGTGAACGGTGCAAAAAGTCAAGAACCTTTGGCGCCTATCGAACCCTCTCGGCAAGGAAAAAACTGGTTTGATATTTTCCGCAAGTGCGTTATTAATGTCCAAATGATATTGATGAGGTGAGATTGCAGCGATGGCATTGACCAGTGAACAGGCCAGACTCATGGAGGCGATTCTCCTGTTTGAGAGGAGGATCGACCATATGCACGCGCAATTTGACAAATACCGCCACGGTGAAATCCACGTATTGCCGGATTGGCAGCGTTTTGAAAGGCGACTCCTGGCCTTTTCCCGGAGGAGGCCCCATTCCCTGGAACTCTCAAATCAATTGGACCGGGTCCTTTTCAAATTTCAGGAGAGAAAAAGGGTCTGGTTGAGATGGATGGAGGAATTTCATCGAAAAAAGTAAGGTTCACCCCCCTTTTTGCAAACCTGCGCCACGGAAGCCTGCCCTGTCCAGATATTCCCGGTAATAGCGCAGCACCCTGTTCCGATAGGACACGGTCTCAGGATAGGGCGGAAGTCCATTGTATTTCTTGACGGCTCGTGAACCGGCATTGTAGGCGGCAAGGGCCAGACTTATATCCCCTTTCTGCCGGTTCAACAACTCGGCAAACAACCTGTACCCACCCTCGATGGCCTTTTGGGGATCGAGGCGGTCATCCCGGGCCTCTTTAAGGAGTTCGCGTTTGTACCTTCTATAAAGGCCGACCCGCTTTTCTTTGAATGATAGGGCCTCCTGCATGATCCGACGAGCTCTCTGGGCATCGTTTTCCACGCAATATTCTTCAGGCTTACTGATCAGTTGCATGGCCTTTGCCTTCAGCCGTCGCTCTTTCAACATGAATTCTCTGGCGTCACCGAAATAAGAAGGGCTGAAAATCGTGGTCATGCCAAGCAGCTTTCCTGTACTCGGCATGATCTGCGTAATGCCTGCCGCACCAACATAGGAAACGGCCTTTGGGTCGAAACGTGATTCCTGCCTCATCAGGGCAAGGAAAAGCAGGGTTTCACCCACATATTTTCCCCCGCCATAGCGTTTCAGGGCTGGCTCGAGGAAAGAGAAATAGCGTAATTCCGTTTTGCCGAGGAAATCTTTCAAGACCACCGGCTCTCTCTCAAAACCCGTGCCCCCCAATTTGTCCAGATCGAAGGCTCTCAGGTCTTCGGGCCTTGCCTTTTGGACATAATAATTGAAAACATGGTTGACGAACCTCACATTTTCAGGCGTAAGGGGATATCCATCAAGAGGTTCGATTCCCTGGCATCGATTGTAGACCCAGCCGAGGGCGTCCCGCAAATTCCGTCCGTGCTTTTTCAAGGCCTTCTTGATGAGATCCTGGAGGAGAGCCGAAGATTTTGACTTGTCGAAGCGATCATCCTTGTTGTTCATCAGGTTCGCACGGTAGCCTTTAAGCAATTCATCGGCAGACCGCATCGTCTTCTGGTAGAGGCAGGCGGAGCGTGATACCTTTGCCTCATGTTCACCCTCTGTTTCTTCTTGAGCACGTGTATAGAGGCCGTCAACGGCATCTTCGAAAAATGCTTCCGCCTGTTCATAGAGATCCAGCGATTTCAGGTAGTCTTCATCTATGTAGACCTTCATGCCAAGAGATTGGGCCACCTCCGCGGGGATCCGGAGAAACCCCTCCTCTCCCCTGTACGATCCGTCTGCAAGGCTGGATTCAACGGCTTTCTTATTAAAGGCAAAAACGGCTTCGATCAGTGGTGAGAAGTTCGGTTCAGCAACGGCACGTGAGGGCAGGACGAGAATGATCGATAAAAGCATTATCTCCAGGCCGGTAATGAAGATCCATGCTTTTTTTTCACCAAATAAATTCAACATGTCATGGGTGCTCCAAATGTGCTTTAGGTCCACTTGCATGCAACCGTTAGGATGGAAATTACCTCTTACCAAAGAGTTTATGCAACTGCGGCAGGAAGTAGCGATAATTTTCGGGTGATTCTAGCAGAAAGGCGGGCAACAATAAAGGCATTGTTTTGGAAAAAATATCGGTGAAAAAATATTTTGACAGCACAATCTTCAGTTGCTATATTAGTGTTTTTTGGGGCCGTTAG
>CAYOIU010000426.1:0-3422 GCA_964404085.1 uncultured Desulfobacteraceae bacterium | reverse complement strand
TCTCGCAATTCTGAACAACCAGGGTCCCTGCCAGATGGACGGGGCCCGATCCTCCGGACATGGCCATGCCCACAACATTAACGGGCAAGCCATTCATGGCAGCCTCCATGATGATGTCACAGTGGTGTGCAACAAGCTTGAGAGGGCTGATGGGACAGGTCACAAAGGTCATCAACGGCCTCTCTCGGAGCTTGTCCTTGCCTCCGACGATAGCGGCCAACATCTCGACAATCTTCCTTGACTGGAAACGATCCACCGGCCCCAGCCAGTGGTGTTTGACCGTGTTGGTCAGGGAGGCCTCGGCATTGTGCAGGGCCTGCACCTGGGGAGGCTTGTCGTGGGAGCACATGGCCCGCTCATAGGTTTCCACATTCTCCAGGTAGTCGATGAGACGGGCCGCCTTTTCTATGTCGGCCTTGGTGGTGTCCCTGTGCACCCCGGTATAGGGGTCCACAAACTGGATCCCTTCGCCGAAGTTGGTAAAGGTGACCCGGTTGTCTTCCAGCACCACATCGTCTTCCGGCCTCCTCCCATAGGCAATGACCGTAGCAGGGGCGGAACGGATGGCGTCTTCCACAACCCAGCCCGGGAATTTGATCGTCTTGCTCTTACGATCCACCTGACAGCCGCCCCCGTCAAAGATTTCCATGGCCTCGTCGCTCTCCACGAAAACACCCGTGTCTTTCAGCACTTCCAGGGTGGCCAGGTGGATTTCATGGGCCTCGTCGTCGGTCAAGACGTTCAGACTGAAGCCTGAAGACCGACTTTTCCCGGCCTTGAATCTTCGCTTCATTACTCTCCCTCCTTTCTTCTGTTTGTAAACCCTACATTCTCACATTCTCACTTCTGGGATCATAAGGAGGCTGGAGGTGTATCTTGATGGGGAATCGCTTCCCTTCCACATCGATTTCATATTTTCCAGCCTTGATCCACTCGTCCGTAATACCGTCAGGGTTTTTCAGGTAGCACATGCCAATAGAGCTGTTTTGCGTGTGGGCATAGGAACCATGGGTATTTTCACTGATCAACTCGCCGTCCCTGAAGATGGGTTCATCATGGTAGATCAATGGTTCCGAATCTTCGATGGTGAAGATGACCAGTTTCCGTTTCAACCCTTCCGCCTTTTGTTTAACCAGTGCATCCTTGCCTATGAAGTCTTCCTTGTTCAGGTCCACGAAGAGACCCAGGCCTGCCTCCAGCGGGGTATCATCCGGCCCAATGTCCGAACCCCAGTGTTTATAGCCTTTTTCCAAGCGAAGCGAGTCAACGGCGTGGAGCCCAACAAGCGATGCATTGAATTCAGCGGCTTCAGCCATGAGGGCGTCAAATACGTTGAGGGAAAACTCCGTGGGGATGTAAAGTTCCCAGCCCAATTCCCCCACGAAAGACATCCTCATTACAAGAGGCCTGGCATAGGCCACGTCGATCTCCTGCGCGGTGGCAAAGGGGAAACCCACATTGGAGAGGTCTGCATCCGTTACCTTGGAGAGCAGCTCCCTGGACTTGGGTCCCATGACACCGAGCATGCTGTAAGATGACGTGACATCGGTGAGGACACAATGGGCACGGTCTCGGATATGTCTTTCAATCCAGTCAAAATCCCGCGTCGCCGTGGCACCCGGTGTGACGATAAAATACTTGTCCTGGGCCAATCGGGTCACGGTCAGGTCCGCTTCAATCCCCCCCCTCTCATCCAAGAGCTGGGTATAGACCACTTTCCCCACAGGGACATCCACGTTGTTGGCGCAGATATGCTGGAGTTCGGTCATGGCATCAGCCCCTTGCACGAGAAAGTTGGCCATGGAACTCAGGTCGTAGATGCCCACGTTTTCGCGAACGGCCATATGCTCTTGAGCAGAATATTTGAACCAATTCTGACGGCTCCAGTTATACTCGTATTCCGGTTTGACCCCTTCAGGAGCGAACCAGTTGGCACGTTCCCAGCCTGCCACCACCCCGAAGCACGCCCCCCGGTCCGCCAACCGGTCATGAAAGGCGCTACATTTGACATATCTGGCGGTTTCGGGCAGACGGAAAGGCCAGTGGTCGGCGTAGAGGACCCCGACGGCTTCCTTGATGCGATCGTGGAGATATTGTTTGTTGACCTGCCACTTTCCAAAACGCCTGATGTCCACCGACCACAAATCCTCTTCAGGATACCCTTGGTCAATCCACTGGGCAAGCGCCTTACCGGCACCACCGGCGCTGGTAATACCCACAGAGTTCATGCCGGCGGCCACAAAGAAGTTCTTCAGGCCGGGGGCCTCTCCCAGCATATAGGAGGTGTCGGGGGTGAAGCTCTCAGGGACTGTGGTGAGGCTGGTGATCTCGGCGTTTTCAAAGGCGGGAACGCGTTCAATGGCCTTTTCCAAAAAAAGCTCCATCTGGTCCCAATCTTCCTGGAGCTGCGTATAGGCAAAATTCTCAGGGATCCCTTTCATTCCCCAGGGCTTTGCCAGAGGCTCAAAGCCACCCATGAGGAGACCGCCCATCTCTTCCCTGATGTAGATATAGCCATCCATATCCCGCAGATAGGGCATATCTTTGAGAACCCCTTCTATGGGCTTGGTTGCCACATGCATGTGTTCAGCCGCCAACAGGGGGATACTGACCCCCACCATTTTTCCAATCTCTCTGGCCCACATTCCGCCACAATTGACGAGATATTCACATGAAATATCGCCTTGATCGGTATGGACCCCTGTAACCGCGCCTTTTTCGACTTTAATACCAGTTACTTTTACGCCCTCAACAATCCTGGCTCCGCCCGTGCGGGCGCCTTTTGCAAGGGCTTGCGTGGTGTCTTCAGGATTTGTAAACCCGTCATTAGGCTGAAACCAGGCCGCCACGAGGTCGTCGGTCTGCATGACCGGGAACCTCTTCTTGGCCTCATCAAGGCTGATCTCATACATCTCAATCCCAAAAGACTTGGCCATGGCCATGGAGCGGTTGAATTCACTCCTTCTTGCCTCTGTCTTCGCCACCCTGATGGAACCGGGGCGTTTGTATCCGGTAGGTTGACCGGTCTCCTCTTCCAGCCTGGAATAAAGATCTGCGCCGTATGACGCAAGTTTGGTCAGGGCGCTTGTTGACCAGAGTTGCCCCAGCAGACCTGCGGCAGCCCAAGAGGTGCCCGAAGAGACGGTCTTTCTCTCCAGCAGCAGCACGTCCTTCCAGCCGATCTTGCAGAGATGGTAGGCGACGCTGCATCCCACAATCCCTCCGCCGATGATGACCACACGGGTTTGAGTTGGTATTTGTTCCGACATTTCGACCTCCTTATTGTTATTTGGTTTTAAGTTTGATGACTTAGTAAAAAGCTGGTTTATGCCGCAAGCGACAGCCTATGAGCAACGAAGTGGAGCCGAACCTGACACTCTTTTTCAGACGCTTTCTAAACACTTTTGAGGAGATGGACGCCC
>CAYOIU010000425.1:0-3447 GCA_964404085.1 uncultured Desulfobacteraceae bacterium | reverse complement strand
ATGGCCGTCATCCGTATCACAGATAATGGTCCCGGGATTTCCAAGCGTATTCAGCAAAAGATTTTTGAACCGTTTTTCACTACCAAAGAAGAAGGCAGCGGTCTTGGCCTCAGCATTGTAGCCAGGATCATTGAGGAACACGGGGGGAGCGTTAGAGTCGAGTCCGAGGAATCAAAAGGAGCGTCTTTTATTATCATGCTCCCCATAACAACCCAAAAGGAGTCTCTTGATGAGCACGATCCTGATCATTGATGACGACGATCAGTTACGGAAAAGTTTTGAGAAACTCCTTGCTGACGAAGACTACAATGCAATGAGTGCTGCTTCCGGGGAAGCAGGCCTCAAGATGGTCACATCCCATGTCCCTGATCTGGTCATCCTGGATATGCGGCTCCCGGGAATGAACGGCTTGGAGACCTTCAAGGCGATCCACCGGATCGAGCCCAAGCTTCCCGTGATTATCATGACCGCTTTCGGCACGACAGAAACGGCTATCGAGGCCACCAAGCTGGGGGCGTTTGATTATATCCTGAAGCCTTTTGAAATCCCTGATATGCTGCTTGTCATAAAAGAGGCCCTCAAAGCAGGGCGTTTTATGCGGTCCCCCGTTGATATGGACGTCTCACCGGATCATGCCTCACGTGATGCCATTATCGGGAAAAGCAAGCTGATGCAGGAAGTCTACAAGGCCATCGGCCGTGTGGCCCCCACCGATGCGACAGTTCTGATTCGCGGAGAATCCGGTACAGGTAAGGAACTGGTGGCAAGAGCAATCTACCAGTACAGCAACCGATCCAACATGCCTTTTCTGGTGATCAACTGCGTGGCCATCCCCGAGACCCTTCTTGAAAGTGAGCTGTTCGGTTACGAAAAAGGTGCCTTTACCGGGGCATCACATCGCCGTGTCGGCAAAATAGAGCAGGCCAACAGGGGGACAATCTTTCTGGATGAAATAGGAGACATGCCTCTCAGTATCCAGGCGAAAATCCTGCGCCTGCTCCAGGAAAAGAGTATCGAACGGCTTGGTGGACGCGGAACCATCCCTGTGGATGTGAGAATCATCGCCGCCACCAATAAGGATCTAAAAGCAGCCATAGCCGAGAGAGGTTTTAGGAAAGACCTCTACTACCGACTCAAGGTGGTCACCATAACATTGCCGCCGCTTCGCGAGCGCAAAGAAGACATTCCCCTTCTCGCCGATTATTTTCTGGCGCTCTTCGCCCGGGATGGAGACTCGGTGAATCCCGGGCTCACTAAAGATGCAAAAGCCATGCTTTCAAACCATACCTGGCCCGGCAACATCCGTGAACTGGCCAATACCCTTCAGAAGACATTGATCTTCAACCGCGGTGTGCCCATAACCAGCGAAGATGTTGCTTTTGCCTTCAGCGACAAGGAAACAGGCAAGGCTAAAATGGCAGGAAAAGGGGATGAAGCCATACGAAAATGGGCACGACATACTTTGACCGAGCACTCTGGGGAACACCTCTTTGAAACCTGCGTCGACCGTTTTTCCGGGATTCTCATAGCAGAGGCACTGAACATGACTGCCGGAAACCGATCACAGGCCGCCAACCTACTTGGTCTTTCCCGTCCAACCCTGCACGCCAAGATAGATAAGTATCATCTCAAACTGGAAACCTCTGTCACAGAGGAATAGGACATCTTCACCGGAACATAAGAGGGCTGGAAGCCGTGCCGCCGTCGTTGTCGGACAGAACCCCTGTTTTTACTTTACAATATTATTAAAATAATATAGTAATAAAACATCTTTTGACAGGGAGGAGATAATCTATGGTCATGCTGAATATTAAGCAAGTTAATGGACAAGGGCAAATATCCATCGGCAAAAAGTACGCCGGCAAAAAGGTTGAGATTGATGAGTACCCGGATGGGACAGTTATCTTGAAACCGGTAGAGATAATTAGTAAATTTGAAATGGACCTTCTTAGAAGCAACGCCTTTCAAGACCGGTTGAAAGCATTCGATCTCTGGGAAGCAAAACATAAGGCAAAAGAAACCGACATCTCTCTGCTGGAGAAGAATCTTGAAAATTGACCTGAACTTTCCGGATTTTCAAAAGGACCTCTACAAGCTGGAACGAAATGAACTCTTTGCCTTCATCAAAACGCTTAAGATTTTGTCCAAGATGGATTTCGATCAATTCAGACGTTCCGCGGGACTGAACCTGGAAAAATTGAAGAACATGAAAACCAGAAAAGGTCTCCCCATTTATTCCATACGAATCACCCGCTCTTCCAGGGCGATTCTCTCCATGGAAGGAGACTACTTGCGTTTCATTTTCCTTCACCCTGATCACGATTCAGCCTATAGGAAATAGATCCAGCCATCCTCCCCCACCCCAAGGCCTCACGTCCCTCAAGCCAAGACGGGCATCTCTTTACACAATGTAAAGGAACCCGACATCCTGCCTTCAAACATTCAAAGTTCCATCCTATCATTTTTTACGTATTTTCAATTATTTGTCTAAATATAGCATCCTCACTAAATATGGCATGAGCTTTGCTTTTTGATGAATCAGGGTACCAGGCTCACGGACCGCACGAATTTTCCGGATGTCCGATTGGGTTCAAGCGCTGAAAAAGTGTTCCGCCGGAGCCCTGTGCCGGTACTCAGCATGCACGAACAGGGTTAATAAAAGGCCCTTTCAGAAGATCAATTGTAAGAGAAACGGGGGATGCATTCCTTATGAAAATGAGAACTCCCATGGTCATTTTTCAAAACAGCGTTAGGAACATGAAAGGAGAAGAATAATGGAAAAAACAGATGTCTTGGTTATTGGTGGAAGCGCCGCCGGTATTGTCGCGGCGACAACAGGCAAATCATTTTATCCGGACAAGGATTTTCTGGTTATCCGAAGGGAAGAACAAGTGATTGTCCCCTGTGGAATCCCGTACATCTTCGGATCATTGGATAACAGTGGACAGGACATCATCCCTGATGCAGCCTTGACCGGCAAAGATGTGCGGCTCAAGGTCGACGAAGTGGTTTCTATAGACCAGGAAAATAAGGTCTGTAAAACTTCTGACGGCACAGAAATTGGGTTTGAAAAGCTTGTACTGGCCCTTGGTTCCAGTCCTGTTGTTCCCAAATGGCTCAAAGGGGCTGATCTGGAGAATGTGTTTACGATACCCAAGGATAAGAAAAAGATAGACGAGATAAAGGCGAAGCTTGGAGATTGCAATAAGGTTGTTGCCATTGGGGGAGGTTTTATCGGCGTCGAGCTGGCGGATGAGATAAATAAGCTCGGTAAAGACGTCACTATAGTCGAGATATTGCCTCACATACTCGAGCTTGCTTTTGACGATGAGTTGGCATTGAAGGCTGAGGAAATTCTTGAATCCAGGGGCATACACATAAAGGCCGGGCATGGGGTCAGGGAAATACTTGGAGACAGGAAAGTCACCGGAGTGCTGTTGAATGATG
>CAYOIU010000424.1:0-3457 GCA_964404085.1 uncultured Desulfobacteraceae bacterium | reverse complement strand
ATTTTCTGGAGGAAAAAGCAATGTTTAGAAAAATCCTGTGGCCATGCCTGCTTTTTGTTGCCGTCACCCTCGGGTCTGTATTGTCTGCAGGTGCAGGGGAACCCACGGATGTGATCAAGCGGACCGCGGATAAGATCATTGCCATTATCGGCAAACCGGAATATAAAGGGCCTGAAAAAAGGGGAGAGAGAAACAGGCTGATCCGCGCCGCAGTGGATGAGATATTCAACAGGGAAGAGATGTCAAGGAGAACCCTTGCCAGGCATTGGAAAAAAAGAACTCCCAAGGAAAAACAGGAATTTATGGAACTGTTTGAAGACCTCCTGGAGCAAACTTACATTGACAGGGTGGAAGGCTATTCCGGGGAAGAGGTCATCTACGAAGGGGAGAAAATAGAGGGAAATTATGCCCTGGTCAAAGTCAATGTCATGACCAAACAGCAAAAAAAGATCCCTGTCCTTTACCGTTTGAAGAAAGAAAAGGATCGCGGCTGGCTGGTCTACGATCTTTCCATTGAGGGTGTCAGTCTGATCAACAACTATCGCAACCAGTTCAACAGCATCATTGTGAATTCTTCCTTTGAAGACCTCATGAAAAAGCTGAAGAAAAAGGTTCAGGGCCCCCTAATGGGTTGACAGGGAAACGGGGTGGTGTTGTTTTTCGCTTCTTGACTCGGAGTTCCACAGAAATCCATCAGGAAGAACTCAATATACGGGAATGAGTTCACACTGGCCTTTGGGAAACAGTCACTTTTTGTCCGATCGGGTTCTCGCGATCGGACAAAAGAAGTAAACTCTGTGTGCTCAGTGCCTCTGTGGTGAAGAATCTGTTTCAGTATGAATGAGATGAAGCGGGAGAATAGCATGAATTCAACGCGTTGGAGGACCTTAGCAGCACTTTGCCTTGTTCTGTACGGCCTTTTGTCTCTGCCCTTTGCACAGGCGGCCGTAGAGCCGACCCATGTGCCGAAATTAGCACCGGTCATAATCACACTTGAGCCCGGTCTTGGTGCTGGTAGCCAAAATCTCGCCAAGTTGCCACTGGTTCAGGAGACGGATCCTGAACAAGAACTGGACCGTATTGCCCTTTACCATTCCAGGAAGGCACACCCCTACCGTCTGGCCGTAGCCATGCGCCTCGGGAACCGGCTCGATCTGCTGCCGGATACCGCGCCGCAGGCCTTCACAAGTCCTCTGCCTCACCGGGTGACCGACTTCAACATCTCCGACGAGCGTCAAGCCGTGGCGCCCTGGCTCGAATCTGCCGCACAACTTGTTGATGCGTCGGGTGTTTTTGATGAAGATGAAAAAGTCATTGAGGAGCCCGAAGAGTGGGGTGAAGATGCGGTGCAGGAGTCCATTGCCGACCCGCTTGAACCTCTCAACCGGGCATTTTTTAAGTTCAATGACAAACTCTATTTCTGGGTCCTGAAGCCGGTGGCCAGGGGTTACAGGTTCGTGGTGCCGGAGCCGCTCAGGGTGAGTGTACGCAACGTCTTCACCAACCTGGCCACGCCTATCCGGGCGGCCAATTGTCTCCTGCAAGGCAAATTCAGAGGTTTTGGGAGGGAAGTGCTCCGGTTCTTCGTGAACTCCACCGCCGGGTTCCTGGGCCTGGCGGACGTGGCCACATCGGGCATGCATCTCGAAGGACAGGACGAGGACTTCGGGCAGACCCTTGGCTTTTTCGGTGCCGGTCCGGGGCTCTTCATCAATTGGCCCATTTTTGGACCTTCAAGCGTTCGGGATACATTTGGAATGGTGGGAGATTGGTTCGCGGATCCCCTGAACTACCTGGTTCCTAAGCGATGGGAAAACATAGCCGTAAAGGGTGGTGACAGGGTGAACAGAACTTCCCTGAGTCTGGGAGATTACGAGTCTCTCAAAAAGTCGGCCCTCGATCCCTATGTGGCCCTAAGAGACGCCTATTTCCAGTACAGAAAGAACAAGATCAAGAAATAATGCTATTGATTATTTCACCACGGAGACACAGAGGACACAGAGGATTCTTGTTTTTGCCCATCGGGAAACGGCGATGGGCAAAAAAATAAGCCACGATTTTTTCACTTGCCGGTATCTCCCGGCAAGTGAAAAGGTATGTCTCTGTGTTCTCCGTGCCTCTGTGGTGAGAAATCCGACAAGAACTAATCCCCAAGATCCTGTCAATCCTATCGAAAGAAAATGACCTGACAAACTGTCTTAGGTCAAGACCTTGGCCATCAGCGGGATCGCCACGAAGGTCCCCAGGGAACTCCCCAGGTTCGTCAACACTACCACCAGCAGGATCCGGGTGATCTTGTTCCTCCAGAAACCCCTCACGGACACAATATCTTCAGGAAGCGCCTCAAAATCCTTGACCTTGGGCCTGCCGATAAAGGCCTCCACTAGGCCGGAGACCCAGCCGGCGGCTATCATGGGATTGAGGGAGGTGAGCGGCGCCGCGACGATCGCGGAGAGGATGGTCAGGGGGTGCGCCAGTGCCAGGGCCGCCCCCAGGCCGGCCAGGGCGGCATTGGCCAGGACCCACCACTTGATCATATGGGTTCCCCCGGCCGCGCCCGCCGTATAAAAACCCACCGCGATGATGCCGATCACTGCAGCAGGGATGATCCACTTGAGGACACGAAAAAGGTGCCCTTTGGGCGGCATCTCGTCCAGGCCTGCCAAGTCCACGGATTGCTCCCAGTAACGCAGGATGCCCGGCACATGCCCGGCACCCACAACCGCCACGATCCGGTTGCCGGGTGCCGTCCGGATCTTCTCGGCAAGGTATTGGTCCCGTTCGTCGATGAGGACATTCCGGACTTCGGGAAGGGTTTGTTCGATCTCTGAGAGGAGGCTTTCGAGGACGTCCTTGTTCTTCATTTTCTCGATTTCTTCCTCGGTGATTTCATCGACATTCCCGAGGGACATCATGAACTGGGCCATCAATTTGATCTTTTTCCAGAACCCCATCAGGTGCCAGGTCCTGGCCAGGGTGGTTCGGATGTCCCGGTCGGCAAGATGGACCTGGGCGCCTGCTGCTTCCGCCGATTCAATGGCCTGGAGGATCTCCTGCCCGGGCTTGATGCCAAGCTTCTTCCCGATCTTCTTCTGGAACGAGGCCAGCATGAGGTTGGCGAGCAGGAGAAAGGACTTCTTCTCCCGGATCACCTTGATCAGGTTTGTGTCCTGCCAGAGCTTCTTCTGGGTAAGGGACTGATAACGGGACGGGCACAGCTCAACACAAACCGTCTCAGGCTTCTCTTCCTCGATGACCTGCTTGACAAGATCGACACTTTCCTGTGATACATGGGCAGTGCCGATGAGGGTAATTCCTTTGTTCTCAAAGTGGAGGTGGTGTATGTTGTGATTGTCTGTCATGGGATTCCTGTTGAATGGTCGAAGTAAATGAAGAATGGCTAATACCACAATTCATGGGGCTTTCCAACAAAATTGTACCTCCGCCGGTAAATAAT
>CAYOIU010000423.1:0-3468 GCA_964404085.1 uncultured Desulfobacteraceae bacterium | reverse complement strand
TGTGACCCTTCACCAGGATATCGTCATCGGGGTATCGCACCATCACATTGGCCATTTGCACCAGATTCTCCTTGGCCCCCGGTTTCAAGGCCGCCGAATTCACGTCAAATAGCACGGCCTCCGCCATGGTTACAATCAACCTGTCCTGTTCCCGCCTCACTTCGGCTTCCTTTATCCGCGCCAATTCCTTCGCACGCTGGTCCAACTTGTACCCGATGCCGCCGCCGACCGCGGCCCCGGCAAGGCCCCCTATCACAGCTCCCGTTCCACGGTGACCCGACTGATGTCCGATGACCGCCCCGGCCAGCGCTCCGGCCGCCGCACCGATGGCGGCGCCCTGCCCTGTTTTTGTCCTGGCCGCCTCCTGGGTCTGGGCACAGCCCAAGAGCACTAGGATAAAGAACAGTGTTATCAATTGACTGAATCTCTTTTGCATATTATCGTCTCCCCCTTTTCTCATGAGATCCTATACATTTTACGCATTTTTCACTTTTTGACAAGACCTTAATGGATCTTTCAGGCTGCGAAGAAGAAAAGACCGTTTCCAAAAATGGCGGTCCGGCAAAAAAAAGTACAGGTCCCGTGACAACCTGCCGATTGAACATTATGGAGTATCTTCGATGGAGCTATTGAGATCAAATCCGACCATCAAGAAAAACCGCTCCTTGAGGTTGATTGATGGGAGATCACCAAAATATTACTGGTTGCATTGAATGGCAGAGATGATGTAGTTAACGGTGAAACCGCCTATCTGCCTGTAAGGTATTGCCACATGAAAAGCCGTAAAAAACCCTACAAAATAGGTATAAGACTCAACCTTGTACAGAAGCTCATGTGCATTTTTGCCGTGGTCTTTTTGGGTTTCTTTGTATTGATCGGCGTCATCACAAATCGGGTTCTTGAACAACAGATCGTCGAGAATATGGAGAATTCCGTCAGCGTCCTGACAAGGGATCAGGTGAGTGATATCGAGGTGCTTTTCAGGAGGCTGCAAACCCTTGGGCGGAGGTCTGCCGGGGCCGTTGCCCAATGGCTGAACCACGAGCCTTCCATGAGAGAGCTCGCGACCTTTGATAGCAACTATCAAACGATCAACGGGGCACTCCGGACCAATCTCAACGCCTTTCATGACAAGGACATTTCAGGGGTCTTTCTCTCCAATCGCTCTGAAATGAATTACGAAATCAAGAAGATCATCATCGCAACCGCCGAGCGGTTTGACGATTACGCCAGGGGAATGAAGACCCTTTTTTTCAACATGTACCTCATTACCAAGCACCAGTTGATTCGTATCTATGAGAAAGACTGGGCACTTGAAATAGAACCCGATCATGATTTCACCAAAGACAGCTTTTACTACATCGCGGACCCGCAGCACAGCCCGGATCGAAAGGCCAGGTGGACGGCGCCCTACTATGATTCCATCTGGAAACACTGGATGGTCAGCCTCATCACCCCCGTTTATGTCCATGACGATTTTCTGGGCATCGTTGGTCACGACTATATCCTGGACTCATTGTACAAGGATGTTTTGAACAAGCGATTCTACAGAAATGGATACGGGTTCATATTCGACGGACAGAAAAACATCGTGGTTCACCCTCGCTATCTTGACAGGCTCCGCAAGACGGCGGAAATGGGAACGAGGCTCCGCTTCAGTGAACTGGGAGCCAACCCGCTCACTAAGGTCATCTCTCAAATTGTGGAAGGGAATCATTCCGCAGATGGCATCATGATCCGGGAATTCCAAGACGGGGGGAAACGGTACTATCTCTTTGCCTCCAGGCTCGATCTGATGGACTGGGATTACGCCATTGTTGTCCCCCATGATGATATTGTCCATATGCTGCCGGCATTTCATAGGAATTTCGTCATTGGCGCCATAGCGGCAACCCTCATCCTCTTTTCCATCGTTGTCCTGATCGTCTGGATTTTTGTCCTCTCCCCGATCACCGCCTTGACCAGGGCGACCCATGCCATCAGGAAAGGCGCCCTCGGGGAAAAGGTTTTTGTCAAAAGCCACGATGAAATCGGAAACCTTGCCTCCGCCTTCAACGACATGACCGACAAACTGAAACAAACCGTTGAAGACCTGAATAGAGACATCCTTGAGCGTAAACGGGTCGAAGACGCACTCAATGCCTCCCATGAAACCTTCCTGAAGGTCCTGGACGGGATCGATGCAACGATCTATGTGGCGGACATGGACACCTACGAAATTCTTTTCATGAACAAACACATGAAGGATGCCTCTGCATCTGATCTGGTGGGGCAGCCCTGCTGGAAGGCTTTTCACGATGAAACCGGACCCTGCGCCCACTGCACCAACGACCGGTTGGTGGACTCGGAGGGGAACCCCACGGGGGTCTATGTCTGGGAGACCAAGAAACCCATTACCGGCAAGTGGTATATCAACTATGATCGTGCCATAAAATGGATGGACGGCCGTTTGGTTCGTTTGCAGATTGCGACCGACATCACCAAGATCAAAGAGCTGGAAGAAGATCGAATCAAAACGGAGGCGCAACTCCTGCAGGCCCAGAAGGTGGAGGCCATCGGGACACTGGCGGGCGGCATCGCCCATGATTTCAATAATCTCATGATGGGGATGATGGGGAACGTTTCTCTTATCCTCTACGATATGGACACGTCCCACCCCGATTACGAAAAACTGAAGAGCATTGAAAAACAGATTACCAAAGCCTCAAAACTGACCACTCAACTCCTTGGATATGCCAGGAAGGGCAAATACGAGGCCAAACCCATTGATCTGAACCAGGTCATCATTGAGAGTTCAAACGTCTTCGGGCGAGCCAGAAAAGAGATCAGGATTCACCGGGACCTTGATGATCACCTTTTCACCATCGAGGCGGACCAGGGACAGATCGAGCAGGTCCTTCTTAACCTATACGTGAATGCGGCCGATGCCATGCAGGAAGGAGGCGATCTCTTCCTGAGGACGGCAAATACGAATCACGAAAACATGGGACGCCAGGCCTTCATTCCAAGACCGCGCGATTATGTCCTCTTCGAGGTCACCGATACCGGGATCGGTATGGATCAACATACCCGGGAACGCATTTTTGATCCCTTCTTCACCACCAAGGAGATGGGGAGGGGGACGGGTCTGGGATTGGCCTCGGTCTACGGCATAATCAAGGCGCACGGCGGATATATCCTCGTGGACTCCGAAAAAGGACGGGGAACCACATTCTCCGTCTATCTGCCCGGATCAAAAGAAAGGGTGAGAAAGACACTGGAACCTGCTGCACCCCTAGAAGAAGGGAATGAAACGGTTTTGCTGGTGGACGATGAGGATATCGTCCTGGATGTCGGCCATGAGATGCTCAAGAAACTGGGCTATGAAGTCCTCCAGGCCTCCGGAGGTAAAGAAGCCCTGGATATCTACAGGAACCATCACAATAGCGTCGACCTCGTCATCCTGGATATGATCATGCCGGGTATGGG
>CAYOIU010000422.1:0-3471 GCA_964404085.1 uncultured Desulfobacteraceae bacterium | reverse complement strand
TGCACTATGAGAAAGCACATGAAAAAGATTCTCAGATTCGCTTCTTCATACGCGTATAATAAAGTGACTTCATTGGAAGGAGAAGGCAAGTTGAGGAATGATCTGGAAACGGGTGTCCTGGCCATTGACGTGGGAAGCGGGACCCAGGATATCCTAGCCTGGCGGCCGGGAATCTCCATTCAAAACTGCCCCAAACTCATTTTGCCTTCGGCAACGACCATCCTGGCGACCCGTATTGACGAGGCCACCGAAAGAGGACACCATATCTTCTTTTCAGGGACCACCATGGGAGGAGGGCCCTGCAGTCGTTCTATTCGGAAACATCTGAAAGCGGGACTCCAGGCATTTGCCCTGCCGGACGCGGCCCGCACCCTCAATGACGATCTTGAAAAGGTCCGCGCCATGGGCGTGCAGGTGGTGGATGAAAGGCCTCGTGTCGAGCCGCTGGAAGAGCTTCCCATGGGCGACATCGAGATGTCGAGTATCAGGAAGGCCCTCGATCTCTTCCACGTGGACATGCCCGGCCTGGTGGCCGTCTGCGTCCAGGATCACGGGTTTTCACCCCGTGAGAGCAACCGGGCCTTTCGTTTCAGACAGTGGGCCGACCTCTTGAGGGGAGGCAGCCCCCTTGAAGACCTGCTTTACGAGATCCCGCCCGAACATCTGACCCGCATGAGGGCGGTGATTCGTGCCGTGCCCGGTGCCCGGCTCATGGACACAGGGGCCTCGGCCATACTGGGTGCCCTGCTGGATCCCTGGGTCTCGGAGAGACTGGACGATGGCCTTACGGTAATCAATGCGGGCAACGAACACACCGTGGCGGCCCTGGTGAAAGGTGAGAGGATCTGGGGCGTCTACGAACATCACACCTCCCTGCTGGATGGGCGAAAACTCATGAACCATCTAACGCGGTTCAGGAGAGGGGAGCTGACCAACAGGGAAATCTTTGATGAGATGGGACATGGCTGCCTGGTCCTTCCCGAAGGGCCGGCAAAAAGCGCGTTCAGACCCATGAGCATAACTGGGCCCAACCGCGAAAAGTTCAAGGGGTTGGGTGCGCACCTGGCCGCGCCTTTTGGAGACATGATGTTGACGGGGTGTTTCGGGCTGGTTGAGGCCCTCAAGCGGAGATTCAATAGGGATGGATAAAGCGGGAAAGGAAATAGCGTCCCTCAGGGAACGCATCAGGTACCATAATCACCGGTATTATGCCCTCGATGATCCTGAAATTTCGGATGCGGAATACGACAGGCTCTTTCAGAGACTCCTTGCACTCGAGGAACAAAACCCCGAGCTGGTCACCCCTGATTCTCCCACCCGGCGGGTCGGCGCAGAGCCCCAGAAGGCCTTCAGACAGGTCCGGCATCGTCTCCCCATGCTGAGCCTTGAGAACTGTTTCGAGGAAAAAGACATCAGGGACTTCGACGTGAGGGTCAGGAAATTTCTGGGTGCATCCGAGCCCGTTCAATACACCGTGGAGCCGAAGATGGACGGCCTGGCCGTCGAACTGGTCTATGAAAAGGGGCGATTGACCGTGGCCTCCACCCGGGGTGACGGCTATACGGGTGAAGACGTGACCCTGAATGTCCGGACCATATTGACCGTTCCCCTGGATCTGAAGACCCAGAGCGGTGAGCATCGGGTTCCGGATCTCCTGGAGGTGAGAGGTGAAGTCTACATGGAGCTGGAGGCATTCAAGGCAATGAACAGCCGGAGAGCGGCACGCGATTTGGCTCCATTTGCCAATCCCCGAAACGCGGCCGCGGGGGCACTGAGACAGCTAGACCCCAGGGTGACGGCCAAGCGGCCCCTGAACATGTTCTGCTACGGCACAGGGGAGATGAGCGGGGAGAGATTTGGTACGCACTATGATCTCATGCTGGCCCTCCAGGATTGGGGGCTGCGGGTGAACCGGCCCCATATCCGGATAAGTGACACCGTTGAAGAGGTCATCGCCTATTGTCACAGGCTGGAAGAGACGCGTTCGGGGTTTCCCTTTGACATTGACGGCGCTGTCATCAAGGTCAATCGTCTTGACCTCCAGGCACGACTCGGGGAGAAGTCGAGGAGCCCCAGGTGGGCCATGGCCTTCAAATTCAAACCGACCCAGGAGACCACGCGAATCCTAGAGATCGATGTGCAGGTTGGAAGGACCGGGGCCCTCACACCAGTGGCGCACCTTGAACCGGTGGAGGTGGGGGGTGTGGTCGTCCGAAGGGCCACCCTCCACAACCAGGAGGAGATCGCCAGAAAAGACATCCGTCAAGGGGACAGGGTGGTGGTACAGAGGGCGGGGGACGTGATTCCGGAGGTGGTGAAGGCCATCGCATCACGCAGGACCGGTCAGGAACCCCCCTTTCACATGCCGGAGGAATGCCCCGTGTGCGGGACGAAGGTGGAAAAGACGAAAGGTGAGAAGGTCGTGCGGTGTCCCAATCCCGCCTGCCCGGCCCAGGTGAGGGCCTCCCTGCGCCATTTTGTTTCCAAGGGGGCCATGGATGTGGATGGGCTTGGGGAGAAGATCCTGGACCAGCTTATGGATCGGGGGATGATCCGGGACGAGGCGGACCTCTATTCGCTCACCTTTGAAGACCTGCTCCAGCTGGACAAGATCGAGCAGAAATCGGCCGACAACCTGATGAGGGCCATTGAGAACAGCAAAGACACGACGTTCCCCCGATTCATCTATGCCTTGGGGATTCGCCACGTGGGAGAACACGTGGCCCTCCTCCTGGCCCGGCATTTCCTGACCCTGGGCCGTTTCATAAAGGCCTCAGAGGAAGAGCTGTTGTCCATCAAGGGTGTAGGCAAAGAAATCGCCGAAAGCATCCTTGCCTATCTGGAGGAGGCATCCAACCGGGGCATCATCGAACGGCTCATTTCTGCCGGGGTCCAGCCGGCCTCCCCGCAGCCGGCCCAGTCCTCCCCCGCGGAGGGAAGGACCTTTGTGCTGACAGGGTCTCTTGAGACCCTGACGCGGGCCGAGGCAAGGGACCGTATTGTCGGAATAGGGGGCAGGGTCGCAGGCTCCGTGAGCGGGCGTACCGATTACGTTGTAGCCGGTAAAGAGCCGGGTTCGAAACTGGTGAAGGCTCGTGAAATCGGGGTGACCATCCTCGATGAGGGGGCATTTCTGAAGCTGTTGGGGGGTTAGGATGGAACCTGTTCGCGTGAGGCTGATCATCGAAGGCAGAGTCCAGGGCGTTTGGTTCAGGGATTCGACTCGAAGACAGGCGGGTATGCTTGGGGTGACCGGCTGGGTGAGAAACCGTCCCGAGGGGGCCGTTGAAGTCCTTGCGGAGGGACCGGAAAGGGCGGTTCAAAAACTGGTTGCCTGGTGCCGTCGGGGCCCGTCCGGCGCGAGGGTGGATCGGTTGAGAGAGGAGCGTGAACCCTGGAAGGGCGAATTCGATTCATTCGACATTATATTCTAGCGTTTTGAGGAACGAAGTGGAGCCGAACCTGACAGTC
>CAYOIU010000421.1:0-3509 GCA_964404085.1 uncultured Desulfobacteraceae bacterium | reverse complement strand
TCCTGGGATCACTCTGGAAACCCGGAAACGGGACGGTGTGGGTACTCCTGGACAAGAACCACTACCTGACAGCGTTTCTTTTCGATATCAGCGGCGTCCTTATCCTGCTGGGCATTTTACTGGCCCTGGTCCGCGGTAGCCTGAAGCGATTCACCCAGCTTTCAGGACTCCCCAAGCAGGATCCTCTGGCCTTAGGCCTCATCGGAGGCATCGTAATCGTGGGGTTCGTGCTGGAAGGCATGCGTATGGGCATGACCGGTCTTCCGGGGGATGCGGAGTATGCGGTTGTGGGTTACTGGATCAGCAGGCTCTTTTCGGACCCGTCAGGATTGACATCCATCTATGGATACGTATGGTATGGTCATGCCATTCTGGCCGCCGGCTTTGTGGCCTATCTGCCCTTCAGCCGGCTCTTGCACATCATCCTGGCCCCTGTGGTCCTGATTATGGATGCGGCCAGTAAAGGAAGTCATTGAATATTTGTTGCTTGTTGTCGGTGGAAAAAGTACGACCAACGACGTGCAGCATGCAACACGCTGTTCTTAGGAGAAAGCAATGGATGAAAAGATAAGACAGGCTCTCATGGATATCGTGGGTGATGAGAACTACACCGAGAGCATGATCGACATGGTCTCCTATTCTTACGACGCGTCGGAGCATAGCCATCGGCCCTCCTGCGGGGTCTGGCCGGACTCTTCGGAACAGGTGGCGAAGATCCTAAAGCTGGCAAACAAGGAAAAGACTCCAGTGGTCCCGAGGGGAGCAGGGACGGGTCTTTCCGGCATGGCGGTTCCCATCAAGGGGGGGATCGTGCTGGATCTCAGCCATATGAATCATATCATTGAAATCAACATAGAAGATCGCGTGGCAGTGGTCCAGCCCGGTGTGGTGTACCAGGATTTCCAGAAGGCCCTTGCGCCGCACGGCTTCTTCTTTCCCCCTGATCCCGCAAGTGGAAAGGCCTCCACCCTCGGGGGAAACGTCGCTACGAACGCGGGGGGACTGAAGGGCGCCAAGTACGGGACTACGCGCGATTATGTCCTGGCACTCCAGGTGGTGTTGCCGGACGGCCGAATCATGAAGACGGGCTCCAGGGCCATGAAAAGTGTGTCCGGGTATGACCTGACAAGGCTGTTCGTCGGTTCGGAAGGGACCCTCGGCATTGTCACGGAAATGACGTTCAAGATAAATCCCGAGCCCAAGGCCACGAGTACCACCCTGGCCACCTTTGACGACCTGGAAGATGCGGGGCATGCCCTTACTGCAGTGATGCACAGCGGGATTATTCCGAGCGCTCTGGAGATCCTGGGAAGAGAAACCATTCTGGCCATCAACCAGAATACCGATCTTGCCCTACCCGAGGTGGACATGATGGTGCTGGTGGAGACGGACGGCTATACCCGGGAAGAAACCGAATACCAGATGGCTAAGGTCATCGGAGTTTTTGAAAAGAACAACCCCAGGGAAATAAAGCAGGCGAAGAACCTTGAAGAGGCGGAAGGATTGTGGCAGGCGAGGAAATCGGCCTACGCGGTCCTGGCCCGCATAAAGACCCATTTTGTTTTGGAAGACGTGACGGTGCCCATGTCGAGGATTGCCGAACTGCTCAAGGGAATTGATGATATCGCCAAGAAACATGCTATCCAGATCGCCACCTTCGGCCACGCGGGAGATGGAAATCTCCATCCCCAGATCCTTTATGACGGCTACGATCCAGAGCAGGTGAAGAAAATGGAAGCAGCAAGTGGGGATCTGTTCAATCTGGCCATTGACCTGCATGGGACCCTGACAGGTGAGCACGGTATCGGCCTTGCCAAGGCCCCCTACATGACCCTGGAACACGATGAGGTGGCCATGGATGTTATGCGAGGTATCAAGGAGTTTTTTGACCCGAACAATATCCTCAACCCGGGGAAAATGGCCCTGGAAGGATGAGAGAATCGGCCGGTTATTCGTCTGCGTCCGTCTGCGTGGAGTTTGCCGGGTCGCAGCCTTTGGCGGAGCCTGGTCTGCGGCTGACATGGTTTTTTAAGGAGAAATGAAAAGAATGGAAGCAAAATACGATTTTGAACGGAAGTACCGGGAACAGATCCTCCAGTGTTCGCGGTGCGGGTTCTGCCAGGCCGTGTGCCCGGTGTACGGTGCCACCCTCAGACCTGCTTTGAATGCCCGGGGAAAGATGCTGGTGCTCAAGGAGGTCATGGACGGGGATATCGAACTCAATGACGAGTTGATCGAGACCCTCTTCCAATGCACCACCTGTGCCAGTTGTTTTGAAAACTGCCCGTCAGGGGTGAATGTCCCTGATATCATCAAACAGGTGCGAAAGGACATGGTGCATATCGGCTCATGCCATCCGGCGTTCAAGGGGATGCATGAAGTGCTGAAAAAGCACCCGAATATCTATGCTGAAGACGAGGCGGAAGACTTTGACCGGGATCACAACAAAAAGGCGGAATACGTCTTTTTCGTGGGGTGTGTGGGCCTCTACAGGGAAGATGAATCGACCGAAGAGACCCTTGACCTGCTGGACCGTCTGGAAGTGGATTACACCCTGATCGACGAGGTATGCTGCAGTGGAGTCCTCGAGGATGTGGGGTACGAGCTGAATGAGGACCTGGCGCGCACAAACATGGACAGAATCCTTGCCACGGGTGCCGGGGTGGTCATCACGGGCTGCCCGTATTGCGCCAGGACCTTCAACAACAAAACCCAGTATGCGGAGTTCAAGGAGAAGGGCGTGGAGGTCCTCCATGTGAGCCAGTTTTTGAAGGATTTTGACTTTAGCGTCAAGACGGACAAAGTGGTGACCTACCACGATCCCTGCGACCTGGGCAGGCACTGCGGGATCTATGATGAACCGAGGGAGACGATCCGCAAGATCGCGCCCAACTTTGTGGAGATGTCCCACAACAGGGAAAACGCCCTGTGCTGTGGGGCGGGCGGTGGCGTCAGGGGGGCCTATCCCAAGAATTCAATTGCCATGGCCCGGAGGCGGTTGGAGGAAGTGGAAGAGGCCGGGGCGGAAATCCTGCTCACGGAATGCAATTCCTGTTTGCACAACCTGTCCAATGCCAAGCTCAGGAAACAGAAGTTCAAGGTGTACAACACGACCCAATTCATCAATGAACTGATGGACGAGGCGGAATAGATTTCTGGAAAGGAAGGAGGGAAGGCGATGCAGATTGAACAATACAACATGCCGGATGAGCTTTATTACGAAGAGAACCATTTCTGGGTACGGGAAGAGGGTGATGTCCTGGTGATGGGAATGGATGATTTCGCCCAGAGCATGGCGGGTGAGATCGTTTACATCCAGCTCCCTGATGAGGGCAAGAAACTGAAGAAGGGCAAGAAATTCGCCAAGGCCGAATCGGGCAAATGGCTCGGAAAGGTCTTTGCACCGGTTAATGGTGAGCTGGTGGCTGTCAATGAAGAGCTGGAGACAAGCCCGGAACTGATCAATGACGACTGCTACGGCAAGGGCTGGATGTACAAGATCAAACCTT
>CAYOIU010000420.1:0-3509 GCA_964404085.1 uncultured Desulfobacteraceae bacterium | reverse complement strand
AGTGCACTTGGCAACTCACTTCTACATGGACGGCTATTTGGGGTTTAAACCTCCTAAACCCATGCGCTCACTACTGCGTACCGCTAAACCCCAAATAACCGTCCATCCCCTCCGGAGTGTTTAGAAAGCATCTGAAAAAGATTGTCAGGTTCGGTTCTACGTCGTTCCTAATAGGCTGCGACTTGGGACATAAACCAGCTTTTTACGGTTTCATCAACAGTGTGTCACATGCCCCATGAACAGTTTTGCTTGCTTGCTATTTTTTCAATTGACCGATTTTTTCACATAGGATCTGCGAGGATCAGGTGACCCCTGCTTTCAGGGCCTTAATCCGTGACTGATGTTCAGCGTAAACTTCCATAAAAGAATTCTAAGAAGATTCCTGATGCTTCTGCCTCTTCTGTGGCTGTTTGCGACGGCTATACCGGCACTCGCCGAGAACGCCCGCCTCAAAGATATCGTTGTCACCAACACCAGAGACGATTTGCTTATTTATCTGAGCGTTGACAATTGCTTTACCGACCAGATGATAGACGCTATCCAGAATGGAATTCCAACCACTTTCAATTTTTTTATTCGTCTGATTGAAAAAAGAGATTTTGCCTGGGATGAGAAAATTGCTGACCTTCAGGTGAGTCACACGGTCCGCTATGATAATTTGAAGAAGGAATATTTTGTTTCCCGGACGGAAAAAGACGGGCAGATCATTTCCTTGAAGGATTTTGAAGAGGTCAAGCATTTCATGTCTGAAATTGTGGGGCTGAAAGTTACCAGACTCACTAATCTCAAGCGAAATGCTCGATACAAAATGGAGATGATGGCACAACTTGATAAGATAGAGCTGCCGTTTCATTTGCATTATGTATTGTTTTTCCTTTCCTTATGGGATTTTGAGACGGATTGGTACACCGTCGAATTCCGGTACTAACGGCCGGACATGTCTTTACTCTTCAACTTTGATGGAATGGTGAAAAGCCGTCCATGGGCACGATGATGACTTTCCGCGAAGTCATCAACTTCCCGGCAATGTAATCGAGGCTGCAAGGCAAAATGAAGGACTACCTGGAAGCAGAAAAACGAGACCAGAGGAGGAGACGAAGGGAGCGGATCCTGATCATCCTCCTTTCGGTGGTCGTGTCTTTGCTGACTTATTTGGGCACCAAGGTCTTTGACCTGGGCTTTGAGCTTCCATTTTCCAGCAGTATACTCATTTTTGCCCTCATCAATCTCAATGTTATCCTGCTCCTGCTTCTCCTTTTTCTCATAGTCAGAAATCTCGTAAAGTTGCTCTTTGAAAGGAAAAAGAACATCATGGGGGCGAGGCTTAGGACCAAACTGGTCCTTGGTTTTGTTACCCTTTCGCTGCTTCCTACCATCATACTGTTCTTTGTTTCAGTGCAGTTTATTTCCACTTCCATTGAATATTGGTTCAACTTGCAGATTGAACAATCTTTGAAGAATTCGCTCGAGGTTGGCCAGAACTACTACAACAGGATCACCGATGAGATTTTTTCACTGGGAAACAACGTGAGCAGGGTCATCACATACGAGGGATTCATGCTGGTTGCGAAAAAGGATGATCTTGAGAAATTCCTTAACGAAAAGCGAAAGGAGTATCACCTGGCTTCTTTAAGGGTTTTTTCCCGAAAATTGGAATTGAGGAGCATTTCAAAGGATCGCCAGATTGATCTGAGCCTGTTCAATGAGCCCGGTAACGACATATTGCGGAAGAGCTTTGAAAAGGGGACGGATGCCCAATACATTCAATCTTCGATGCATGGCGATCTTGTGAGCGGCATCGTTCCCATATTTTCCAGGACGGAGTCGAAGGCAATTGTGGGTCTGGTTTTCTTGTCACGTTTCGTTCCCGGCACTTTCGTCAACCGACTCAAGGCCATTTCCAGGGGGCTTCAGGAGTACCGCCAGCTCAAAATGCTCAAGAGACCCATCAAGGTCAGCCACATGATCACGCTTTCCATTGTGACACTTCTCATTGTTTTTTCTTCCATTTGGTTCGGGTTTTATCTGTCCCAAGGGATAACTGTTCCCATCAAAGAGCTCGCGGAAGGGACCAACAGGATCGCTTCAGGTGACTATGATTTTTCCATCGACATTGACTCCAAGGACGAGATCGGCATGCTCGTCGATTCGTTCAACAAGATGACCATGGATCTCAAGACCAGCAAAGACAAGTTGGAAGAGACCAACCTGGAACTGGTGAAAAGCAACAAAGAATTGGAACAGAGACGCCTTTATATGGAAATTGTGTTGGCGAATGTTGGTGCAGGCGTGGTTTCTGCAGATGCGTCCGGCAGGATTCTCACCATAAACAAATCTGCGGAACAGATGTTGGATATTCGTGCACGGGATATTGTGGGCAAGAACTACCAGGAGGTACTGTCAAAGGAATATATTCAGATCATCAACAAATTTATCGCCAACAGGGGGCTGTTTCGAAAAGGCTATCTGAAAAAGCAAATTCGGTTGGCACTGAGTGAGAAGACCCTTTCTCTCCTCGTTTCACTGAATGTGCTGCGAGATGACAACCGGCGCTATCTGGGGCTGGTGGCGGTCTTTGAAGATTTGAGTGAGATTCAGAGGGCCCAAAGGATGGCCGCCTGGCGTGAGGTCGCCAGGCGCATCGCCCATGAGGTAAAGAATCCATTAACTCCAATACAATTATCCGCACAACGGCTCAACAAGCGATACGGCAGCTTGCTGGGTAATAAAGACGGACGGATATTTCAGGAATGTACACAAATGATTATCAATCAGGTGGAAGAACTCAAGTCCCTCGTAAACGAATTCTCAAATTTTGCGAGGATGCCTGCTTCCCTGCCCGTTCCCGGGGACATACGCACCATCATTGGGGAAGTGCTGAGTCTTTACAAAGAGGCCCACAGAAATATCAGGATCGTTTTTCAGGAAAGGAATAAAATCCCCATACTCGAACTGGACAGAGAACAGATGAAGCGGGTGATGATCAATCTCCTGGACAACAGTATCGCTGCCATAGATGGAGAAGGCGAGATTGCCATAATCCTCACATACGACAAGGTTCTTCAAATGGTCAGAATAGAAGTCACCGACAATGGAAAGGGCATCTCGCCGGATCACAAATCACGCCTCTTTGAACCCTATTTTTCCACAAAAAAGCAGGGCACCGGTTTAGGGCTTGCCATTGTCAGCAGTATTGTCTCCGATCACGATGGCTTTGTCAGGGTCCAGGATAACAAGCCCAAAGGGACCCGTTTCATCATCGAGCTCCCGGTTAAGAACCTGAAAGAGAGTTGAGCAAAAGTTGATCACTTAATAACAGCTGACTTATGCGGCAAGCCCAGCCTATGAGCAAAGAAGTGGAAGCGAACCTGACAATTTTTTTCAGACGCTTTCTAAACACTTTGAAGTGCATGGTCGCCGATTTGGGTTTTAACGGTTCGCAATACAGAAGCGCCAGGGTTTCAGGAGGCGTAAACCCCAAATAGCCGTCCATGTCGGAGTAAGGTGCC
>CAYOIU010000419.1:0-3510 GCA_964404085.1 uncultured Desulfobacteraceae bacterium | reverse complement strand
TGCTGAGTTAAAAATCAGTTAAGGTATAAATCAACAACAAATCCGGTTAGATATTTACGTTTCTACTCTCGTTAACCCTTCAATTTTGTCATAGTGATGGTCATAGGAGTAGACTTCTGTTATTCCCTTTTCTTTAAGGATTAATGCATTGTATGCGTCAACATAATCGACCGAAATTGACCAAATGCCAAATAAGATCCACAAATGCCCCAATGCCAAGGCATATCCTGCCCTACTTGTCTGAGCAACCAGTGACGACTGTGGGACTTACAATAGGAGCGCAAATCGCTTAATTTGGTCATTTGATCTTTGACATTGATTTGACATTTGGGTTTTGGAATTTGGCATTAATAATGCTCCCACAAAAACATTTCTGTCCCTCTTGACCCTAAATTTGATGTAACCGTAAGAAGTCCGTCCAAGAGGGATAGTCCTTGCCTCCTCAAGCCATCTTTGTGCTACCCGCTATCTCCTGTATATAGCTATCAGCTATATCACTGCTCAGCTGTCTTGCCTCAAGCGAAGCGGTCCTCAAGGGCCAAGCCCGCTCCTTCCGCCTCCTCCAGACCACATCCCTTTCTCCTTTGACCTTCCACCTATCAGCTATGAGCTATGAGCTATCTCCTATCAGCTATCAGCTATCAGCCACTTCACCATTTCCCAAGGCCCTGGTCCGTGAACAGCCTGTCTTCAAGGCCTGTATTGTAAGATATAGTCTCAACACTGAGGGCTGTGCTATGCTTTCTGGTGAGATCTTCCATGGCCGTTTGCATCTCCGTCCAGATTCCCTGCCTCTTTTCCAGCCTGAGGACCGTGTATTTCTTGGCAAGCATGCCTTTCTTGTCAAAAAGCTCCATATACACGGGCACAAAGATCTTTTTTGCGATCCAGCTTTTCACAAGGGAATACTGGGAGGGAGTGCCTTTCTTCGGCCTGCTCTCAAGTACATAACACGCCAAGGGCCCGCGTTTTTCTTCTCCCGCGATGGTATGTTGGGAATCATCTACGGGTCGTCTTTCCATGTCCTCGTAGGTAAAGTCACTGTTGACAAACCGGTGTGATTTTTGCGAGGTTACGATCCTCCTGGCTCTCCTGAGGGCAGGCAAATACAGGAACTGCTGGGTGCCGCCTCCTGATTTTTCAACTGACAGGAATGCGGTGCCTTTGATATCGGCAGGGGTCGTGAAACGTATCACCTGTCGGATCAGGGAGCCATAATGTTTGGCAAACGAGTCAAATGTGCGCACCCGCTTTTTCCCCCGTTTGTTCAGAAGGACCATTTCAACCCTGGCTGTTGCATCCCTTCCGGTGTCCCGGTCAAATACCTTCTGGGCCAGGTCTCGTCCTGTAAGAGAGGAAGTTGTTTCACCGGACGTTTGGGCACCATAAGCGGTAGCGTTGAATAGGAAGCCGGCCAACAGGGTGCCAACAAGAAGTATCAAAAAGCCGTTCTTGGATGAGAAAGAATTCCATATCATTTCGGTATGCACCTCCTTTAAGCTGATGGTCCAAGCGTGCTATGCGGGTAAGTGCGTGAATAAGATATCACCGCCCGCTTGTCCCGTTTGAACGGGGCTTCGCTCGAGGCACACCAGTCTTCGCACAAGGCTACGCCCCGGCAGGGAGGGCGCGGAGAACGACTTTTTCATCGCCGCTGAGCCCCGCTAATACTAGCGGAATAAAAGAGCGGCGATGAAAAATCACTCGGCAGCTGAAGCTGCGGCTGAAAAACCCATGTTCTGCAACTATTGATGACTTCGTTAAAAGCTGACTTATGCCGCAAACGGCAGCCTATGAGCAACGAAGGGAACCGAACCTGACAATCTTTTTCAGACGCTTTCTAAACACTCCGGAGGAGATGGACGCCAATGCTGAAAAAGATTCTCAGGATCGCTTCCTTAAACGCGTTTAATAAAGTGACTTCGTTGGAAGTCATCATCGTGCCCATGGATGGACTTTTTACGGTTCCATAAACCATAGACTAGGGCATCGATCTGAAGAAACCCAACTGCCGCAGGTGAATGGATTTTGCTTTTCGGCGTCCCTGCCCTGTGCAATGCAAAGCCAATTGCTCTGGGGTCAGCGAAAAGCAAAATAAGAAATCATTTCTCTGCGACCTCGGCGCCTCTGCGGTGAGATAACTGTTCATGATTTCTACCTTTTTAGGGGTGGTAGTTGATTTGATTCCATCAGAAATGGTATTTCATGGTAAGATAGAGCTGGTCGTTATCATCATAATAGCCTAGTAAGGTGTCGGAATCGCCTTGAAGGAGATTGTACCCGAAGGCAACGTCCAGGTTGTTGATGTATTTGAAAATGATGTTTGGGCAAAGGTAATAGCTGTGCTCACTCAGGGCTACACTGTATTTCAAACCGGCCTCAAAATTGTCATCCCAAAATCCTTTTCTGAGCTCACCGAGCAGGAACACGTTGTGTCTCTTGTAATAGAGAATGGAGCTGTCGTAATCCAGGATCATTTCGTGGGAAAGCTGGAGGTTCAGGTAGAGGTTGTTTGGCCCGGAATAGTCGCTTCCAAGCACATAATGGAAGACCGGGCTTTGCATGGATGTAAACGTGTTTTTTAGAAAAGAACGCTCATTAAAGTAGGCGGCTTCCCCTCTCAGCCCCAGAGAACCGGCTGTTGTCTCAAATTCGAGGCCTGCGATGCCGGATCTCTTGTAGATCACTTCAATGGGTTCATCCCTGGGAATTGCACCTGAAAGGCTGTTTTGCAGATCGTTGAACGAAGCTGATTCGGCCACCTGAAAGTTCTTGATGGGAAAACTCGAATAATAGGGTAAGTCCTCCCAGGCGTAGAGATAGCTGAGTGCCATGTCCAGGTTCCCTATGGTCCGTGAAACCCTTATTCCCCATTCACCATCCCCGAAAGACCTGTTCGGACGGTCTTCATCTACATGCCTGGTATCGATGTAGGCCTTGGTGGCAGGATCGAGGGTGGAGCGTTGGGCATCTTCTTTAATGTGCCGGAACACCGCCCAGTCTGTGCCAAAATAATCTATTCGGGCAGGTTCGAAAAAGGGGATATAGACGCCCTCAATACCGAACCCATCCGAGTGCACGCCCATTCTGGCCATCAGCACCGGGATCTTGCGGTCTTCATAATCGGGGACAATGAGTTGTCTCAGATCCTGTGGGTTGAGGTTGTCGACCGGGCTGATTTGATCGGTCTTGCCCCATCGCACGATCTGTTTCCCAAGGGTCAGGTTAAAAGGTCCGGGCGACCAGGAGACATATCCCTCGAAGAGGTCCAGGTCGTAATCGTGGGTAGCGTTATCCGGGCCGAACCAGAGGTAGTCCGAGTCAAGGGAGGCAAGCAAAAAGAGATGATTTGAACGGCTTCCCGAAAGGGGGTACCATCTTCCCTCCAGCCTTACCCTGTTGCGGAAAGCTTCTTCGTTTTCTGTGGGCGAATCGTCCCTGGTGTCCTTCGCGCCCTTGAAAAAAACGGATCCACGCCAGTCAAAGGCATGGGTTTTGGCGGATCCGGAG
>CAYOIU010000418.1:0-3520 GCA_964404085.1 uncultured Desulfobacteraceae bacterium | reverse complement strand
TGAAGTGAGTTGCCAAGTGCACTATGAGAAAGCACATGAAAAAGATTCTCAGATTTTTCAATATGCGGGCAGGACGAAAATCAATGAAAGGCGGAGTTCTCTTCCAGCCGCTTGATTTTCTCAAAAAGCGATGCAGGATCACCGGCTTCACGAACCGCCTGGAGAAACCCCGGGGCCTGACACAGCCTGGCAAGGGCGGCAAGGATTTGAAGATGGAGTTCGGTCTGGTTCTCCGGGACGACGAGGGAGACGACCACCTCCACCGGAACACCATCTAATGCCTCGAATTCAAGCGGCTGCGCAAGTCGCAGGAGGAGAATAGCCGGGGCTTCGGCTTCTTCACTGATGGCATGGGGAATACCGATGCCTCCACCAATGCCGGTGCTCATGGTCTCTTCCCGTTCTTTTATGCCTTCATAAAGCAGGTCGGCATCTTTGACGATGCCCCGTGTGGCGAAGGCCTCGGCTACGAACCAGAGGACCGCCTCTTTGTCGGGCAGGGGGACATCGAAAAATATCCGTTTGGAATGAAGGAGATTGAGAATCTTCATGGTCCATAGGATATCAGGGTTTTTACCGAGAGTCAAAAAAATTGCATATATGCCTGTGGATCAGTCCATTCCGCTGTAGAATCTGATGGAAGGCTTTTGTGGGCGCCATTCTCGGGGGCAAGGGCTCGTGGCGGCCGTGGGGGCTCTGCAGATGGAGCAGGATACACGCGTGGCCCTCCTCGTTCTACCACCCCTGGAACACGGTCGGAAAGCTCTGCTGTCAAAAGTTGCAAATATGATCAATATGGGTTCATTTTTTTATGAAATCCTCAAAAACCTTTGACGTTTTTCTTGAAACACGAAGAAAGTGGTGGTATGAAGGAATTGAGGCAGAGGCAGGGACGGGAACCCCTTTCGTGGTACCCTTGCCGGTGTTGTCTTCTTTGAAATGATGCGTATCTGTATGAAGAACCGGATAGGGAGGACTAGAGGATATGACAGGGACCATGAAGACCGTTTTCTGTGATGAACACAAGGCCTTGGGTGCCAAAATGGTGGATTTCGGCGGATGGGAAATGCCCATCCAGTACCCCTCGGGCATCGTGACTGAACACCTTGAGACGAGGAAAGGGGCGGGCCTCTTTGACGTCTCCCACATGGGGCGGTTCCGAGTGAGAGGAAGTCAGGCCTGCAGGTTTCTGCAGCATGTGCTGACCAACAACGCCGAGGCCCTCGATCCGGAGGGTGTCGGATCACATTACACGCTCATCCCGAACGAAACGGGCGGGGCTGTGGACGACGCTTACCTCTACCGTTTTGATGAGAAGGAATATATCCTGGTAGTGAACGCCTCCAATCGCGAGAAAGACTGGGCTCATCTGCAGGGGCTTGCAGGTGGTTTCGAGGATCTACAGCTCGTGGATGTCACCGAGGAGATGGCCATGGTGGCCCTGCAGGGGCCACGCTCCCGGGAAATACTCTTGGAAGTTACGGAGTCCGGCAGATTTCCCGATCCCGTGCGCAATGCGGTCGGTATCGTAACCATCGCCGGTTTCGAGGCGAGGGTAGCACGCACGGGGTACACGGGTGAGCCCCTGTGTTTTGAACTCTTTGTGGAACGCAATCACGGCATCAAGTTGTGGCGGCTTCTTCTGGAAAAGGGAGCGGTTCCCATAGGTCTCGGAGCCAGAGACACGCTCCGTCTGGAGGCCGGTCTGCCCCTCTATGGACATGAACTTGGTGAAGATCCCGACGACAAAGAGATTCCTATCCTGGCGGTTCCCATTACAAAGATTGCCGTCAGCTTTTCCCCGTTGAAGGGCGCATACGTGGGCAGAGAGGCCCTGGCCGTGCAGTTTGAGGACCTTGCGAAGATTTCCAGGAGAAATTTTTCAGGGCTTACCCGACTGCCCCGCGTGGTCCAGCAGGTGGCCCTTACCGGTCGAGGCATCGCGCGGGCCGGTGCGAAAGTCTTCAAGGGCGAAAAACACGTGGGATATGTGACCAGCGGTACGATGGTCCCTTACTGGTTGTTTCAAGGAGAGGGCCTCGAATCGGTCCGGACCGATGGGCAATCCATGAGGGCCATCGGCCTAGCCTACATTGACAGTGACATTATTGAAGGGGACACCCTTACAATCGAGGTTCGGGGGAAACGGATCGATGCGGTTGTCGTACCCTTTCATATGCGCTCGGAGGCCCCGCCCTTTGCCCGCCCCATTGTGGTGGAAGGGATAGAAATCTTCGGGAAAGCAGAGGAAACCTCTGAAGGAAAAAGGGTGTTGGCGCTCCTCAAAAAGGCCGGGGAAAACACACGGTGGCGGCAGAGGGAGTGCATCAATCTCATCCCTTCCGAGATGACCATTTCCCCCATGGCCCGTTTGCTTTCTATCATGGACCCGGCGTTTCGCTACGCCGAGCACAGGGAATCCAAGGCCTTTTATGACGCGGAAATCTTCTATTACCAGGGAACCGCCTTCATAGAGGAAGTTGAGCAGCGTCTTGAGGATGAAATGAAGAAATTCCTGGGCTGCAAGGAGGTGGAGACGCGGCTCGTCAGCGGGCAGATGGCCAATACGGCCGTGTTCAGTGCCATGCTCGATTACCTGAACAGGACCGATCGGCGGAGTGAACCCAGGCGGATCCAGCGGGTGATGAACAACTATCTTGGAAAAGGGGGGCATCTCAGCGCACAACCCATGGGGGCGCTCAGGGATTTCGTGGCACGGGACCCACAGACCGAGCGGCCCGCCGTTGTCAATTTTCCGGTGCTCCCGGAAAATCCCTTTAAGATGGATGTCTCGGCAACCCTTGATCTGATCGATCAGACGCGGCCCGAACTCATCATCCTGGGAAAGAGCATGGTCCTCCACAGGGAGCCGGTGAGGGAAATCAGGCAGTTTCTGGATGATCAGAAAATGGACGCCCTACTCATGTATGATATGGCTCACGTGCTGGGACTCGTGGGATCCCATTTCCAGAAGCCGTTTGAGGAGGGGGCGGATCTGGTGACCGGATCCACCCACAAGACCTTCTTCGGGACACAGCGGGGGGTCGTGGGGAGTGGGTTTCAAGAGGAAGAGGAACGTTACGAGCTGTGGGAGGCCCTGCGCCGGCGAACGTTCCCCGGCTCCGTGTCCAATCACCACCTGGGAACCATGCTGGGTCTCCTCATGGCCGCCTATGAAATGAACCACTTCAAGGACGACTATCAATCCAGGGTGATCGCCAATGCCAAGGGTTTTGCCCGTGCCCTCAACGACCGCGGGCTGGATGTGGCGGGTGATCCGGTCATTGATTTTACCGAAACCCACCAGGTGGTGGTGCGCGTAGGCTACGCACGGGGCCCTCAGATCGCGCGGCGACTGGAGGCAAACCATATCATCTGCAACTACCAGACGGCCCCGGATGAAGAAGGATTCACCGCCGCCGGCGCCCTGAGGACGGGTGTCTCTGAAATGACCCGTTTCGGCATGCGGGAGGGAGATTTTCAGACCCTGGCCAACCTTATGGGAGACGTCATCGAGGAC
>CAYOIU010000417.1:0-3520 GCA_964404085.1 uncultured Desulfobacteraceae bacterium | reverse complement strand
AGTAACGCACTGCTGGTGGTCTCCATGCTTGTCATGATGGTTTGGCTGGACTGGCGGTTCACATTGATCGCCTGTTCGGTGACACCTCTGTTTTTCTGGGCGGTCTGGTGGCATACGCGCAAGATCAAGACCGAGTCCCGATGGGCCCGAGAGAGCGACGGCAAGCAGGCGGCCGTGGCCCATGAAAGCTTGGCCATGATCCGGGTGGTCAAAGGGTTGGGCCAGGAATCTGCGCAGCGAAGCAAGTTTGACGAGCAGGGGCATCACAGCCTGTCTCACTATATCATGCGCCTCCGGCATCAGGCAAGAATGGCCCCTATCGTGGATATTCTCGCCGCAACCGGCTTGGTGCTGGTCATGTGGTTCGGTGCAACCAGCGTCATGGCAGGCCGCCTGACCATCGGTGATGTTATCGTGTTCTTTGCCTACGTGACAAACTTTTACAGCCCCATGCGGGCCATGTCCAGGCAGGCCTCGATATTCTCCAAGGCTGCGGTCGGCGCCGAACGTGTGGCGGAGGTGCTGGTCAATGAGCCGGATGTCAAAGACAGCCCTTCTGCCCGACCGGCTCCCCGCCTGATAGGGGCGATTACGATTGAGGGAGTTGATTTTTCCTACGCGGGACAACAGCCGGTATTCCAAGATCTTGGCTTGACGATTCATCGCGGAGAACGGGTTGCCATCGTCGGCCCCACAGGGGTTGGAAAAAGTACAATTATTGCGCTGCTGCTGAAACTCTACCAGCCTCAAGCCGGACGTATCCTGCTTGATGGAACAGACATCCGGGAGTGGACTGCCACCTCGATACGGCAGCAGATCGGACTGGTGCTCCAGGATTCCATACTCTTTCGGGGATCGCTTTTCGAGAATGTGCTTTATGGTTACCCCAAGGTCAGCGAACAGGATGTTATTGAAGCTTGTCGGACGGCTCAAGCCGAGGAATTCATCAGCCGCTTCCCGAAAGGATTGAATACCGTGGTTGCCGATGGCGGCAAGAATCTTTCCGGCGGACAGCGTCAGCGTTTGGCCATTTGCCCGAGCCATTGTTCGAAAGGCCCCCATCTTGCTCCTGGACGAACCAACGAGTCATCTGGATGTGGACTCTGAAGCAGCGGTTATTGAATCCCTGAGTCGGGCCGCTGTGGGGCGAACCACGATCCTGGTGACCCATCGGCCCGAACCCCTCAAATTAGTGGAACGGGTTATTGTGCTCGAGGCCGGTCGTATGATCGCGGACTGCTATCCGGAGGAGGTGCTCAGACGCTATGCAGATCAAATATTCGATGCGTGACGTTTCAGATGGTAAAAACTGAAGCGTACTCCGACAAGCCCACTCAGGGTCGGGCCCTACCGATTTAAGCGCATAATGAACATCGGGGTGGTCATTCTTTGCGGCACGCCGGGGAGCCGGTTATAGAGAACCTTTACGGATCGCTCCTGTACCGGTTTTTGTCTGCCTCGGCATGGTTGTCATTTGTCGGCGAAAATGGAACAGACGTTCGAGGAATAAGGAAAGAGGAGGATGTCATGACGTTGGATATGAATAAATCGAAATTTTCAAGGCAAATAATATATTATGAATTGTTCGGGTTCTGCTTACTGATTTTCATGACATGGATAAATGAGTTCTTAGATCTTCCCCAGCACTTGTTTGGCGGGCAGCCCACACCTTTCAACATTACTGAAAGTATTTTTGAAAGCCTTTTGATTCTCATTGTCGGCTTAGTTGTAATCTTGCTCACATTGAAGTTATTGCTCGAAATTAGGCATCTTGAAGGCTTTTTGCCAATCTGCGCATCTTGTAAAATGATCAGAGATAGTCATGGGGACTGGGTTCAAATAGAAGAGTATATCCGTGACCACTCAGATGCGGAATTTTCCCATAGCATTTGTCCTGCTTGTGCCAAAGAACTATACGGCATATAGATTTGTACAATACGGTGACAACCACTAAAGGTAGAATCTCTTTCTTCTTCGCCGTGTTCATCTTCCTGTAATGTTTGATGGATATAATGCAATCGTAAGCTGATATTGGATACAGCTTTCAGATCTTATGTATGAAAGGAGGTGAGAAGACATGAAAAGGCTAGGAATTATTACAGGTGTTCTTTTGGCAGCCCTTATTGCCTACGGAGGAATGGCTTTGGGCGCAGGGCGGGCAAATCAAACAGGCAGCATTCAGATTAAGAGTGATGAAGCAGGATTGGCGCAGATGGCCAAGATACCGATGAATTCCGCCATCAATGCGGCCCTGAAGCAGGTCCCGGGCAAGGTACTGCGGGCGGAGTTGGAAAATGAAAATGGTTATCTTGTCTACGGAGTGGAGATCGTAAAGAGTGATCAGCAGATAGTGGATGTTAAAGTTGACGCAGGCAATGGAATGATACTGAGGACGGACAAGGACAAGCAGGACACTGAAGGCCGGGAAAGAGAAAGAAAGGATAACGATCACGAAAGAGAGGACTAAAGGCCGAGCAAGGGAGCGGAAGAACAAATCTTCCGCTCCTGCATCATTTGAAACAAAGCCGATTGTCCTGAAATCATTAAGAAACGCAATTTAAGGAGCTTTTGAGATCATGAAACCGAGAATGACATACATTATTATCGCTGCTTTTTCTCTGGGCGTGGGCTTGAGCGGATACAATAAGACAAGCGAGGCTTTAGCAAAAGAGCCCACCGCTTCACCTAACCTGCAAATATGTAGCAGTTCGGTGGAACAGCCGGTAGCGCCGGAAAGAAATCCACCCGGCGATATTCCCGATAGCCAGGTTTTTGTGAAGTATGCTTCCCCGCGCGGCGGTTATGCACTTGATGTTCCTGAAGGCTGGGCACGGAGAACAAGAGGCGGAGATGTTATCTTCACGTCTAAGTTGGATGGGCTTTCAGTCACGGTTACGGGTGCCGGGAAAATGCCCGATGCACAAAGTGTTCGCAAGAACCAGGCGCAACAATTGGAAAAAACAGGGAGGGCAGTGGTCGTAAAGAATATTGAAGACATTAAGTTCAAAAGTGGGCGCGCTGTTCGCGTGGTGTATGAATCTAACTCAGAGCCAAATCCAGTTACCAACAAACAGGTCAGGCTGGAAAATAGCAGTTATTTCTACTACAAAAATGGTAAAGTGGCTGAACTCAGGTTGTGGGCCCCTGTTGGTGCTGACAATGTTGACCAATGGAACCGTATATCCAATAGTTTCAGATGGAGGTAATATGAGCGTTCTTGAGGCGTTTGATATTTACCGTTTTTATCATGCCGGTGAAGAGGAGACGCTTGCCCTGCGAGGGGTGAGTGTCCAGGTTGCGGCAGGAGAGATCGTTGCCGTACAGGGGCCTTCCGGGAGCGGCAAATCCACCCTTTTGGCCTGTCTTTGCGGTCTTGACGAACCGGACGGTGGCTATGTGACGGTTTTGGGAGAACGTATGACCCGGCGGCCGGAGGCGGAGCGGGCTTTCTTGCGTGCAAGTAAGATCGGCATCATGCTCCAATCAGGCAACCTGTTCGATCACCTTTCGGTTGAAGATA
>CAYOIU010000416.1:0-3528 GCA_964404085.1 uncultured Desulfobacteraceae bacterium | reverse complement strand
CGACCAGCGTTGCTAAGCAAGGCGTCCGGGTGACCTTCTCCAGTTCTTCTGTCCCCATGTACTGTTCAGTGGAGAGCGGTACAAGCGCGCCGGCCGCCCACTTCATCAATATGCGACCTAAAAGCAAAGATGCGTTTTCGTGTCCTGAAAAAAGATTCCTGTGCCCTTGCTGACGCCACTCCATTTATCTTCTACAGGCTACCGTGTTTCTAAAAGGAGGAAATGTTGACATTTTCCTGCAAGCGCTTATTTTTTTAGTACTTTGTCATCACATACAACCCCATGAGGTAAGGTGACAGGTATGGAAACCATATTTGTTCCCGGATACGAGCGTTCCCTTTGATGTGATTTCCTTTTGACAAAAATAACCGCGGGAGGCACTTACACCATGCGATTTGATAAATTCACGATCAAGACTCAGGAAATCGTCCAGGCTTCACAACAACTGGCCGAAAAACTCGGACATCAGCAGATAGAACCCGAGCATCTGGGAAGATCCATCCTGGACCAGAGGGAAGGTGTTATTCCACCACTCCTTGGGAAAATCGGCGCAGACCAGAATCAGCTTCTAAGGGCATTTCAGGAAGGCCTTGACAGGCTCCCCAAGGTATCCGGTTCCGGCCTTGGCCAGGCCTACATTTCACCGCGCTCAAAAGCGGTTCTCGACAAGGCCTTCTCCGAGGCCCAGCAGATGAAAGACGAATTCGTCAGTCTGGAGCACATCCTCCTGGCCATTGCCGGGGAAAAAGAAGGGGAAGCGGCTCGAATCCTCTCAGGAGCAGGTGTCACCAGGGAGAGCATCCTCAAGGCCCTGGTGGATATCCGCGGGGGCCAGCGGATAACCGATCAGAACCCGGAGGACAAATACCAGGCACTGGAGAGATTCAGCCGGGACCTCACAGCCATAGCGGCCAAGGACGACCTGGACCCCGTGATCGGCAGGGACGAAGAAATCAGAAGGATTATTCAGGTCCTTTCCAGGAGGACAAAAAACAACCCTGTTCTGATCGGTGAACCGGGCGTTGGAAAGACCGCCATCGTGGAGGGACTTGCCCAGAGAATCGTCCGGGGGGACGTGCCGGAGACACTTAAAGACAAACGCGTGGTGGCACTTGACATGGGTGCCCTTATTGCGGGGGCCAAATACCGGGGGGAATTTGAAGACAGGTTGAAGGCCCTGCTAAAAGAAGTCACCGATGCCCAGGGGCAAATCATCCTCTTTATCGATGAAATGCACACCCTCGTGGGAGCCGGCGCTGCAGAAGGGGCCATCGACGCCTCAAACATGCTCAAGCCGGCTCTGGCCAGGGGTGAACTCCGGTGCGTGGGCGCCACCACCATTAAGGAATATCGAAAACACATTGAGAAGGATGCGGCCCTGGAACGCCGTTTCCAGCCCGTCATGGTGGACGAGCCCTCCGTGGAAGACACCATCTCCATCCTTCGCGGCCTCAAGGAGAAGTATGAGGTCCACCACGGTGTCCGTATCAAGGATTCAGCGCTCGTGGCGGCCGCCACCCTTTCCAATCGATATATCACCGACCGGTTCCTGCCCGACAAGGCCATAGACCTCGTTGATGAGGCCACCTCCAGACTGCGCATAGAGATCGACAGTATGCCGGCCGAGATTGACGATATCCAGCGAAAGATTACCCAGTTGGAAATCGAACGGGAGGCCCTGAAGAAGGAAAAGGACGCGGCCTCCAAGGATCGGCTTCAGACCCTTGAGAAGGAATTGGGCCTCCTGCACAGCCAGACCGACGAAATGACGGCGCACTGGAAAAAGGAAAAAGAAGGCATTTCCAGGATCAGGGAAATAAAGGAAAAGCTGGAGGCCACCAGGTCGGAGGCCCAGATGGCCGAACGTAGGGGGGACCTCACCAAGGCCGCGGAGCTCAAATACGGGACCTTGATTGAACTGGAAAAGAACCTGGAGGCGGAAAAACAGGCCCTGGATGGCCTGCAGCAGAGCAAGAAGATGCTGAAAGAGGAAGTGGACAGCGAAGACATCGCCCAGGTGGTGGCCAGGTGGACCAGAATTCCAGTCTCCCGGATGATGGAAGGGGAACGGGAAAAGCTCTTGAAAATGGAAGAAAGGCTCTCCCGACGCGTGGTGGGTCAACAGGAAGGCATCACGGCCGTTTCCAACGCCGTGCGTCGTGCCCGTTCCGGCCTCCAGGACCCCAACAGGCCAATCGGCTCTTTTATCTTCATGGGTCCGACGGGTGTGGGCAAGACGGAGCTTGCCAGGGCCCTAGCACAATTCCTGTTTGACGATGAACAGTACATGGTGCGCATAGACATGTCTGAGTACATGGAAAAACATTCCGTGGCCAGGTTGATCGGGGCGCCCCCCGGATACGTGGGATACGAAGAGGGCGGATACCTGACGGAGGCCATTCGAAGGCATCCCTATTCGGTCGTCCTTTTTGATGAGATCGAAAAGGCCCATCCGGAGGTATTCAACGTCCTGCTCCAGATCCTGGATGACGGCAGAATGACCGATGGGAAGGGCCGCACGGTTTATTTCAAGAATACGGTCCTCATCATGACCTCCAATGTGGGAAGCCGGTGGATTCAGGAACAGGCAGGAAGGAAGGATGATGCTGCGAACGATCGGATCATGGAAGCTCTCCGCAGCACTTTCAAGCCGGAATTCCTGAACAGAATCGATGAAATCGTTATCTTCAACTCCCTTGGGCAGGAAGAAATCAAGAAAATTGTGGATATCCAGGTGGCTATCCTGGGACGTCGACTGAAGGGGAAAAAGATCGGGTTGGAACTGACAGAAGAGGCAAAAGCGTTCCTTGCACATTCCGGTTTTGACCCCGTTTACGGCGCCAGGCCTTTGAAGCGAACCATCCAGCACCTCATTCAGGATCCCCTTGCCGTTAAGATTCTGGAAGGAGATATCAGGGAAGGCAGTCACATAAAGGTCGATGTGAAAGACGGGAAGCTGGTGTTTGAATAGCTAGAGGGTTGAAACTGGAAACTTCCATCTTCACCTGTTGATGCGGTCCCGGAGTTTCCTGGAGGTGCGGAATTTAACAACGCGTCTGGACCTGAGGATGATTCTCTCCCCTGTCTGGGGATTTCTTCCGCTGCGGGCCCACTTGAATTTCACCTGGAATTTTCCGAAACCAAAAATGCGTACATCGTGGCCTTTGGCCAGGGTAGCCTTGATGATCTCCATGAGGCTGTCCACGATCCTTGCAGCCCGATTTTCGGACAGATAGATACAATCCATCTCAGGAAAGAGATACCTTTGGGCGTCTTTTTTGCGCTTTTTCAGGTGGACGTTTTCCCTCACGTGCCTTACGATATCAGACTTGGTCAAGGTCATCGGTCAATTCCCCCAACAGGTTATTTTCCTTGGCGAAACATGCCATATTTGTTAATATTTGTCAAATATGATAACTTGGTAACAAGTCATCAACGTGCCCATGGACGGGCACGCAAATCAATGGGTGCTTTGCAACCCGTTGATTTGTAAGGAAACCGAAAATCGCACTTTTCGGTTTCCGTCAG
>CAYOIU010000415.1:0-3539 GCA_964404085.1 uncultured Desulfobacteraceae bacterium | reverse complement strand
AGTGCACTTGGCAACTCACTTCTACATGGACGGCTATTTGGGGTTTATTCCTCCTCAACCCATGCGTTCACTACTGCGTACCGCTAAACCCCAAATAACCGTCCATCCCCTCCGGAGTGTTTAGAAAGCATCTGAAAAAGATTGTCAGGTTCGGTTCCCATTCGTTGTTCATAGGCTGCCGCTCGCGGCATAAACCAGCTTTTTATGAAGTGATCAAAAATAAATCAGTCTGAAGGGGAGGGCATACTATCCTCCCCCTCAGAATGATTTTACTTCTTCAATTTTTCCCAAATACTTGCCCGTAGCCTTTCTCCCTCTCCTGTGAACGCGGGAGGCAAAAGGACTTCACATTTTTCCCTGTAGCCCTCTTCCGGCGGGGTCATCCATTTTTTTACTTTCGCATCAATAAGGCCCTCGATTCCTGTATGCCCATGACCGTAAGCAACGCCGTTTATGAGTGTTGCAAAGTTATTGGGACGATAGAGATAGTTCAGAAACAGGTGAGCCGCCGCCGGGTTGTTACCCCCTTTGGGGATGACAACCAGCATGGGTGAAAGCAAGCATCCATTTGGAGGATAAGCAGGGTAAAAGGGATTTTCCGGTCCTGCCAGTTTGCCCAAGGAGAGGTAATCGTGAACCACCCCTTCTACCACCCAGACCTCACCTGCCATGACCGCCCTTTTTGGCCAAGAGTTAAAGGCCATAATGTGGGGTTTTAGACGAACAAGGATCTTTTCGGCTTCGCCCAATTCTTTCGGACTAGTGGAATTGAGAGAATAACCGAGGTATTTTAACGTATTACCTATAACTCGATTCATTTCATTTCTCATGACCAATCTGTCTTTGTAGACATCCCACCCTTCAAAGAGAAACTTCCAGGAGGGAATCCGAGGATCATTTTTATCAATGAAGGTTGTATTGACAACATAAGCATCATACCCAAGAGAAGTCAAAACGGTGTATTTATAACCGGGGTCCCAACTCGCATTTTTTATGTCTTTCGCCAGATAGCGGTTTACGTTTGGTATCCAATCATGGTGCATCTGATCTAATATTTTCCAATTTTTCATATACCATACTGATTTTGGATTCGTCAGCCAGAAATCATATGGTGTTTTGGGGTTCAATCTGAATTTTGCGAGTGCCTCATCCAGGTTGGGATAATTATCTCGCACAATCTTGATTCCAAATTCGTTTTCGAAACCTTTATAGATCTCTTCAGGCCACCAGGCAGCCCAGTCATACATGGCAAATGTTTCTCCGGCTACTGCTTTCTCAAAACACTCACGTGGCACTGGTTGACACCCTTCCGGGATCGAAGCCACGTACTGTTCGTATGTTTTCACCTTCCCGGCAGCAAAGGCACTGTTTCCTGCAAAAGCAAATGCGAGAAAAAAAATCAGTGCACTTACAAAACATGCAGCCCTTGCCCTTTTATGTGCTCTTTGACCAAACATAACCGCCTCCTTGTGGTATCTAGAATTGATGTAACCGTAAAAAGTCCGTCCATGGACTTTTTACTGACGGAAACCGAAAAGTGTGATTTTCGATTTCCTTACAAATCAAAGGGTTGTACTGCCCCCCATTGATTTGCGTGCCCGTCCATGGGCACGATGATGACTTTTTGCGAAGTCATCAAAATTGTCTTTCATAAATCCTTAAACGTGTATCCATTCACAAAATATTGCTGATGATTAACACTGTTTTTTCCAAGACCTTTTTCCACTTGTAAGGAAACTCTTTTTCTGCTTTCACCTCCCTTCTGCCCTTTTTCATTACTTTTCCGAAAGCATGGTGCGCATTTAATTGTTTCCCTTCTCTCCGTCTCTTCCTGCAATGCTTTGGGCGTTTTAATTAAGGAACATCGACTACCAGTTTACCCATCCAATCCTAATAACTTTAACGTTTAAGTCATTAGAATATAGAAACAACAATTGTCAAGGAAAAAATTTTTCAACCTTTTCATTTTCAAGAGAATCTTATCAATTCGATGGGATATAATTGCCAAGGGTACCTGTCCACAAATCCAAATTGTATTATTGCTATTAGATAGTCTATGATGTGTTAAAAGTAGTTATTTATTGATCCAGGCATGGATTGAACACTTCAATATCGGCTTTGCGGCAGCCTTATATCGATTTCGCCTGACTTGAAGGGATCCGGATTATTTCACTTGAGTGGTCTTTGCTGGCCAGGCAAAAAGCCTTGACAATAGGCATGCCTTGTTTTAGTTAGACTTTAACGTTAAAGTTAATGCAGTGATTCTTTCAATGGTATGCCTTGCCTGTGAGACATCCATGCAGTTCGGGTTGAGGCATAAGGTGAGTTTAAGCAAAAAGAATATGAGCGGATCCGAAAATCGGTACCATTTTTTCAAGGAAGGTTCGGCCCGCTTTGATAAAGCGATGGAAGGTATTCCGGATCGTGTCCCGCTTTTTGCACAACTGCACGAATTTGCCGCAGCACAGACCGGAGTACCGCCGAAAAAATTTTACACCGATCCCGAAACACTTGTTTCCAACTCACTGGAGGTTATGGAGACCTATGGGATCGATGTCCCCGTCCTGGACTATGATGTCTACAACATCGAAGCCGAGGCCCTCGGGCAGGAGGTGATCTGGAGTGAAACGGCTATGCCGGACGTGGACCGGACAAAACCCCTGATACAGGACAAAAGCGATTTGAAAAAGATCCGGACACCGGATTTCGAACACGATGGGCGGTTCCCGGTGGTTCTGGAGATGAACCGTCTGTTCCTTGAAATGACAGGGGGTATCGAGCCGACCCTTGGCTTTTGTGCACCCTTCAGCCTCGCGGCAAATATCCGGGGAATCGAGCAGTTGTTGATAGACATTTATGTGGATCCCGAATTTGCCAGAGAACTCTTTGAACGGGTGACGGACGCGGTGTTAATTCCGTGGATTCTGAGATTGAAAGAAGAATTTCCTGAAACCAACAGCATCTGCGGAAGTGATGCTTCGGCCTCCATACCCATCGTCAATCCGTATATTTTGAGAGATTGGATCATCCCCTACGTGAAGCGGTTAAGGGAACAATGCGGACCTGAAGTCTATGTACCCAACTGGGTTGGAGAGACGCACCTGAAGCATCCGGAGGAGATGCTGGATATGAAGCTGGAGGGCTGTCCCGGGTTTGTCGAGGGGCAGGATCCGGATGTGGAAGGACTCGGGCCGTCATTCTACAAGTCATACGCCACGAAAAAGGGTCTTCCTCTGGTTCTCGGGGTGGGGGCTGCTTTTTTGGCCCTTGCAACTCCCGAAGCGGTCAGGGACCGGGTGCGGCAGTACATTGAAATCGGGGGGGAAGGCGGGCGCTTTGCCCTTTACCTCTGTAATCTGGGTGCAACAACACCCCCTGAAAATGTCAGGGCCGCTGTCCAGGCCGTTCGTGATTTCGGTGTCTATTGAACCAGATGCCTTGGTAAGAAGCTGGTTTATGCCGCGAGCGGCAACCTATGAACAAGGAATGGGAACCGAACCTGACAATCTTTTTCAGATGCTTTCTAAACACTCTGGAGG
>CAYOIU010000414.1:0-3552 GCA_964404085.1 uncultured Desulfobacteraceae bacterium | reverse complement strand
CTGAAAATTGCGGACGGCGATCTCCTCATCGTGGACGGCAACACCGGGGACGTGATCCTCAATCCCGATGATTCCGACATCACCCATTACCAGGAGAAACAGCTTCAGCGGGAAAAATACAAGTCCTCCATCGCCCGGACCAGTCATCTTCCTGCAGAAACGTCGGACGGATACCGCATCACCGTCAAGGCCAACATAGAATTCCTGGAAGAAGTGGCCGCCGTCAGGGACCACGGGGCGGAAGGCATCGGGCTTTACCGGACGGAATTCCTCTACTTGAGGAGCAGCGTGCTGCCCACCGAACAGGATCTCTTCGAAGACTACAGGGACGTCATCGAATTGATGACACCGGATCCGGTGACGTTAAGGACCCTGGACCTAGGGGGAGACAAGTTCGCATCCGGCTTAGAGATCGCCAATGAAGCGAACCCGGCGCTTGGGTTGCGGGCTATCCGATTATTCCTGAAGAACAAAGGGCTTTTCAAGACCCAGCTTCGTGCCATATTGCGGGCAAGTATCTATGGAAATGTCCGGCTCATGTTTCCCATGATCTCGGGGCTTCAAGAGATCCTGGACGCTACGAAAGTCTTGAGCGATGTCAAAAGGGAACTGGAGCAAGAGGAGATCCCCTATGACGAAAATCTGCCCGTCGGGGTTATGATCGAAATTCCCGCTGCCGTTGCCATTGCGGACCTCCTCGCCCAGCATGTGGATTTTTTCAGCATCGGCACCAACGATCTCATCCAGTTCGCCCTGGCCATTGACCGGGTCAACGAACACGTCGCCTTCATGTATCAGCCGTTTCACCCGGCCATACTTCGAATGATCCGCCAGGTGGTCGAGGAGGCCCGGAAGGCGGGTATCAAGGTCTCTTTGTGCGGAGAAATGGCTGGTGATCCCCTTTGTATTCCCATACTCCTCGCCCTGGGTCTTGATGAATTGAGTATGAACGCCAGGGCCATACCCATGGTCAAGAATATCATCAGGTCCATCTCCCTCGAAGACTCACGGCGTGATTTCGATCGGGTCATCCAACTCAACACCGCCAGGGAGGTCCGCGCCTATCTCCTGAGTCGCATGAAGAAGGTGATGCCTGAACTGGACGAGAAGGGATACCTGAGAAGCTGAATCGCATCTTATCGAAAGCCATTTACCCGGGTTAATCCAATTCTCCCGAAAGAAGAAAAAGATGGGTATAAAGATCATCTGCCAGAATCGAAAAGCCTCTTTTAATTACCATCTCGACGAAAAGTTTGAGGCCGGAATGGTCCTGCTCGGGGCGGAGGTCAAATCTCTGCGGGAAGGCAGGGCCAGCCTGGTGGACAGTTATGCCAGGATCAGGAGGGGCGAGGTCTTTCTCCACAGCATGCACATCACCCCTTACCCCTTTGCCCACCATATGGATCTGGACCCCACAAGGACCCGGAAACTCCTCCTGAACAAGCGGGAAATCAAACGCCTCATAGGAAAAACCGAAGAAAAAGGATATTCACTGATCCCCATCAAGGTCTATTTCAAGGCAGGAAAGGCAAAGGTTGAGATCGCCCTGGCCAAGGGCAAGAGGAAATATGACAAGCGTCAGGCATTGAAAGAAAAAGAGATGAAAAAGGAAATGGACCAGGCACGTAAGAGAGGTCGTTATTGACATGACCGGAAAAGATGGTTAAAATATAGGTTAGTCAATGGGGCGAGGCACCCCGTTGATTTGTAACAATAAAAATGGGGGTGAATTGGTTTCGACGGGGATAGAGAAGCTTAGGTTGCATACCGAGGTTCCACTTTGCTCGTAAAACGGGTGGGATAAACACAAACGCAGACGATTATGCGTATGCCCTAGCCGCTTAGACGGCTAGCGTCCTCCCAGAGTTCGCCTGCGACTCTGGACAGGGCGTCGACTAGCAGGCTAGCTGACCCACTTTACCTGTGAGCAGGGGATGCGAAAACGAACACAGGTTAGTTCCATGGCTGCTTTGCCTGGCGGGATCCATGGAACGAAAACTCTTTGCCGGGCTAAGTATGTAGATGCCTAAGTGAAATGTTTTCGGACGGGGGTTCGACTCCCCCCGCCTCCACCAATTGACAGTCCAGAGAAGTTCAAAGAGATACGAAAAGCCCTTAAATATAAGGGCTTTTTTTGTTTCCCTTGTCCAAGTCGGTCCTACAAAATCCATTGACATCCGGGGGTAATTGGGGTAATTTTTAAGCAAAGTTACCCCAAGGTCGAATTCAGTTACCCCCAACGGGAGGACAGTCATGCCACTGACCGACGCCAAAGTCCGCAACGCAAAGCCAAAGAGTAAGCAATTTAAGATATTCGATACTGACGGCCTTTTCCTATTGATATCCCCTGCCGGGGGTAAATGGTGGCGTTTCAAATACCGGCTTAGGGGTAAGGAAAAGCTGATCTCCCTGGGGACCTACCCCGAAGTGAGTCTGGCCCAAGCCAGGGGACGGCGGGATGAGGCGCGGAAACAGGTCGCCGACAGTATCGACCCGAGCCAAGTCCGCAAGGCACTGAAAGATGCAACGATTCAGAATGAGAGCACATTCGAGATAGTCGCGAGGGAATGGCATACAAGATTTACCCCAACGTGGACCCCAGGGCATGCAAAAACAATAAAAAGCCGGCTTGAACTCAACGTTTTTCCATGGATCGGCGAGCGCCCGATCATTGAAATCAAGGCACCGGAACTGCTGATGGTGCTTCGCCGGATTGAATCTCGGGGAGCCCTGGAGACAGCTCACCGAGTCAGGGCTATTTGTGGACAGGTTTTTCGATATGCCGTTGCTACAGGCAGAGCCGAAAGGGATCCGGCAGCAGACCTGCGGGGAGCCCTTCCCCCGGTTAAGCCGAAACACCTTTCAGCGATTACCGACCCCGAAAAAGTCGCCGGATTGCTGCGCGCGATAGACGGCTACCAAGGCTCATTTGTGACCAAATGCGCCCTTCGCCTTGCCCCCTACCTCTTTGTCCGCCCTGGGGAACTCCGTCAAATGGAATGGGTCGAAATCGACCTCGAAGCAGCGGAATGGATCATCCCGGCCGAAAAAATGAAGATCCGACAGCCGCATTTAGTTCCATTAGCCCGACAATCTGTAGAAATTCTGCGGGCACTGTACCCATTAACCGGCGCAGGTCGCTATGTATTCCCCAGTCCGCGAACATCTAAACGGCCGATGAGCAACAACTGTGTTCTTTCGGCCTTGCGGCGAATGGGTTTTGAAAAAGACGAAATGAGCGGACATGGATTCCGGGCAATGGCCCGAACCATCCTTGACGAAGTGTTGCAGTTTCGCCCTGATTTCATAGAGCATCAACTGGCACACGCTGTCCGCGATCCAAATGGCCGGGCCTACAACCGAACGGCGCATCTGCCAGAACGCCGGAAGATGATGCAGACTTGGGCCGATTATCTTGATGGCCTGAAGGCAGGCGCAAAAGTGATCCCATTGCGGAAGAACGCAGAAAGATAAAGTCAGCGACCTCCGGCATAGCCCTGACTATGGGACACACTTGACACCGTGGTTTTTGTGTGGTACCGTGTAGGGCAT
>CAYOIU010000413.1:0-3559 GCA_964404085.1 uncultured Desulfobacteraceae bacterium | reverse complement strand
TGGGAGGCAAGATCGAGGAGACCACAACGGGGCGGATTCTCCTTTTTGAAGTCCTGCCCGAAACGGTCCCCTTCTCATCCATCAATAAGGTCATGACTAAGAAGGAATTGAGAGGACTTATCAACGAGTCTTACCGCCATGCAGGCATAAAATCTACGGTGATTCTCGCGGATCGCTTAAAGGATATCGGCTATAAATACGCCACCCTTTCAGGCATCTCCATTTCCATGAACGACATGGTTATCCCTTCTCAGAAGCCCAAAATCCTTTCAAAGGCCGAAAATGAGGTCAAAAGGATTGATGATCAGTACAAGAGCGGCCTGATCACGGATGGAGAGAAATACAACAAGGTTGTGGATATATGGGCCCAGTCTACGGAAGACGTGGCCAGTGAAATGATGAAGGAAATGGCCCTTGAAGAAATTCAGGGGCCGGACAAAAAGAAGGCAAAAGTGCCGAGCTTCAATGCCATTTACATGATGTCCGATTCCGGATCCAGGGGGAGTAAAGACCAGATGAGACAGCTGGCCGGTATGCGCGGTCTTATGGCCAAACCTTCCGGTGAGATCATTGAGACCCCCATCACTTCAAATTTCCGGGAAGGATTGACCGTTCTCCAGTATTTTATCTCCACGCACGGGGCCAGAAAAGGCCTGGCTGATACGGCCCTCAAAACAGCCAATTCGGGATATCTCACCAGACGCCTCGTGGACGTTTCTCAAGATGCCATCATCACCATCGATGATTGCGGGACTATGGACGGCATTTCTGTGGATGCCCTTACTGAGGGTGGTGAAATCATCCAGAGGGTGGGTGAGAGAATACTTGGCCGCGTTGCCCTGGAGGACATCATTGACCCCATCACCGGGGATGTGCTCGTGAAAGCAAACGAAAGCATCGATGAAGAAAAAGTTGAAAAAATTGAGCGGTCCGGTCTGGAGCGGGTCAGAATCCGTTCTGTACTCACCTGCGAATCCAGACATGGCGTCTGCAAGAAATGCTACGGCAGGGACCTGGCTCATGGTCACGAAGTGAACATTGGTGAAGCCATAGGCATTATTGCGGCACAGTCCATCGGCGAACCCGGAACCCAGTTGACGATGAGGACCTTTCACATTGGAGGAACAGCCAGCAAGCGGGTGGAGCAGACAACCGTCAAGGCTCGAAACGATGGGAAGGTCAAATTTGTCAATCTCAAGACCGTAGAAAATGCGGAAGGTTTCCATATTGCCATGAATCGTAATGGTGAGATGGTGGTCTTGGGCAAAGGCGGACGGGAAATTGAGCGGTATCCCATCATCTACGGTGCCGTTCTCAAGGTCGCAGACGGAAAAAAGATCAAAAGAGACCAGGTTCTCGCTGAATGGGATCCATTCACCATTCCGATCATGACCGAAGTGGGCGGGCTCCTCAAATTCGGTGATATTGTTGAAGAACGAACCATGCAGGAAAAGCGGGACAAGGTCACTGGAAAAATCAGCCGTGTCATCGTGGAATCCCGCGATGTGGATGTGCGGCCCAGGATATCCATAAAAGATGAGAGTGGAAAAACAGCATCCGTTCCGGGAAGCAGCAGGGCGAAGGCTCGTTACCACCTTCCGTTGGGCGCCATCATCATGGTCAATGAAGGAGAGGAGGTCGGTGCTGGTACCGTGCTGGCCAAAATTCCGAGAGAGACCACGAAGACCAAGGATATTACCGGTGGTCTTCCCCGTGTTGCGGAGTTGTTCGAGGTGAGGAAACCCAAGGAAACGGCCATGATCAGTGAGATCGACGGGGTTGTTTCGTTTGGGAAATACACCAAGGGGAAGAGAAAGATGACGATCACTCCTGAAGTGGGCGAATCGGTGGATTACTTCGTCAGCAAAGGGAAGCACGTCAGTGTCCTGGAAGGGGACTATGTGCGAGCCGGGGAAGCGCTCATGGACGGATCGGTCAATCCCCATGATATCCTTCGCATCAGAGGCACAAAGGCACTCGCCAGGTATCTGGTGGACGAAGTTCAGGAGGTCTACAGACTTCAGGGTGTCCGAATCAATGACAAGCACATAGAGGTCATTGTCCGCCAGATGTTGCAGCAGGTGCGCGTGACGACGGTCGGCGATTCTCCTTTCCTGCTGGGTGAGCAAGTGGAAAAATGGCGTTTTGAAGAGGAAAACCAGAAACTCATTGAACAGGGCGCTGCCGCGGCAACGGCAGAGCCCCTTCTGCTCGGTATCACAAAGGCCTCCCTGAGCACGGACAGCTTTATCTCTGCAGCATCCTTTCAGGAGACAACAAAAGTCCTCTCGGACGCCAGTGTGGCTGGGAAGATTGACTACCTCCGCGGGTTGAAGGAAAACGTGATCATGGGGCGCCTTGTGCCTGCCGGAACAGGCGTCAAATCTTACCGAAACCAGGCCATCGGTTTTTCCGAATAGTTTTTTAAATGGTGCTTGAAAAGTGCTTGACATTTTGCAAAAAGAGAAATAAAAAAAGAGATTTTGTGGTTTCAATTTGTTCGCCGTTAGGGCGCTTTGTTGCAACGGTTTTTGAGCCTTGATGAAAGAGGAGAATATTGCATGCCGACCATTAACCAACTTGTGCGGAAAGGTCGATTGAAAGCAAAGAAGAAGGTGAAGACACCCGCCCTTCAGGGTGCCCCTCAAAAACGGGGTGTCTGTGTCAGGGTTTATACGTCTACACCGAAAAAGCCGAATTCCGCCCTGAGAAAAGTAGCGAGGGTGCGGTTGACCAACGGAATAGAAGTGACCTCCTATATCCCGGGAATGGGGCATAACCTCCAGGAACACTCCGTGGTTCTCATCAGGGGTGGTCGTGTCAAGGATTTACCGGGTGTGAGGTACCACATTATTCGAGGCACCATGGATACCACAGGTGTGGATGATCGGCGTCAGGGCCGATCCAAGTATGGGGCCAAGCGGCCGAAGGGGCTGTAAGAAAAAACGCATTTTGTCTTTTGGAGAAATTCGATGTCCAGGAAAAGAGTAATTGCCAGAAAAGACATGAGACCCGATCCACGGTATAATAGTCTTCTCGCGGCAAAATTTGTAAATAACTTGATGAAAAAAGGCAAGAAGAGCATTGCCCAATCCATTTTGTACGGGGCATTCGATATAGTCGAAGGAAAAAGCAAAGAGGAGCCCCTGGCCGTTTTCAAGAAAGCGGTGGAGAATGTAAAGCCGAGAGTGGAGGTCAAGTCAAGGCGTGTCGGTGGATCGACTTATCAGGTTCCCACCGAAGTGAGATCATCCAGAAGTCAGGCGCTTAGTATTCGGTGGATCATATCCTTTGCGAAGGCAAGAGGCGAAAAGACCATGGCTGCCAAACTCGCTGGCGAACTTCTCGATGCTGCCAACAAGAGGGGTGCCGCCATCAAGAAGAGAGAAGATACCCACAGGATGGCTGAAGCCAATAAGGCCTTCGCCCACTACCGCTGGTGATAGACAAAGAGGGACGTGAGGTGCAGAAGATAACCAAGGAGCCTGGTTTCTAAGGATCTTGAGGAGGTAAGAGATGGGTAAGAAGAAATTTGAGAGGACGAAGCCGCACGTAAACG
>CAYOIU010000412.1:0-3571 GCA_964404085.1 uncultured Desulfobacteraceae bacterium | reverse complement strand
TAAACAATACGTCGCAAGGAGGAGCGATCGAAGCCAACGCCGCAGATGATGCTTTGATGGTGGATCAGGGCTTCCCACGATGAGCGCTCCGTGCCAGGGTGATTGAAATATTGTGACACGGTCTTTGGAGAAGCATAATAAAGGCAAAGCCGGATGGGATGGGGGTCAAGTACCCCTTTGACTTTGCAGCGTTGTTCCGTTGATAAGCGTCACCATGTCACGACTCCTCGTAATGGAGGACCCAAACGCCAGGCACCGGAAACCAAAATTATCATCAGTGCGCCGGGGCGATTCCACGGATTACAATCAAAAGCCTTGTGCGCAGCTCGCCGGGGCAAAGAACATCGGTATCCTATAAAAATGACTGTAAATAAAACCGGATACATGCTATAAGACTGAAAGGATTTTGGCAAAATGAAAGCTAGATTTATGAAATCATGAGGTTGGATAAAGGACAAATTGGTAAAAAACATCAAAACACTGTTTCGCCCTTCTCTCTTCTGGGACGCGGACGAAATTGACCCGGTCCGGCACGCTCCCTATATCATTGGCCGAATCCTGGACTATGGCGATATAAAGGATGTCCGGCGGCTTATGAAGATGTATGCGCGTGAAGATATCATTGCCACTGTCAAAGCAAGGCGGAGCCTTCTTCCCCGGACCGGGAAATATTGGGCCATCAAATTTAATATCCCTTTTTCAGAGGTGCCATGTTTGAGCAAGTACTATCCAAAAAAGCACTAAAAGTTATTGAGGAACTTGCACCCTTTCTGAAGGACTTCTATCTTGCAGGTGGAACAGGCCTTGCTTTGCAGCTTGGCCACAGAAAATCCCATGATTTGGACTTCTTCTCAAATAAGCCTTTCAACACCGATGCCGTTCTCTCCAACATTTCAGCAGACAAGATACTTTTCACATCATTGGGGACCGTACATTGTGAAGTCAGGGGTATTCGAGTCTCTTTGCTCTATTATGAAGTTCCCCTTCTCTATCCGTCCCTCTCCTGGCAGGGAATAAGGGTTGCGGACCTGAGGGATATTGCGGCCGAAAAGATCAAAACCCTATCACAACGAGGCTCTAAAAGGGACTTCATCGATCTGTATGCTGTGATCAAGGCTCGGCATTCCATTTCTGATGTCTGTGAATTCTTCAAACGCCGTTTTGGACAGTCTGATATCAATTACTACCATGTCATGAAAAGCCTTGTGTTCTTTGAAGATGCCGAGCAGGAACCCTGGCCTCCAATCCTGCACGACGCGGAAAAATGGGATTGGGACAATATCAAATCCTTTTTCGTTGAAAACTTGCAACTTTTTGAGCAGGACCTTGGCTTGCACTTATGACAGCGCCATCACGCTCGCGCAATTTCCAGCTTTCGGTTAACCGCTGCTTCAATGCATACATGGCTACGAATTGTGTCTATGGCGGCTCGGTCGATTCGACGAGGCAGAGCGGATTTTTGACCGGATGCTCCAGCTCAACCCGGCGGACAACTAGGGAGTAGGTTTTCAGATGGAGGATCTCAGTGCGGGAAACGCCTGGGAAGAGCACCGCAACCAATGGGGAGGCATGGGAGGGAGGAAGATGGACCTTAAGACCTTGAGAGACACAACGCCTCGGGATTGGCCGGAAGGCGCCGGCAAGATATTTCTGGGGATTCTCCGTGATGATCAGGCCGATGAATCCAACCGACTCCTGGCTGCGGAACCGGCGGGCGATTTTACTGTCATCAACAACGAGCTGGCCAATGGGCTGCTATCGATCGTGTGTAACGGCAATGAGTCAGAGGAGCTACGGGGCAAGGCAGTGATTTCCCTTGGGCCGGCCCTTACTTCCGAGGAAATCGAGAAGCCCCTCCTGCTCGCTGCCATAGATGCGGCAGCTATTATCCGTCCTCTAGAGGCATCAGAGATCCTCGTTGGTCTCACAAAGTCCGACGACAAGGACATGGCCGCGGCGGGCTACGAAGCCATGGCCATGGCCGAGGCATTCGCGGATGAAGACTGGGATGAAGACCATGACGGTGAATTCCTGCACTGATGGTCGTAAAATGTCTAGGTCAAACGGCAGCCGAGCACCAATCCGAATAAAGCACGAGGCTCTACTTTTCTCTTCCTTCTCGAACAATATCCACTAGTTCTTGTGTTGTGATTTTTGCTTTAATATGAGGGTATAACGGTGAAGAAGCATTTCTTTCAGGAACCAAAGCGAAAGTACGACCGTCTTTTCTTCGAATGAGTACTTTGCCGATATTTTCAGCTTGCTCAAGTACCAAGGCAAGCTTTTGTCTGGCTTCTGAATAAGTGTAGACTTGCATTCTAAACCTCCAGGGTTTCAACGTTGATATCTTGAGTGGAGTGATTTCTCAAGAGATAAAGGAGATGGGGGAAACAGAGTTCTTGACTGTTTCAAGAGATCCTGCTACCTCACCATATGCCGGTGTGTTTCGGCATCACGCACCCCTCAACACAATATCCAGGAGTTCAGCAAGCAGCGACGCATACCATGGACACGTTCCTGTCAGAAAAAAACCGGGCCGTTCGCCGGGCCGTTCGTTCCTTCTGTGACGAAGAAGTTTGTCCCATTGCCAGGGAAATTGACCGTGAAGCCTCGTTTCCCTGGGAGGTAGTGGAAAAGATGGGAAAACTGGGTTATTTCGGCATCCAGGTTCCCAAAGAACTGGGCGGGGCGGGCCTGGATTCCGTGAGCTACATCATTGTCATAGAAGAAATATCCAAGGCCTGCGCAAGCCTGGGATTGTGTATAACCGTTCACAACAGCGTGGCTGTCTTCCCCCTCCTGGCCTTTGGAAATGACGAACAAAAACACAAATGGATCCCCCCTCTTGCCCGGGGCGAAAAAATAGGCGCCTTTTGCCTCACCGAGCCCAACGCAGGCTCTGATGCTGCGGGTATCGAGGCCACGGCCATCCGCCAGGGGAACCATTATACCATCAATGCTAACAAGGTATTTGTAACCAATGGCGGCGTTGCCGATGTCTGTCTGATATTTGCCCGGACAGACCCGGAAGCAGGGACAAGAGGGATCAGCGTCGTCGTGGCGGAGAGAGGAACCCCCGGTTTTGTGGTCGGAGACCTCGAGGACCTCTGCGGTATGCGTGCCAACCCGGTCAGTTCCATCAGACTCTACGACTGCGCCGTACCCCTGAAGAATCTGATCGGCGAGGAAGGCATGGGGCTCAAAATGGGGCTGGCAGCCCTTGATATCGGGAGGACCGGAATCGCGGCACAGGCCGTGGGCATCTCCCAGGCGGCGCTCGAAGAGGCCGTCAAATACGCGCGGCAGCGGCGGCAGTTCGGCGTGCCCATCGCAAGACACCAGGCCATCGCCACGATGATAGCGGATATGGCGACACAGGTTGATGCCGCCCGGCTCATGGTTTACCGGTCGGCCACCTTAAGAGACAAGGGCAAGCCGTTCTCCCAGGCATCCGCCATGGCCAAACTTTTTGCCTCGGAAACATCCACGAAGGTCACCGACATGGCTGTCCAGATCCACGGCGGCTACGGCTACTCCAGGCTCTATCCTGTTGAGCGTTATTACCGGGACG
>CAYOIU010000411.1:0-3592 GCA_964404085.1 uncultured Desulfobacteraceae bacterium | reverse complement strand
TGCGCTGTTTATAGTATATTGATACGTCAATGCATTCCATTTGCATGCAGAAAAGGAGGATTTTGTCATGAACGTTCTGTTTATTATCACCAGCGATGATGCAGAGACTATCTACAACGCCATGAGATTAGCGAATGTGGGGGTGGAAAAAGGGGACAAGGTCAGTGTCTTCATGCTTGGAAAGGGTGTCCTCTTTGAACAATGCAATAGTGACGATTTCGATGTTATGGGGCAGATGAACCAATTCGAAGGCGATTTTTACGTCTGAGGCGTTTGTATGAAGTCCCACGGTCTGGTGGGATCAAGCAGCTGCCCCATTGGATGGATGGATGACCTCTACGAATTGGCCAGGGAAGCAGATAAGGTTTTCACATTCTAAAATAAAGTGACAGGGTAAGTACTGAAAGGCTGTCTGAGAATGGTTTCTTCTCCCATCTTTGATGCGCACGCCTGTTCCATGTAAGGAACACACAACATTCCTCAATAGCAAATTTCTGAACCTTACCTCTTGATGTACAAATCAATGGGGCGCTGTGAATGTTAACAACAGCGCCTGGCTACTAAATTCCCAGATGGTTACGGTTATCGGATATAAAATATCCAGATTGAGAAAGTTTTAGCGGCAAAAAAGTCTCCTCCCTTGGACAGCCTGTCAATAAAAAGGATAAAAATCAGTAAGATATAGATACACAGAAGTATTGGCACACGGATTGCTTTATAGGATGAACAAGAAACAAAAAAACAAAGGAGGATCAACAATGAAAAAGACAATAGCGATTGTAGGAGCACTTTTTCTGGTGGCGGCTGTCGCAATTCCGGCTATGGCTTGGTGGGGCCCGGGATGGGGCGGCATGCACAGGGGAATGGGCTGGGGTCACGGTCCTTGGTCCTGCTGGAATAACGAAGGGGGTTATGGTTATGGTGGCGTGAATAAGGAGCAGGCAACCAAACTGGATCAGTTGAGGCAGGATTTCTTTAAGGACACGACCGATCTGAGAAATGATCTCTGGAACAAGTCAAGGGAACTGGGCAGCGTGCTCAACACTGAAAATCCTGATAGGGACAAGGCCGGGGCCCTTCAGAGCGAAATCAGTGAACTAAGAACGAAGTTGGCCCAGAAGCGTCTGAGCTTTCGACTGGAAGCAAGAAAAATTGCCCCGAATACGGAAAGGAGTCAAGGCTATGGTCCCGGTTACGGCCGCGGAATGATGGGCTACGGTCCAGGATATGGTCGTGGAATGATGGGTTATGGCCCCGGTTACGGCCCCGGTATGATGGGTCAAGGTCGTGGCTATGGAAGCCATATGGGTGGATTCGGCGGTGGCCACTGCTGGAACTAACCTCATGTGACGGGTCGCATTTCAGAATTCATTCCGTGCAGGAATGCGACCCACCATAACAGCCTTGGCCCCGTGGAAAAAGATCCTGACTCGCCTTTAGGGTTCCGACTGGTTTATGACCAAAGAATCTGATGATCATGCGTCAATTATCTTAAGCGCATCCTCCCGGTAAGCATCCATAATATAAGGGATTCCGGTTATCTTTTCCGCTTCCTCCGTCAATGAGGCAAGTTCATTTCGGGTGATCAAATCCACGCGCCATTTTCTGGCTCCTGCCATAAGCTGCTGCAGACCTACCTTGAGTTTTTCAGTAGCGGTGTATATGCCTATGGCTCCTGTGGGCAGGTCGTCGGTCTCTACCCCATACCTATCCCTCAGCTCTTCGTATGATACGAAAATCTCATCTTTGGTGGAGCCATACTTTGATACTGTTTTTGGAAGGCCGCCACTTTTGCCCTCTAACCATAGACCGATGTTTTTGCCTACCATACCCGGAATCATCAGGGCCCTTCCCATACATACCGCTTTGCAGTAGGGAGCTCCCAGAGCAACAGCCTTAAATATGTGATCTTCCGATGAAAAGCCTCCGGCAAAAGCAATATCCGGAACCCATGCGCCTTTCTTTGCCAGTCGTTTACAAAGATCATAAGCCATGGAGTGCAGATAAATGGGGGGAACACCCCATTCAGTCATCATGCGCCAAGGGCTCATACCGGTTCCCCCAGATGCGCCATCAATGGTTAGAAGGTCAATCTTGGCATCGGAAGACCATTTGATAGCCATGGCCAGCTCTCGCATGGGATAGGCGCCTGTTTTCAAGGTAACCCGCTTGGCGCCGAGGCTCCGGAGCCTTGCCACTTCATTCATGAAGCTTTTCTGATCAATAAATCCCAACCGAGAATGACGTTCAAATTCTTTGATTGCCCCCCCCTTATAAGCTGCTTGGCTAGATTTGTTTTCAGGATCAGGAGTGATAATGTAACCGCGTTTTCCTAGTTCAAGTGCTCTGTCAAGGGAGCTGACTTTTATCTCGCCGCCGATACTTTTGGCTCCTTGGCCCCACTTCAACTCAACCGTTTCAACACCCAGCTTTTCAATAACATACTCAGCCACGCCAAGACGCGTATCCTCAACATTCAATTGAACCAGGATATCACCGTATCCTTCATGATATCTGCGGTATTCTTTGATTCTGCGGAACATTTCCGGCGATTTTTTTACTTTGCCGTTTGAGTCAAACTCGAGTTTTGGATCGATACCACAAACGTTCTCACCACAAACCAGGCTGATCCCGGATATTGCAGCGCCAATGGCAAAGTGTTCCCAGTTTTTCCGAGCTATTTCCGTACTACCCAAGGCACCAGTGAAGATTGGTATTTTCATCTTCACTTTTTCAGAGGCCCCAAATGCGGTCTCGGTATTCACCGCAGGAAAGGTGGCATGGTCGGGATCAGCCTGTATGCCTTCCGCGCCAAGGGCATATCCCATAATGTTTATATGAGAATAGTCAACCGGGTAGTCTTTGTCGGCTCCAGCAGTAATCTCACCAAAAGGCATTGGGTAGAGTAGTTCTCTTCCCCGGAATGTAGAATTGAAAAGATTACAATTACCCTTGCACCCGTCCATACATCTACTGCAGATGCCTGATTGCGGCACGACATTTCGGGATCGATTCTTGGTTTGGAGCGCATCATTTGAGTTGGGTCGGTGTAGATTCATAGGTTCTTCCCTCCCTGATTTTTGACAAAAGCCCCTTTTTTTATGTGCTGTTCAAGGCATTGATAACCGTGATTGTTGAAAAATGGTAAGACAGGGTCAAAAGCTTATCCTTTTATTGTTTCAATGAATTCATTGATGGGAATGGCCGGAATGGTCAATGTTTTCAAAGTGCCCCTCGATCCCACTTCGATGGCTGCCTGAAAAACATCAATATTGTCCTCTGCTTCCAAGATAGTCAGAAAATCATAGGGACCGAGAAGAGCATACTGAGCGACTATTTTGGTCCCAAAGGCTTCTACGGTTTTGTTCACCTGTTTGATCCTATCTGGATTATCCTTCACCGTCCGACTTCCCTCCGGGGTTAGCGTTGATAACACCATGTACTGTTTCATCTTTCATCTCCCTTCATTAGACCGGGTTTCTCACCGATCTTCGTCACAGCAGATTATTGGTGAGTAATCCGGGTTAGGTTAACAAGACTGAAGTTTCACCGTTTTTAAAATTTGTTCGATCCGGGCCAAGGATTTTGCTCT
>CAYOIU010000410.1:0-3604 GCA_964404085.1 uncultured Desulfobacteraceae bacterium | reverse complement strand
TTTTCGTGTCCTGAAAAAAGATCCCCGCGTCCCTTACTGTCACGAATTCCATGATTTTCTACAAACTGCTGCGTCGCTAAAGGGAGGGGCAGTGGAATCGTTTCCGAAAAGGAATATCGGTAACAAGGAATATCGGTAACGCTGAAATCGCTTAATAGCGACAGTCTTCTAACGAACTTATGGTATTAATTAAGTTCGTTGCTCATAGGATGCCGTAAAGTGGCATAAACCAGCTTTTTAATAAAACACCGGGCAGGCGCATCGGACAATGTTCGTTTGGACTGATGGAGAAAGTAGTTGGGCTGGAGACCCCGCGCAGAATATTTGCGCCGTGATTAGAACTGAGGAAAAATATATTCCCGCCGGAAAGGACTGCACCGACCCTCCCGCTGTTGATCAAAGCACCAAGGGAGCGGAAGACATAAAGACCGTTGTTCATGGACTGCCACTCGCTGCATAAATGAGGCTTTTACAAAGTCATCATGATCCGTTCCGCTACTTGCTTTCGTCCTCGATTCAAGGTATAAGGGTGAAAAAGAACAGCGGTCTTCTGGAAAATCTTTCATTCTGGGAACAGAAATCAATCGTGGATATGTATCTCGAAAAAGTAGCCGTGAAAAAACCCAACCGGCGGGCGGCTCCCCGGCGTACCGGTAAGTGCCTTGCGTGCGGCACCAACAAGCTGAATGGAGGCAGGCGCTACTGTTCAAAGGAATGCCGGCAGCATATCATGTGGGTACTCTCTCTTTCCAAGGGCCTCCTGCGGACGTTCAACACCCGGTATGCCGCTTTCAGTTTTACGGGAAATTACGTGGTGCTGGACATCCTGCCGATCTGGACAAAAGGGATCAGCAGGTTCGTATGGCCCCGGACCCCGGGCCGGAAACCCGCCCTGGACCTGAAGGATCTCATTCTCGAGTCCGGAAGTGAATGGCATCATATGGTGGGGCACAGGAATTCGAAAAGCCTCGCCTCTCTGCGGCTTCTTCAGAGAAAACACGAGGCCCATCTGGATCCGGAGAGCATCAAGCCGGGTAAAAGCAGCCGCCCGAGGTTGTCCAAGCAGGAGAGAGATTCCCTGAAGATCCTCAAGATTGATAGGGAAGCCCTCTCAGCCGGAAACTGCACTTCCAGGATCAAGAGCGCTTATAAACAGCTTGCCAAACGCTACCACCCGGACATGGGAGGCGATGAAGAGGCTTTCAAACGGCTGAATGATGCCCATGAACAGATGCTCACGTGGGTGGAAAATCCGCAGTACACCTGCCGCAAAGCCCTCCTCAATTCCTGGTCCTATGACAGTGCCGTCAATCGATGGACCCCCCCCTTATGAATCCGGATGAGGGTTGATGTTCCTTCCGAAGAAGGTCGTTAATGGTCTTTACGGGATTGAACGTGATGGGGGGGACTTCAACAAAAAGGGTGTTCCAGCGTGCCATGGCCCCGTTCCAGAGGCCCGGGAGTTCGAGGGCCTTGAGGTCTTTTCCATCCTTGGATTTCTTGCTGATGAACACGGCTTCAGGGTCGACAAACCACCTGAGGTCAAAGGGTTCACCTTTCCAATCCCTCACCCCGCAGACCAGGTCCACCGGGTTGAAGTGGGTTGATCCCGCAACGATTCTCTTCTGTTCCTCCGATTGAAGATCGATTTGAGCCATCTCCACGATCTGACAGGAACAATTTCCCTTTTTGTCCATGACCCAGAAAGGCCCCCCTCCGGGCTCACCCACATTTCTCACCATGCCGCACACACGAATAGGGCGATCGAACATTTTCAGAAGGTATTTTCTTCGGGTTTCAGGGGATGCCGTTTTGGAAGTCTCAGGGGGAACAAGGAGGAGATCCTTTTTTGCAAAGACCATGGCATGGTCCAGGAGGTCCCCACCGGGATTCCCTCCGGAAAGGGTTTCCAGGTATCTGAAAACCCGGTTTTGAACATGGATCAGGAGACCGCCCAGGATTTTTTTCCACTGAGAGGTGGCACCTCTTAATCGGTCAGGGACAACATTGTCTATGTTTTTTATGAATACCATGTCAGCGCTCAGGTCATTGAGGTTTTCGACCAGGGCCCCATGACCTCCCGGCCTGAAAAACAGCCCCCCATCCTTCAACCTGAAGGGCAGGTTGTCAGGATCAACGGCAAGTGTATCCGTGGAGGTTTTCTGAAGTGAATAATCGATCTCATAGGAGACGCCGGTTTTCTGCTCGTATAGGTCGCGAACACCCTCAAAAAGGGACTGAAAGGCCTGAAGATGCTCTTCCGAGACGGTGAAATGGAGTTTGCAGATGCCTCCCCGGTCAACAACATAGGATGCTGCCTCAACCAGATGCTCTTCAAAGGCGGTCCTGCTTCCGCCTCCGTAGGAATGAAACTTCAAAAGCCCTTTGGGCAGGGAGGAATAGTCCAGGCCCTTGTCTGTGAGCAGGAATTCAAGAATTGCCTTCAGGTCGCCGCCGTGAACGAGCCTATCCAGGGAACTGCCGACGGACCTTATCCTCGCGTCTAGGTCATGAAAAAAGGCAAACCGCTTGATGTTACCGAAAAACTTCAAGAGGCTCTCGGCATCCGAATCTCCGGATCGGGCCTGCCTGTTCAAGGATTCAAGGTTCAGGGGCTGGTCTCTGTTCAATAATTTTGAGAGGACTTTGAACATCCTGGAAGCCGCTCCGGACGCGGGAACGAATTTTATGCAGTTGTGTGCTGTCCTTTCCCTTTCAAAGAGTCCTTCAAAAAAACGGATTTCCGAGGAGGTGAGGACCCTGATCCCGTCTCCCGTTGTACAAGGTTTATGGAGGTGGAGATAGAAAGGGCCCATTGCAAAAAGTTCCATCTGCCGCATGACTTCCGTTACCGTAAGACCGTGATTTTCGATCTGGCGAATATCGGCCGGCGTAAAGAGATCCTTTTGCATGGGGTATGCTCCTCTTACAGGCCTCTTGGAGGAAACAAGGGCACATCCTTTCCGGTCTTGAAGTTGATCACCACTATTCCTGATACAATCAGCAGCAATGCCAACAATATGCCGGAAGAGATGGGTTCTCCAAGAAGGGTCCCGCCCAGAAAGACTCCGGCTATCGGCATAATGAAGATAAAGGAATGCAATGAAACTGCCCCGTATTTCTGGAGCATGGTATTCCATGCCACAAAACCAAAACAGGCGGTTACAAGACTCTGGTACAAGAGAGCGATGAGAACTTTCGGCCCCACATGGCTTACCATCGTGGGGTCCCAAATAAACCCTGCAATTAGAAAGAATGGGACTGAAAAAGCCATGGAGTAGAGCACAATCTGGAAAGGATCAAATGCGTGAATGATCCTTTTTACATAGACTGCGCTGCAGGCCCAGAGAAAGGCGGCGAAAAGTATCATCAAGTCTCCAATCTGCATGTCCGTTGTTATTTCCTCTTTCCCAAAGAAGAGTATGGCCAATCCGGCAAAACCCATGAAAAGCCCCAGGACTTTCTTTTTTACAATGCGATCACCTGCAATGAAATAGTGGGCCAGAAAAAGAACGAAAAAAGGCTGAAGATTGATCAAAAGGGTTCCGCGAGAGGCATTGCTCTTGTCGAGACCAAAATAGAGGAGGGCCAATTGTAAAGTAAA
>CAYOIU010000409.1:0-3633 GCA_964404085.1 uncultured Desulfobacteraceae bacterium | reverse complement strand
TTTGTTTGATTAACAACCGGACACTAGTGGTTACACATATCTGTCCACCATCTCGGTGATAAAGCTCTCCAGGCCTTGGGCGCCATCCCTTCCCTTGATGTCATCGGCCAGGTTTTTGAGTTTGTTATAGGTTGAGGGATCCGACCGCAGATCGTCAGTGGACCGGTAGGCCCCTCCGCGTCTGCCCAACCGATAGATCATCCGTTCATCATCGGGCAATGCCTGATAGTTCTCGATCACCTGAAGCATTTTGCTTTTGTCTTCAGGAAACCGGCCCGTGACTTCTTCCAGGAGATTCATGATGTGGTCGCTTGTCAGGGTGCTCGTTATCCCATCCAGGGTCTCAATAAAAATCTTGATCTCTTGGGCCAGCATATCATCCGTCTGCATGGTGAAATGTCCGTCTCTCAGCTTACGGTGAAGAGGAACCCTGGTCGGGACTCTCAGGCTTCTTAAGCGTATGAAATGGGGATTGATCTGGTTCAGGACCTTGGCCGTCTCAACGGCGTGTTCCCGCCACATTTCCTGACCGCCCAAACCCGGCATGACGTATTCAGAGAGTTCCATGCCGGCCTCTACCAGCTTCTTCCCTGCTTCAACATGTTGGGCCGCGAAAACACCTTTTTTCATGAATTTCAAGAGGGGATCGTATCCTGTTTCAAGACCGATGTGCACCCTGTCAAGTCCTGCTGCGCGGATTTTTTTCAAGGCATCCGTGCTCTTTCGAACGGCTGTCCTGGACCTCGTGTAGGTGGTGACACGTCGGATCTCCGGGAATTTTTCCCTCAGAAATGTGAGGGTTTCAACGAGATCGTCCGTCTTCATAATGAGATTGTCGGCGTCCTGCAAAAAGCAGGCGTCCGTGCCGTAGTAAAGCCACGCTGCAACAGATCGATAGTTCTCGCTGTATTCAGCACGACCGAAAATATGGTTGATGACGGGATCATTGACAGCCCCCTCGTTTCCGAGCTTCCATGAAAGGGCCTTGACGTCGTCTGCGATGTCCCTGGCCGTCTGGATATCTTCCTTGATCTCCTCAACTGTTCTCAGGGAGAATTTCCTCTTTTTATAGACCGGGCAAAACAGGCACTGGTTCCAGGGGCAGTTCCGGGTCACACGCAGGAGCAGACTCCTCGCCTCATTGGGTGGCCTGATGGGGCCTTGTTCAAATACAAATGGTTTTTCTTCCATTGTTTCCTTCTCAGGAGGCATCTCTTCTTTTTATAAACCTTATTTTATGGCAGAAACATGGCAAGATAGCAACTCCATTTCTCTTTGAGCTGTTGAGACGATGAATTTGAGGCAGATCTATTGTTGCCAAAATAATCCCGTTGTGTTTAAATAATCCTTCAAAATTTCCTATAAGGAGAAAAATGCCATGAACCGTTTTGTGTCCGCGTTATTCGTGATCGTTGTGTCGGCGTTTCTGTGTGTCCTTTTTGCAACCCCCGCCGTTTCACAGGAAAATGCACCTTTACGCGTAATGGAAGGGAGCATTTGTATCGATGTAGTGGATCACTCCTACGTAGGTGTAAATGACCGATTCCCTTCAGAGGCCGGCAGACTTTATTGCTTCTCCCGCATTCTTGGAGCCACGAACGCTACCTTTGTCACGCATGTGTGGTACTACAAGGAAACAGAAAGAGCCAGGGTGAAGCTTGACGTCCGTAGCCCCAATTGGCGTACCTACAGCTCCAAGCTGATTCTTCCCCGTGAAATCGGCCAATGGCGCGTTGATATCCTTGGTCCAGGGGGAGGTCTGCTCAAGGAAATCCCATTTGAAATAACCCCGTAATAGCAGATGTGATGGTTTTTTACGAAGCCGTCAGGAATTGAGGTAAATGAAATCATGAGAGTGGGTTTTGTCGGATGGCGTGGCATGGTCGGATCGGTTCTTATGGGCCGCATGAAGGAAGAAGATGATTTTGCCGGATTGGCACCGGTTTTTTTCACGACTTCCAATGTGGGGGGCCAAGGTCCTGACCTGGGAATGGAGATTCCAAGGCTGAAGGACGCCTATGACGTGGGCCTGCTTGCCGATCTTGATATCATCGTGAGCTGTCAGGGCGGCGGATACACGGAAAAAGTGTACCCAGAGCTGCGTAAACAGGGATGGAAGGGCTTCTGGATCGATTCCGCGTCCACACTCCGGCTGGATAAGGACAGCATCATCGTCCTTGACCCCGTGAACAGGGACGTCATCGATAGAGGGCTCGCCTCCGGGATTCGAACTTTTGTGGGCGGCAACTGCACGGTCAGCCTGATGCTGATGGCCCTTTCAGGTCTGTTGCGGCAGGGTCACGTTGAGTGGATATCCTGTATGACCTACCAGGCTGCCTCGGGAGCGGGCGCAAAAAACATGAAGGAGCTGATCGCCCAGATGGTCATCATCGGGAATGCAACCCGGGAACTCATGAATGATCCAGCCTCCTCAGCCATTGCCGTCGACGCCGTCTCAACCGAGAAAATGAGAAGCACTGACTTTCCGGTGGAACATTTCGGTGCACCCCTTGCGGGGAGTCTCATCCCGTGGATCGATTCTCCAATGGCGTCAGGACAGACCCGGGAGGAATGGAAAGGGGCGGTCGAAACCAACAAGATCTTGGAGGCTGATCCCCCTATTCCAATAGATGGCCTCTGCGTGCGGGTGGGGGCCATGCGGTGCCACAGCCAAGGATTTACCATCAAGCTCAAAAAGGACCTACCCCTGGACGAAATATCCGGAATGCTTTCGGAGGGAAACGACTGGGTCAGGCTCGTTCCGAACGATAAGGACTCTACGCTGGCACAACTCACACCCGCTGCCGTTAACGGCACCCTTACCGTGCCCGTCGGAAGGCTCAGGAAGATGCTCCTCGGTCCTGATTATGTGGCCGCCTTTTCCGTAGGTGATCAGCTTCTCTGGGGCGCTGCAGAACCTATCCGAAGGATCCTGAGGATCATTCTCCAATACCTGGCTCAACGATGACGATCGTTGACAAACCCTTTGCGAGATCTTAAAATACCGTACCGTAGCCACTTGGAAGTGGAAAGCTCACTGGTGGGGCTCCCGGACTTCAAATCCGGTGTACCGGGCTAAAACCTCGGTAGGTGGGTTCGATTCCCATGCACTTCCGCCACAAAGTTTCGGGGCTGCCATTATTGACATTGAGCAACCTTTTTTTCCATTCCCTTTGCTGCATCTATTCCGGGTCTTCAGACTCCAGGATTCTTCTCACCTTGCTGGACAACTCGTTGATATTGAATGGCTTCTGGATGAATCCGTTACACCCCCGTTTCAGGATCTCCGTGGCCTGCCCGTTAATGCTGTAGCCGCTGGAGAGGAGCACCTTCACATCCGGATTCAACTTCTTGATCTTGTCGTATACCGATCCGCCTCCCAAGTCCGGCATAATCATATCCAGGACCACAAGATCGATACGGGATCCCTCCTGTTCATATATTTGCTGGGCCACTTTGCCCCCTGGCGCCACCAGGACCGTGTACCCCAGCTTTTCGAGCATCGACGAGCCCACATCAAGGACCATCTCCTCATCATCAACCAGTAATATTGTTTCGTTGCCACCGGCAAGCTTACCTGTCTCAGCCCAGCTTATGCTCCCAGTAAAATCCCAGACTAAATTCCCGGTGAAG
>CAYOIU010000408.1:0-3635 GCA_964404085.1 uncultured Desulfobacteraceae bacterium | reverse complement strand
TCATCGATGAAGACAACGTCACCAAATACGCCCAGGACAACCGGGTCCCCTTCACAACCTTTGCGGACCTGACGCAGAACAAGCAGATCATCAAGCTGATTGACGGTGAAGTGACGGAAATCAACAAGACCCTTGCCCGGGTGGAGACCATCAAGAAATTCGCCCTGCTCCCCAGGCGTTTCTACGAAGAAGATGGAGACGTGACACCCACCAAGAAGGTCAAACGGCGCTACCTGGAAAAACGCTACAAGGACCTCATCGAGCAGCTCTACAAAGGATGACACCCCATGGATTTGATCGAAAGCTATCGCGAGGAACTTCAGCTCATTCGAAAACCCGGGACCCGGGTGTGGGTGGGTGCCCTTTTGCTGATCCTGATCCTTCTTCCCTTGTTCGCCCCTGAACACATCATCTATGTGGTCACCATTATTGCCATCTATGCCATCGGCGTCCAGGGGCAGAACCTCCTCATCGGCAATACCGGTCAGATATCATTCGGCCAGGCCGGATTTCTGGCCATCGGCGCCTTCGCCTTCGGTCACCTGAACCAGTGGGGTGTTCCCTGGCCCATTGGGCTGATCGTGGCAGGCATCGCCGCAGGGCTCTTCGGCATCGTTGTGGGATTTCCCTCCCTGCGGTTGAAGGGTCCATACCTGGCCATTGCGACCATGGGATTCGGGATTGCCGTCTACCAGGTTTTTGTCAATTCAGAGACCCTTTCAGGAGGCCGGATGGGCCTTGCGGTGCACAAGCTGTCGCCCCTCTGGGGCCTCAGTGCGATCAATTTCAATTATTATTTCAATTTCGCCATTGCCCTGGTCTTCACCCTTCTCACCTACAATATCATCTCCTCCTACATGGGTCGTGCCTTCATCGCCATCAGGGACAACGACATCGCTGCCGAGGTCATCGGTGTCAACCTGGCCCGGTACAAGCTCCTCTCCTTTGCCATCAGTTCCTTTTACACGGGAATCCAGGGGGGCCTGTACGGCCTTTTCATGGGTTACCTGGAACCCAACATGTTCACCTTCATGGAATCCATCAACCTCTTCGTTGCCGTCATCATCGGGGGGCTCGCCTCTGTGGAAGGTTCCATCATGGGTGCCGCCTTTGTCATTCTCGTGCCCCAGGTGTTCAACGCCTATAAGGAACTGGTGCCTGTGGTATATGGGGTTACGATACTCCTTGTCCTGATTTTCGAGCCCATGGGACTCTACGGACGATGGTTTAAAATGAGGCTCTATTTTCGGAACTGGCCTTTTCGTTAAGAAAGAGGTATCCAATGTCCCAATTCCTGCAATACTTCATTTCCGGACTCTCAACCGGCAGCATCTACGCCCTGGTCGCCCTCGGGCTCGCACTGATCTATCGCTCGACGCGCATCCTCAACTTTGCCCACGGAGACATGGCCACGGCAGGAACCTTCATTGCTTTCATGCTCCTGAGCATGAATTTCCATTTTTCCCTGTCCTTTCTCCTGGCCCTCCTCTCCGGGGCCGCCATCGCCATGCTCTTCTATTTCTGTGTCCTCATCCCTGCCCAGCGCCGCGAGGCCACGCAACTGGGGCAGATTATCCTGACCCTTGGATTCGGTCTGATCCTCCAGGGGCTCATCTCCTATTTCGGCGGTTCCGAACCCCAGTCCTTTGACTTTCCCCTGTCGGACACCAAGGTCTACAGTTTCGGAGGCATCGTGGTCAGCCAGCTGAGCCTGGGCACCATGGGCATCAGCCTCCTTGCCTGTCTCCTCTTCTACCTCCTCGTTCAAAAAACGCGCATAGGGCTTGCCATGCGGGCCACGTCCGAGAACCTGCCGGGCGCCCAGACCCTGGGGATTCCCACCCGAAAAATTCTCGCCCTTAGCTGGGGACTGGCCGCCTTCCTCGGTGTTCTTGCAGGGCTTTTCCTGGCCCCTGCCCTGCTCCTGGACCCCTTCTTCATGCTGGAGCCCTTTCTGAAAGGTTTCGCCGCCGCCATCCTCGGGGGGCTGAACAGCCTGCCGGGCGCCATCGTGGGAGGCCTTATTCTCGGAGTGGCCGAAAGTCTCGCCGGCGGATTTGTATCCATCGCCTTCAAGAACACCCTGGCCTTCATCATCATTATTCTCGTCCTGCTTGTCCGTCCCGAAGGTCTCCTGGGCGAAGAATTCAAGGAAAGGGTATAACCGGGGCTTTTCTCCCAATAGGACCAGCGAGATCGTCGACGGGAAAAGAACCATTACTCCACTCCCTACCGCCTTGAGAATGCGCTACTTTTGCGTTGAGGCCCTGAAGCCCTTCCGGAAACCACCCCGCTTCATTGAAATCTCAAACATAGAGCTTGATTCTTCAAGGTAAGGGGAGGATTGCCTACATTCAATTGGGCGGGGTGCGCCTCAGCGATATCGATCCCGGGGCGATCAAGACCCTGTGGTGGCGCGGAGGATTGCCCCATCCTTCCTGGCAGGCACGTGCACAAAGCTGGGGGGTGGAATTCAAGTATGAAGACGCCCCCCGATTGACCCGATCCATGAAGACGGCAGTTGAAGACCTGAAATTGGAACGGCTGTGGGTCATCTACCCTGGAAAAGCGGACTATCGTCTCACCGAAAAGATCGAGGTGATCCCCCTTGCAGACGTTCGTGACACCTGGAACTACGGATAACTATTTAAGGTCCCCCTCCACAGGTCCATATCTTGCCATAACACGCACATCTCCTCCCCCATTGCCATCCCGCATAGTATTCTCTTATCAAAGGATTGGCTTTTCTTTTGATCTCCAGGAAGTATCTCAAGTGGAAATATGAATCGGAATGTTATGGCTTAGATGTATAGAGAGTGAAAAAGTTAACGGCGTGCCCCACCTCTCATACGACTCCGGCTGCCCTGGTTGCACCAGAATTATCCACTACTAATTTACTTTCTTACCAGCGTCCCGCTTTTCATGACCAGCAAAGGAGTAAATGGACAATTTTCATATTGCCAACCTGGGGCGCCATCTAATGCCTTATCTGAGGTGAATCCAGATATCGAAGATGATTTACCCACAAGTCATTTAGATGTCCGCCATGTTGTTTCAAGTCAGCCAGAAATTGCCGGGTATTTTGAGGAAAACATGAATGAGATCACTGACGCATTCAATAATTGGAAAGCTGGACAATAAATGAAAGATAGTTGAATTACTCGCCTCAAGATTCCGAGTGGGCTTGGAATCTTGAGGCATTGGAATTATTACAAAATCAAATTATGATATCTAAGATTGTTGAAAATCACCATTATTTTGGAGCACTATAATGAAACCACGTGAGCGAGTACTTGCTGCCATCCAGGGCAAAGAAATTTACCCTATTCCAATTGATGTTTTTGAAAATGGTATCCACCCTAAGTTGGAGAATGGAATCCGTAATCAGCTGGAGTTGTTTACTGACGATAATGAAGATCTTCTGCAGGCCCTTGGCGCTGAAATTCGTTGGGGTGCCCCGCCTTATGTCGGTTCCCCTCTTGAAGAAGCTGATTTTGAAGGTGAAGTTTCTTATCCTTTTCGCAAAATTTACAGAAACATCTGGGGAACCTGGGAGGGTTTAGAAACTTACTCGGATACACTAGTATCGCGTCTCATAAGTTCTGTCCCAAATAATGGCAAGATAAAATCGTAAT
>CAYOIU010000407.1:0-3637 GCA_964404085.1 uncultured Desulfobacteraceae bacterium | reverse complement strand
GTAATATCATTTAGTCGAATCATGGAGCAACCGAACCTGTCTCAGCACAATGTCCACGGAATCCTTCAGAATGATGGATTGGGATTCCTTGTCAGTCCTCAGTTTCATCTCGATCTCGCCCTTTTTCACACCTCGTTTTCCCACCGTGACGCGGATCGGGATTCCCAGCAGGTCGGCATCCATGAACTTGACCCCTGCACGTTCGTTTCTGTCATCCATGAGGACTTCCACACCTTTTTCACACAACGAATTGTAAATGGTTTCAGCTGCTTCAACGACCTCTTTTTCATACATCTGGAGGGGCAGCAGGGTGACCTCGAAGGGTGATATGGGAATGGGGAAGATGATGCCGTCCTGATCGTGATTCTGTTCGATGGCCGCGGCAACCGTTCTCCCCGCGCCAATGCCGTAACACCCCATGACTATGAGTTCTTCCTTCCCCTGCTCGTTGAGAAAAACAGCGTTCATGGCCTTGGAGTACTTGGTCCCCAGCTTGAAGACATGCCCTACCTCGATGCCCCGTTTGAATTCAATCTCGCCTCCACACTTGGGGCAGGGGTCGGAGGGGGTGATGGTCCGGATATCACCGAATTGTTCCACCTGGAAGTCCCTGCCCAGGTTGACGTTTTTCATGTGAAAATCCTTACGGTTGGCCCCGGTAACGAGGTTTTTCATGGCCAAGACGGAGTTGTCTGCGACGATTCTCACCTTGAGTCCCACGGGACCGGCGAATCCGGTCGGTGCCCCCGTTGTCTCGGCCACGGTTTCAGGACCGGCAAGCTCAACGGCTTGAGCCCCCAGGAAATTGCGCAATTTTGCCTCGTTCAATTCGTGATCACCCCGCACGAGAGCGGCAACAACCTCCTTTTCGTCCACGAGAAAGACAAGGGTCTTGAGGAGCCTGTCCGGTGACACTGAAAGAAAGGCCGCCAGCTCATCGATGGTCTTGACATCAGGCGTATGCACCTCTTCCAGTTCCGGGATATCTTCCGCTTCGACAGGTTCATCAGAGGGTTCCGATCTGACCTCCGCCCTTTCAAGATTGGCAGCGTATTTGCACTGCAGGCAGCTGACGGTCTGGTCTTCTCCGCTTTCTGCCAGGACCATGAATTCATGTGAATAGCTTCCCCCGATGGCCCCGCTGTCCGCTTCAACAGCCCTGAACTTGAGGCCGCATCGCTGAAATATCCGGATGTAGGCCTCATACATCTTTTTGTAGCTCCGAGCTGCACCCGCTTCATCCATGTCGAAGCTGTAGGCGTCTTTCATTATAAACTCACGGGCGCGCATGAGCCCGAATCGTGGACGTATCTCATCGCGAAACTTGGTCTGAATCTGGTATAAATTGATGGGGAGTTGCTTGTAGGAGTGTATTTCCTTCCGGACCAGGTCGGTGATCACCTCCTCATGGGTCGGGCCGAAACAGACATCCCTGTTGTGGCGGTCCCTGAATCTCAGGAGTTCCCTGCCGTAAAAATCCCACCTGCCCGACTCCTGCCACAGATCAGCCGGTTGCACGGCCGGCATGAGGAGCTCAATGGCGCCTGCACGGTTCATCTCTTCCCGGATGATCTGTTCCACTTTCTTCACGGACCTCAACCCTGCTGGCAGATAGGTGTAGATGCCCGATGTCAGTTTCCTGATCAGCCCTGCCCTGAGCATGAGTTGATGACTGATGATCTCAGCGTCAGCGGGTATTTCCCTGTAGGTGGGAATGAAATAGCCGGAATATCGCATGGTCGGTAAGTGCTCCTTTTTCTAGACTTCTCCCAAAACAAGACACCCGAGGCAAGATGTTTTACCCTGGCTTTATGAGCTGCGATTGCGACGGGGAATGGATACGGGAAGATATTAGTCTAAGCGAAATACAGGGGATAAGGCAATACTTTTGTCGGCTGAGGGAATCAATCGAACTCATCCGGTCATCTTTCGGAGTTCCTGGATCAATACTTGGGCAAGATCGGATTCGGGGATCTTCCGAACCAGTTCTCCCTTCTTAAAAAGGATTCCCTGGCCCCTTCCCCCGGCGATACCGATGTCCGCTTCACGGGCTTCTCCCGGCCCGTTCACCACACACCCCATGATCGCCACCTTGGGGGATGCGGTCATCCCCTCCAGGGACTTTTCAACACGGTCCACCAGCCCGAATAGGTCAATTTCGCAGCGCCCGCAGGTGGGGCAGGAAATGATTTCAGGTCCGCGATGCCTCAGATCAAGGGCCCTCAGGATTTCATAGGCCACCCTGATTTCATCCACGGGATCACGGGTGAGGGAGACACGAAATGTGTCTCCAATACCGTTTGCGAGCAGATAGCCGATGCCGATTGCATTTTTTACGGTCCCTGAAATCAGTGAGCCGGCCTCGGTGACCCCCAGGTGAAGGGGATAGTCCACTTTTTGGCTCAGGATTTCGTACGCTCGAATGGTCTTCCTCACGCTGGAGGATTTCAGGGAGATCTTCATGTCTTCGAAACCCAGGTCCTCCAGCATCGCGATGTATTGGAGGGCGCTTTCCACCATGGCCTCGGGCGTGGGACTGCCGTATTTGGCGAGGATCTCCTTTTGGAGGGATCCTCCATTGACCCCGATGCGGATCGGGACACCCCGGTCCTTGGCCTCTTGAACAACCGCTTCCACGGCCTTTGGCGAACCGATGTTTCCCGGATTGATCCGCAACCCCTCTGCACCGGACCTCAAGGAATCGATAGCGAGGCGATGGTCGAAGTGAATATCGGCGATAAGGGGGACATCCACCTCTGCCTTGATCTGCTTCAGGGCGACAGCAGCCTCCCTGTCGGGGACAGCGAGTCTCACAATCTCGCACCCCGCCGCGCTGAGACGGTTGACCTGTTCGACTGTTGCCGGGATATCCCGTGTATCCGTATTGGTCATGGATTGGACGGCCACAGGGGCTCCCCCGCCGATGGGCACGGAGCCCACATGTATCCTTCGAGTCTTCTTTTTCGTCATTGTTTTTTCCTTAAACCCGGTCTTCCATGTGCCGGGTATGAAGTTCGGTAGAGATGACCTCTAAGGAAGTCGTCTCATCCGCCGTGGCTAAGGAGCCGAACCTGACACTCTTTTTCAGACGCTTTCTCAAAGTGCACTTGGCACCAAACTCCGACATGGACGGCTATTTGGGGATTACGCCTCCCAAAGCCTACGCGCTTCTATGACATTTCGCTAAACCCCAAATCGGCGTCCATCCCCTCCGATGTGTTTAGAAAGGGTCTGAAAAAGAGTGTCAGGTTCGGCTCCTCTTCGTTGCTCATAGGCTGCCGCTCGCGGCATAAATCAGCTTCTGCCCCCATTGCCGTGATTAATCTCTTCCATACAGGGACGGAGCACTTGCAGCTTCTTCATAAGTCCTGAGAACATCTCCGGCGACATGGCCTGATCCTTATCACATAGGGCATCACAGGGATTGCAGTGGACTTCAACAATGACGCCGTCCGCGCCCGCTGCCATGGCCGCAAGGCTCATGGGTTCAATGAGGCTTAGCTTTCCCGTCCCGTGAGAGGGGTCAACAATGATGGGGAGGTGGCATACCTCCTTCACTGAGGGGACAATGCTCAGATCCAGGGTGTTCCTGGTATAGGTCTCAAATGTCCTTATCCCTCTCTCACAGAGAATGACG
>CAYOIU010000406.1:0-3662 GCA_964404085.1 uncultured Desulfobacteraceae bacterium | reverse complement strand
GAGTAACGTATCAGAGGATACCTTCAACGGGGAGCCATGCTACCTGCTTGATCTAACCGCCGTCAACAAGAAGGTGACCTATGACAGGATCAGGTACTGGGTCTCGAAGGCCCGTCTTGTGGGTGTCAGGGCGGAGTTTTTCACGGTATCGGGAAAGATGTTCAAAACAGCGGCCTTTGAATATGAAAACAGCATCCTCATGGGTGGGAAACCCAGACCCTTTGTCTCCAGGATGATCATAAAGGACGCAGTCATAAAGGAGAATGTCACCACCATGACCTACAAAAAAGTCAAGATCAGGAAGATCCCCAATTCGGCCTTCAACCTCAACCTGCTGGTAAGGTGAGCACCAAGGAAGGAAAACAGATGAGAAAGCGTTTTTTCATTACGGCTTTTTCCATTCTCTTGGTTTTTCTCTTGTGCAATCCTGTACGATCCAATGCCACAGGTGCGGCCGGAGACGGAGCGTCGGGCAGTCAAAGGGGATTATCCCTGATCTTGGGGGAATTAAGACAAGGTCTTGAATACAGCGTGAGGTTTCTGACCTCGGGCACCTATCAGGACCCAGCGGATTCCTCCCAGAATCCTGATAACGCATTCCTCAAAATGCCGCGGTATCTGGCGGATCTGGAACTGCGTCCTGATTTGAGCCTGAGATTCAGGACACTGGATCTCGGGATCAAGCCCAGGATGCGCCTTGAATGGATGGCTTGGGAGGATGGAGTCCTAAAGGGAGATACCTATCGGGATGATGAATGGTATGTCAATGAGTGGCACGCAAGATTTCGGTTGGCCGAGACCCTTTTTGTCTCCTATGGCCGGGAAAACCTGCAATGGGGGCCGTCATATCTCTTTTCACCTTCAAATCCCTTCTTCCGGGATAACGGGAGGAGCAACCCCAAGCGGGAAGTGGCCGGAATGGATTTTGCGCGTCTTGTGTGGCTTCCATCCACACAATGGACCATCTCTCTTATCGCCAATCCGGCAGAGGGGCGGCAGGAATTCCCTGTCCGCGAATTCAACAGAGCCTATGCCGCAAAGCTCGACTACTCGGGCAGTGAGGCATATGCGAGCACGATTTTCTCCTACACCGAGCATGACAGGGGAAGAATAGGTGCCTTCGCCGGACTCACGGCATCGGACGCCCTACTGCTTTACTGTGAAGGGAACATCTCGAGGGGTACCAATGCCCTTTATCCTGAGAAGTCCACAAATCCCTTTGGGGCCTCCATGGAGCCGGTTGGCCATGAAGATTCATCCTTGGAGTTTGTCTTCCTGGCGGGCGGGTCTTATACCCTTCTGACGGGACCGACACTCACAGCGGAATATGTTCACAACAGCCCGGGATACAGCGACAATCAGGCAAAGGCTTATTACCTGCTCAGGGAAAGGGCATCCGGAGCCTACTCTATTCCGGGAAGTATCCGTGATCTTGCCGGACTCATCCTCGGCAGGACCGCTGATCCCGGGCTCAGATTCCTGAGACGAGACTATTTCATGTTTCAGTTCAGCCAGAATGATATCCGGGACAGGCTCAATTTGCTTTTCCGGTGGACCCGGAATCTGGACGACGGTTCCGGCCGTTTCATATCCATTGCGGAGTGTTTCCTGGGGGACCATACCCAAGCCTTCTCTATTGCAACTTTTGACTCGGGGAAGCAAGACACGGAATTCGGAAGTATTCTGGACTGTCAATGGATGATCGGGCTGGAATATACCTTCTAGCCCGGCTGTAAAGTATTGATTGGGGGATTTGCAGTCGTTATGGCACCCATGATCCAGGGGAGCCTGATCCCCCTCATTTAGAACCATTTTTTTACTTTTCTTCCTTCACTATCAGTGAACCCTCCAAAAAGAACAATAACAAGATCTGTTATGTACCAAAGACCGAAGCCGCCAATGGTGAAAAGCATGGCTTTTGCGGTCTTTGTTTTGTCCACATAGAATCGATGAGCACCAAAAATACCAAAGCCTGCACATAGAATGGTTGCTACAAGCCTCTTTTTTTCGCTTACGTTCGATGTCCCTGTTTTCGATTGCAGCAAGCCCGTATGTATTTGATCAGGCCCTTTGTCCTCTCCAATGAACTCGCTTATCTGTCCTATTAACTTCTTCGTAAACTTCTCAGACTCAAAAATAACTTTATATACCCGGATGGGCCTGGGAATATTTTTTGCAGCCTTTTCTCCAAGGTATTTGTAACCAAAAGGCAGTTTATCCTCGATTTGATCATAAGCGGTTCTGGAGATGCAGATTCCACCAGGATCAGCCAACGCCTCCAGTCTGGCCGCAATATTGACGCCATCGCCATAGATACGACCTTCTTCCTCAATGATGTCTCCAAGGTTAATCCCAATACGAAACTCCATTTTTCGGCCGGCGGAAAGCTTGGCGTTCAAGGCTTTGAACTCTTTCTGTATTGCGACTCCAGCTTGCACTCCATCAACTACACTGGCAAACTCTGCCAACAAATTATCCCCTGGCGAATCCACCACTCTGCCATGATGCTGACGGATGAGTTTGGTCATAACGTCACGGTAGGCTTTCAGAGTTCTCACAGTCGCCATCTCATTATCTCGCATGAGACGACTGTAATCTTTCACGTCAGCACTGAGAATCGCTGCGAGCTTGCGTTTGACACCATCAGTGGTCATAGTTATGGCCTCCTGGGCAAGGCGGCATGGGGGTCAGGCCACGCCAACTTGTTGATTTTTCTCAGTCTATATTCCAAACGGGTTGGAGGTTGGGGCAGGGTTCGGGATAGGCGTTTTCAAGCCCCAGATCGCACTTTTTGGCCCCAAAATGAGCGATATATCCTGAAAATAAGGGGCAATTCTAAGCGTATTATGTTTAATTCCAATTAGTTAGCTAGGCGATCCATCCGCATCCGAACACCATCCGGCCACTGTAGCACCTCGTTAGGCCTTGAAGTGGTTGATTTAAATTGGTTTAAATCAAAAACCAAACCATCGAGAATAGACGACGGTACCAGGATCGTCGTCGGACATCTTTACCGTTTTCTCGAATTTCATCCCTAGCTTTTCAAGGAGCCTGATGGAGGCGAGGTTGTTTTCTGAAGTCAAACCAACGATTTTCTTTAATCCCAAAGTAGATTGTCCATACCTCAAGACGGCTTCGGCCGCTTCAAAGGCAAAACCCCGCCGCCAGTATTGAGGTAAGACCGCAAACCCAATATCTGTCAGGTTGAGCGATTCCCGGAAAAGAAGTCCACATACGCCTATTGGATCTCCGTTTTCTTCCAGTTCGACAGCAAACTGCCCGTACCCAGGTTTCTGTTGGTAGGTCCACGGTCCTTCCAAGATGAACCGTTTTGCATCAGCCAGGCTTCGCAGTCCCTTATCGCCTATGTTCGAGACAAAAGAGGGCTCATTCACTAGTGCGAGAACGAATTCGGCATCTTCAATCGCGAGCTCACGAATTCTGAGGCGGGTTGTTTTGGCTATCACTTCGTAAACCTTTCGGGATAAAAGCGACTAACGACCAGTTTGAGAGGCGCGATGATAGGAGTGCCCAGCTCAAAGCTGTGATTCGGTATCGTCTTTGATTTTACGATAGAAATTCATGAATTCTGTTGGCGAAAATATCTTTATACCTTTCCTGAATTTTTGTGGGTAATGAACCTTATTTCCGGTAACTAAACA
>CAYOIU010000405.1:0-3674 GCA_964404085.1 uncultured Desulfobacteraceae bacterium | reverse complement strand
GACCATGCATGCTCAGGATGGACCGCGCGGCCTCTTCAACGGAGCAGCCGATGGCGGAGACAAAGAGTGGTTTTCTGCTCCTGCCGCGACTGATCGGGACGAAGCGGTCCGCGACCTTCAGAGGATTCTTCGCGACGCCTACGACCACAGGCGCGTAGGATAGCGTTTCGAAAAGATGCATACCGAGGCCTTTCCCCACCTCAGCCACGAGGTGAACGTACCCATCGATGACAATGGTTTCGAATTCGCGGCCGGCGCGCTCCAAAACTGACAAGAGGCACGGAAGTTCCCGCTTATAGAACCTCCCTGCACGATATTTCGGCGTGCTTGGTACTGCTGTCCGGATGATATCTATGGGCGTACTGTCTTGCCAATTGTCAAAAACCACACAGGCGGCCATTGACCTGTCGCTTCCATAGTGAACATCCAGAGCTGCTTTCAAACCTGTCGCCCTTCTCGATCCAGCAGCCTGCGTTTGCGTTCAGTGCCCCACCGGTATCCACCCAGGCCGCCGTCGCTCCGAACCACCCTGTGGCAGGGAATGGCAACGGCAATCGTATTGGCGGCGCAGGCATTTGCTACCGCTCGGGCCGCCTTGGGCTTGCCGATACGATCGGCTATTTCCCCATAACTTGCCGTCTCACCCGGGGGGATCTCCCTCAAGGCCATCCAGACCCGCCGCTGAAACGCCGTCCCTCTCACATCCAGGGGCAAATCAAAGGCTTTTCGGGGGGACTCCACCAGGGCGACGATCTGCTTTACCAATACTTCGAAGTCTCTGTCATTTGCCACAAATTCGGCTCCAGGAAACCTGGCACGCAATCCTTTTCCCATTTTCTCAGGATCATCGCCAAAATCAATGGCACAGATGCCTTTTTCAGTGGCCGCGACCAGGACCCATCCAAGGTCACACTCCGTGACAGTGGTATTGATGCACATACCATCTCCGCCTTTCCGATAGGCCGAGGGCTTCATGCCCATGGCCCGGGTAATGTTCTCGTAAAACCGGCTGCTGGAAGCAAATCCCGCGTCATAGATGGCCTCCGTCACGGTTGGACTGGTCTGCAAACCGGTCCGAACGCGGTTCAAACGTCTTTCCATGCCGTATTGTTTGGGAGTGACCCCCACCATTTTCTTGAAGATCCGGTGAAAATGGTATGGACTGAGCCCGGCCGCCTTTGCCAGCTCTTCGAGCGAAGGGAGTTCCTCCGATTCCTCCATAAGACGGCACGCTCGCATGACGGCCGTGAAGTGCTTTTCCCGGCCGGGAGGTGATTTCGGGCTGCACCTTTTGCACGGGCGAAATCCTACCCTTTCAGCCTCTTCGCAGGTATCAAAGAACCGCACATTTTTGCGGCTTGGCACTTTGGAGGAACAGAACGGCTTACAGTAGATGCCGGTCGTGATAACGCCGTAAACGTATGCGCCGTCAGCCTTCCCGTCTCGCCGGGTTAGCGCTTCCCAGCGTGTCTGGTCACTCTTATATGCATTTCTGTCCATTAGATTGTCCCATTTTGATGGAATCGTAAAAGGTGGCAAAGAGAATTTGCGATATTCTGACGGGTATTATGGGACCTTCAGGCAAAGCAAGCTATCCGTTTCTTGCCCTGCAATTGGAGTTCAGCTTCAAAAAAGGAATAGTTCAAAGCCTTCACGTATCAGGGCGTCTATTTCCGGTGGGATGATCACGGGGTGGTCTTGGGACAGGATCTGCCGGGCCTTTTCCCTCGCCCTTTCCCGCGCATCACGGGATCCGTCCCTTTCCCAGTTTTCGCGGTGTTTCCAGTCGGTGACGCCGTTTCCGTCAAAGTATTCCTCCCGCATATGATCGAGCGTATGGGGGGATGTCATGAAATTACCGCCCGGACCCACGGAATCGATCACCTCCAGGGCCAGATGTTCCGGGTCCACCTCTATCCCTTTGAGGACCTTGCAGCTCATGCCGATGATTTCGTCGTCAATCACGTATTGTTCGTAGGCAACGGTGATCATGGATTCCAGCATTCCTGCCGCATGATGAATATAGTTGGACCCGCTCATGGCCGTCAGCAGCGTTGAGGCCGCCTTTTCCCACCCTGCCTGGGCATCGGGGATCTTGGAGTCCGTGAGCCCTGAAGAGTTGTAGTTGGGCACCTTGATGTGGTGTGCCAGCTGGTGAATCGCTCCATTCATCATGCCGCATTCCACGGCTCCCCCCTGGTACCCCATGGTCCTGCGGTTGGCCATGCCGGGAATGCCTCCGTACAATACCGGAGCACCCGGGCGGGTGAGCTGGCAGATGGAGATGCCCGCCAGCTGTTCGGCGTGGGTCTGGGCAAGGGTGCCCGCCATGGTGATTGGAGAGGTCGATCCCGCCATGGGCGCGCAGGACAGGGCAACCGGGATGCCGTTCCTGACCGCGTCCTGCATGATGCGAACCGGCCCGGTGTCCAGTTTCAATGGACTGACTGCGAAGGATGTAATGATGGAGATAAACGGCCTTTCCCGGAGTTTTTCCCTGCCTCCAGCCACCAGGGAGGCCAGTTCAATGACCTCCTTGAGGCCTTTCCTGTCGTTTACCCCTGACATGACGTGCTTGGATGTCCCCTTCATGCAGGCATAGAATGTGTTCACGTCATAGGATGCGGGCGGGATGTCCCCGGGAACACAGGGCCGGAGAAAAAAGTGTATATTCTCAAGGCGGTTGACCAGCCTTCCGATTTGATAGAGGTCCCTGAGTGTACTCGGCCTGGCTTCCCCTGTCTCGAGGTCCAGGACCTTGATGGCGCACCCTCCTGTTCCCAGATGGACCCGGTGCTCCCCCAGATCCAGGTCATGCCGTTTGTCCCTGCCATACAACAAGACGCGCTCGGGCGCCCTTTTCACCAGGTCCATGACCCGGTCCCTCGGGAAGAAGATGCGGGACCTTGGCCGGTCTACCCTGATGCCCCCCTCTTCCAGCATCTCCAGTGTCTCCCCCAGCCCCGGTTCATAGGTGAAACCCGTTCCTTCAAGAATATGGAGAGATGCCTCGTGTAGGGTCCTCACCTGTTCTTCGGTCAGGGGCCGGTAGAGTCCGCCCGAAAAAACCTCACTCTCCATCACAGCATCCTTTCATCTATTGCAGGGCAATGGCCTTCTCAGGACAGATTTCCTGGCAGCAGAAACAGGTGATGCAGGTATCCGCATCCACCTGAGGGATGTCATCTCCCATGGAAAGGGCCGATACCGGGCACTGGTCGATGCAGGTTCCGCAGGCCGTGCACAACTCGGGGTCAGCCTGGGGTCGCAAGAGCGTTCGCGCCTGCATGAACTCCTGTATGGCCGGGTTTTGAAAGATCGCTTCACCACCCAAGGCAGGAAGCCTGAAATCTTTTAACGGCTTCAACTCCCCGATCACTTCAATGGAATTGAGGTCATAGTCCCCCAGCCCCATTTCCTTTGCCTTCCGGAGGAATCGCAGCCGACCCGGTTCACAGCCCATCATCGTCGCAATCACACCGTCGAGGGCCACACCATTGTCCGAGGCAAGAATCAGTCCGATGTCCCTCAGGTCGGGTGAAGCCGGACCATTTCCCTCCATACCGACGACGGCATCCACGATGAACAGGTCGGGTACCCGAAGCCGGAACACATCCACCACCATTTCGTGGAAGCGTTCCGGGCTGCCGGCCGCCTTGTGGAGTCTCGCCTTC
>CAYOIU010000404.1:3095-3693 GCA_964404085.1 uncultured Desulfobacteraceae bacterium | reverse complement strand
GCCTGATGAATGGGCAAGAGTTTATCCACACTCTTCAATTCAATTATCAAGCGGTTATCCACCATCAAATCGATACGGTAACCACAGTCCAGCTTGATGCCTTTGTATTCCACTGGGAGTGGATGCTGCAATTTAAACGGTATATCCACTATTCTGAACTCGTGGGCAAGGCACTGTTCATAGGTTGATTCAAGCAGGCCCGGGCCTAATTTCCGATGAACTTCCAGTGCACAGCCTATGACACGATTCGACAATTCATCAAATTCTATTCTTCGTGTTTCTTCGTGGCTTTCGTGGTGCAATTCAGTGCTTTTATGAAGTGTCTTATTTTCCATAGACATTAATACTCACTACGAAGGGCTTGAAGGGGTTAAAAGAAATACTTGTCTCACCACGAAGGGCGCGAAGGTCTTGAAGGGTTAAAAGCAAAGGCAAAAACTATTTTCACCACGAAGGGCACGAAGGGTGCGAAGGTTAAAGGCAAAGGCAAAAGCTATTTTCACCACGAAGAGTGCGAAGATCTTCAAGGGTTAAAGGCAAAGACAAAAACTATTTTCACCACGAAGGGCACGAAGGGTGCGAAGGTTAAAGGCAAAGG
>CAYOIU010000404.1:0-2995 GCA_964404085.1 uncultured Desulfobacteraceae bacterium | reverse complement strand
CAAAAGCTTGGTTCACCACGAAGGGCACGAAGGTCTTGAAGGGGTCAAAAAAAACATTCTATTCTTTTCGTTCAGTCTGCCGGCTTTCTTCGTGTTTCTTCGCGGCCTTCGTGGTGCACATATAGACAATCCTTTTTTTTCATCTTTTAGGTCCCTAACACTGAAGTTTATCGGTTTTTTCTTCGTGTTTCTTCGTGTTCTTCGTGGTGCAATTCTTAGGTCTGTTGGTTCTGTCGGATGTCAAGAGCGAGCTTCGTCCTTGACAATGGCTTGAAATTGGCATACTCTATTGACTAAATTTAGTCAGTAACGATTGAATAAATTTATTCCGAGAGGAGAACTAGTTGTGGATGCTCGTTTTTCGCCCCACAATACGCATTTGGAAGCACCGCAACAATTCTTCCAAAACGATCCCCATCTGAAGGCACTTGGGAGACAGCTATTGGTATATCGATCTCCCTTACTGAAGGAACTGCCCAGATCTCGAGAAGGTATTTATACCGTCGGCGGAGGCCGCCAGGTTGGAAAGACCACCCTTCTGAAACAGTGGATGGCGGATCTCTTGAAAAGCGGTGTGGCCCCCGAACGTATTGTCTACTTCACCGGAGAATTGATCGACGACCACCATTCTCTTGTCAGACTGCTTATGGAAACGCTTGAGCAAATGCCAAATACGGATTTGCGTTATCTTCTGCTCGATGAAGTCACCTACATCCGTCAATGGGATAAAGGCATCAAGTATCTGGCCGATGCCGGGGTGCTTGAAAATACCGTTATGGTTTTAACAGGTTCCGACCTGGTCATCATCCAGGAAGCGCGCATGCGTTTTCCAGGCCGCAGGGGCAGCGCGGACATCGTGGATTTTCACCTCTACCCCCTCAACTTTTCCGAAACGGTACAATTGAAAGCATACCTTGCGCCTGAGGCTTCAGGCCGGCTTATGGATTCGCGGGTCTCCCCCCCCGGCGATGCGGTCACGAAACTCTATGAAGCGTTTGCCGACTATCTTATCCATGGGGGTTTCCTCACGGCTATAAACGACATGGCAAAGCACCGATACATTCTGCCCCATACATTCACCACTTACAGCGACTGGATCCGGGGCGACGTCTTAAAAAAGGGAAAACAGGAACATTATTTGCGTGAAATACTGGACTCCGTGGTCAAACGATATGGAAGCCAGGTTACATGGAATGCGCTCGCGCGGGATCTATCCATTGACCATCCAAAGACAATAGCTGATTACACAGCATTGCTCGAGTCCATGGATGCAGTCATCATTCAAGCCGCAATATTGGAGGATAAACTTACCGCTGCCCCCAAGAAAGCACGTAAGCTGATGTTCTCCGACCCATTCATATTCCATGCAGTGAGAACCTGGTTAAACCCCGGCAAAGATCCGTACAAGCAACAAGTCGTACCACTCATGTCTGATCCTGAGTGGGTCTCAAAGCTGGTCGAGGCGTGCGTTGTCGCACATTATCGGCGCTATTTTCCCACCTATTATATCAAGGCGGAGGGCGAGGTTGACATTGCGTATGTTGACCAACATCGTTTCTGGCCCGTGGAAACAAAATGGAGCAGACAACTCAGGCCGAAAGACCTCAAACAAATCGCCAAGTACCCGAATAGCTGCATACTGGGTAAAGGGCTGAAGAGTGGTATGATCAGAGGAGTTCCTGTTGAGCCTTTACCGCTTGCCTTGTTTCGTCTGGGCTTGTCGGCCCAGTAAAATGCGTTGCGCCGTCAATCTATAAATTTCATTCTTGGGAAAAGAATCACTGTAACGATAAATTGACAGAACAAATTCGTGGGCTTTCTGCCGGACGATCAAATCCTGGAATCTTTTTGCGGCAGGCCGTTTCATCCTGAATTCCGACTCCTGGATTCTGAATTCTTTAGAAGACGGCATTTAAAAGATCTTTGACTGAAAACTTTGCCCTCTGAGATCTTTGTGGGCTCTGTGAGAAATAAACGCAGTACCCTATTCCCCGATGCGGTATCGAAGGCGGTATATCCTTCTATAGTTATTGTATCCCAGGAATTTCTTGATCAGGTTCTTGATTCCTTTTGAGCATATTGCAGGAAAGATGGCCGCACAGTTTCCTCGTACGATCCCTTTGAAGTCTGACATCCGGCAACTGCCTGTTATGTTGACTCGCTTAAAAATAGCGGGATTCCCACAACCATGCCTGAACCCTGGTTCAGACGTACAAATACCTCTGTAGCCAATTGACCCGGCAATGTCGATAACACTCTTGTCAATCATGCCGTGGGGGGCGCTCAGGAAATCGACGGATAAGCCCAGATGGTCCTCTATGGTCGCCTTGGATCTCTCCAGCTCATGTTTTATTTCGCCGCCGCTCAAGGTCGAGAGGGCGCTATGACCGGCTGTATGGGACTGGACGGAAATCCCTGCCTCGGCCATTTCCTTCAGTTGATTCCAGTTCATATATTTCGCGGTGCCGATGAAATCCGTTATGACGAAGATGGTAGCGGTCAGCCCCATGTTATTGAAAATCGGGAAAGCGTTCGTGTAGTTGCTCATCCAGCCGTCGTCAAAGGTGAGGACGACGCTGTTTTGTTCCTGCGATCCCGTTCCGTCCAGTACGTCTTGAAGTGTCACTGTGTTGAATCCGTTTGCATGCAGATATTGCATCTGCTCGCGGAATTTGGAAACGGAAAGGACATAAGAGGGATTTGTGTGGCGGACCTCCTCTTTTGAATCACCAACAGCCGATACCTCGTGGTACATGAGGATGGGTATTTTGGGGTTTCGTTTATCCATCTTTGGACAGGATTTACCGGATTAACTGGATTTTTTCACCACGAAGAGTGCGAAGAATTTGAAGGGTTGAAAGCAAAGACAAAAGCTTGGTTCACCACGAAGAGCTTGAAGGGTTAAAAGCAAAGGCAAAAGCTTGGTTCACCACGAAGGGCACGAAGTGGGCGAAGGTTAAAGGCAAAGGCAAAAGCTTGGTTCACCACGAAGAGC
>CAYOIU010000403.1:0-3693 GCA_964404085.1 uncultured Desulfobacteraceae bacterium | reverse complement strand
CGAAGAAATTGAAGGGTTAAAAGCAAAGGCAAAAGCTATTTTCACCACGAAGGGCTCGAAGAAATTGAAGGGTTAAAGGCAAAAGCTAGGCTCACCACGAAGGGCACGAAGATCTTGAAGGGTTAAAAGCAAAGGCAAAAGCTACGTTCACCACGAAGAGCTCGAAGGTCTTGAAGGGTTGAAAGCAAAGACAAAAACTATTTTCACCACGAAGAGCACGAAGGGTGCGAAGGTTAAAAGCAGAGACAAAAGCTAAGCTCACCACGAAGAGCTCGAAGAAATTGAAGGGTTAAAAGCAAAGGCAAAAGCTATTTTCACCACGAAGGGCACGAAGGGTGCGAAGGTTAAAGATAAAAGCCAGGTTTACCACGAAGAGCTCGAAGGTCTTGAAGGGGTTAAAAAAAGCATTCTATTCTTTTCGTTCAGCCCGCCGGCTTTTCTTCGTGGTTCTTCGTGTTCTTCGTGGTGCATAGACACAATCCTCTTTTTTCATTTTTTAGGTCCTTAAAACTGAAGTTTATCGGTTTTTTCTTCGTGTTCTTCGTGGTGCAGCCTGTATTCTGTTCAACACGAACGAAATCACGGTTATTATTATACCTTATTCCAGGCAGTTGATGTTAAATACCATCACATTCTTTTCTTCGTGGTTCTTCGTGTTCTTCGTGGTGCATGCTGTGGTTTATTCATTACGAAGAGCACTAATGGCTCGAACGGATTAGCACTTGATATTGAAATACCATCACATTCTTTTCTTCGTGGTTCTTCGTGTTCTTCGTGGTGCAGCCTGTATTCTGTTCAACACGGAGGACCTGACGGCAGATACAGCTCCGCCCCTTGGCTTACACAGCCGAAAAGTCATACCTAATTGATTTTGCTATACTTTTGTAGTTATTTTCTGCTAAAGCTGGAAATTCTATCGTCGGGCTTTCCCCTTTGTTCATTTGGATCTGATTTGACATTAGCCTGCCCCGTGAAACGCCTTTCCTATTTCATCAGGGAGATTTGGATTATTTCATTTAGTTATAGTACTTCTTGTAATACTTGTTATATCCCCTGTAACTCTTGTCGTACCCGTTGAATACCACGCCGAGTATGTTTTTCTTTCCCAGATTTTCCATGCTTCTCTTCACAGTATCTTTCGGAGACTTCCCTGCCATGACAACAAAAACGATCCCATCCACATACTGTGCCAGGACGTTGGCCTCTGCAGTTACCTGGCTGGGGGTAGCATCGATGATGATATAGCGGTCATCATAGCGATTTCTCACCTCGTCCAGGAAACTCCGCATCATCTTCGAAGACAAAAGTTCCGATGGGTTCGGCGGGACCGGTCCGGCGGGGAGGAGAGACAGTTTCGGGATCCTGGTCTTCATGATCAGGTCTTCCAAGCTCTCTTTCCCCACCAGGTGCTCACACAGGCCCAGACACGGGCCATAGCCCAGGGTCTTGTGGAGGCTCGGACGCCTTAAGTCGCAGTCTACCAGCAAGACGTGTTCGTTGATCCCCAGCGCTATACTGATTGCCAAGTTGGCCGCGATAAAGGTTTTCCCCTCCCCCGGAAAAGCACTTGTCACCATAATGGTCCGCGGAGCAGGGCCCTCTTTTGGAAACAGAATCTGGGCGCGCAAGACTTTGAAATTTTCAGCATCCACGGAATCAGGCGCAGAAAGCGTCACGAGCTTCGAGTCATACTTGGCTTCCGAAATCACGTCCCGGAGAATTTTCCTGGACTTTCTCTCGAGTGGTGATTTTTCCGGCTCCAGAAATGGCAACTCCTCAATTTGAATGATCTTCTCTTTCTTGTGCTTTTCCAGTGCTTCAGCTATTTTGCCCATTTTTCTTCCTTATCTCACGCCTGCTTCCCAGCATCCTAGCATTCCAGCCGCGCATGCTGCCGAGTTTTTCTGCCTTCCATCCTCAAGGTCATCGCGGATGACCGCTCCTCATACCTAACGCAATTGGTCTATCTCACTTCTACCTGGATCGGTTTTGCATACTCCGAAATCCCTTCATCCAATATCTTCGCCGCGTAGGCATCAACCGCAGCACGATCCTTAAAATTTCCCACAGTTACCCGGAATACGTTACCCTTTTCCGGGTCATGAAACGGTAAAATATAGGCCTCATACCCTTGCTCCGACAGCTGATGAAACAGTTTTCTCGCCCTCTCAATGGGCACGAACGAGGCGATATGAACCGTGTAGGTGGGGACCTCATTTGTCCCCTCGAAAGGAGGAAATACGATCTTCTGCCCCACACTGATCCAATTCATATCCCTGACCTCAGGGTTGCTCTTCCTGATCCGTTCAACAAGAGCGTCATTCACGAAACCATATATTTTGGCTGCCATCTCGGTTACCGTGTCCCCTTCTTTCACTGTGACAGTCTTTCCAGCCGGCACTTCCTCAGATGGCACGGCCCTCTCTGATTCAGCGTTCCGAGTCTTCTGCTCAAGCACGCCGGGAGCCTCTTCAGCTGCTGATTTGGGAACCGCTGCATCGCCCTTGGGATGCCGGCTATTCCTTTCCTGTTCATCGACATTGACCGGTAATTCTTGAGGGGTTTTCTCTGTCTCAGGTATAGCACTCTTTACTGCCGGTTGGGGTGTCATTTTGGTTGTCGTGCGTACTTCTGTCTTGGTTGAACCTGATAAGAGACGATGATACACGTCAACACCCTTTCCTGTGAGAAACATCCCCACCAGGAATGCCAGAATCAGAAGAATGATCCATTTAAGAAAATCCGTCCATTCCGACCGATCCCGCACAGCCTTCTCTTTCTTTTTCGGCTCAACCCTTTGTTCCTTCGGAGCCCCGGTTTCAAGCTTCAGGTCCTGGTGACACTCCTTGATCATGCCCGGGGTGATCGTGTGTTTCTCCCTCGAATACCCCAGGAGCAAGGCATTATCGCACAGGATGTTGATCATTCTGGGGTAGCCTTCGGCATACTGGTGAACCGACTTCACGGTGATTCCCGGCAGGATCTTTTGCCCGTTTCTCGCACCCGCTATGTAGAGGCGGTTTTTGACATACTCCCGTGTCTCCTTGAGGCTCAGGGGCTTGATGTGGTACCTGACGCTGATTCGCTGAAGCAATGCCCGGCATTGGGGCCGGCTCAATTTTTCGTTCAGCTCCGGTTGACCTACCAGGAAGATATTAATGAGCTTTTCCTCCGCGGTTTCCATGTTGGACAGGAGCCTGACTTCCTCGAGCAGTTCAAAGGAAAGCCTGTGAGCTTCATCGATCAGGAGGATGAAGTTTTCCTGGTGCTGAAGGCATTCCTTAAGAAATGCCTCAAATTCCACCAGGAACTCTGCCTTCGATCTAAAATGAACTTTTTTCTTGAACGCTGAAAACGCCAGATAGTCCATAAAATCGCTTTTTGAAAGCAGGGGATTGGACAGATAGACGGAGTGAACGTTCTGTTCAAGATTGGAGAGCAGAGCCTGGACCATGGTGGTCTTACCCGTTCCCACTTCACCCGTGAGGAGGATAAAGCCCTTCCGTTCAACCACGCCGTAGGTCAGGAGGGCCAGTGCCTCCTTATGCACATCCCCCAGATACAAGTACCGGGGGGAAGGGGTCAGGTTGAAAGGCTTTTCGTTCAGGTTGTAAAAATCTGTATACACGATCTTATTGTTTCACCACAGAGCCACAGAGTGCACAGAGAACTAATCCTTTATCCGATCGGGAG
>CAYOIU010000402.1:0-3697 GCA_964404085.1 uncultured Desulfobacteraceae bacterium | reverse complement strand
ATGAAGTGGTGAGAGGCGCGAATATGGAGCGGTTGGTATATCAGGGCGACTCTGACCTGCTTGAACCCTTCATCGAAGCCGGCTGGAAACTTGTAAAGGAAGGGGTCAAAGCCATAACCGGAAACTGCGGGTTTATGGTCCTGTACCATGATCTGATGGCAAAGGAGTTTCCTGTCCCGGTTTTCATGTCCAGCCTGCTCCAGCTGCCGTTTGTATCCCGGCTCCTGAAACCCGGCGAAAAAGTAGGGATCGTCACTGCGAACGGCAAAACGCTGACCGACAAGCATTTGGAGGCAGCAAGCAACGGCATGGATATCCCAGTCGCGGTTGCCGGCATGGAGGATCAACCCCACTTTTACGATGCTATCCATGCTGAGAAGGGGTATCTGGACTTCAATAAAGTCCAACATGAGGTAGTCCAGGTAACACTTCGTCTTGTTAAAGAAAATGAGGGTGTAAAGGCCATCCTTTTTGAATGCACCGATTTGCCGCCTTACGCCGCTGCCGTGCAGGAAGCCGTGGGGCTGCCGGTATTCGACTTTACGACCCTGATTGGACATGTCTATTCGGCGCTGGTTCGGCGGCGGTTCGACGGAATCTATTAAAGTGATGATTTTGTTGGAAGCTGACTTATGCCGCGAGTGGCAGCCTATAAACAACGAATGGGAAGCGAACCTGAGAATCTTTTTCAGACACTTTCTAAACACTCCGGAGGGGATGGACGCCAATTTGGGGTTTAGCGATACGCAATAGAAAAGCGCGAGGGCTTTGGGAGGTGTAAACCCCAAATAGCCGTCCATTGTGGCAGCCCTTGCCAAGTGCACTATGAGAAAGCATCTGAAAAAGATTCTCAGATTCGCTCCTCTATACGTGTATAGTAAAGTGACTTCGTTAGAAGTCATCCTCTTGCCCATGGACGGGCAGTACAAATTGAAACCAAAAGCATCATAGGAGAAACAGACATGGCTGAAGAAATCCTGGAGAAAAAAGTGTTGATTGGTGGCGAATGGGTTGAATCGGATTCAGGAGAGCGGTTCGAAGTGCGCTATCCCGGTGATGGGCGTGTGGTCGGTACGGTGCCCAGGTGCACCCGGAAGGATGTGCAGCGGGCGGTTGAAGCGGCAAAAGAAGGGCAGCAGGCCCTGGTCAAACTCTCTCTTTTGAAGCGCATCGAGCTGTTGCACAAGGCTGTGGAAATCGCCGGAAAAAGCGACGCAGAGGCATCGCGAATCCTCTGTATGGAATCGGGCAAGCCCATGCAGCAGTCCATCAGCGAAGCCAGTCCTCTCAACGGGTATTCCTGGAGCAATTTCCATGTGGCCACGGCCAATGTGAAGTCCCATCGTGGAATGACGCTCCCCAATGTGACCGAAGACAACAACAACAAGCGCATTATGCATATTTTCGAACCGGTGGGCGTGGTGGCGAATATTTCGACGTTCAGCTACCCATCGGAGATGCCAAACTGCACCATTCCCTATGCCTTGGCCCTGGGAAACAGCGTGATCGTCAAGCCTTCGAGCGGTTCCCCAATGAGTGCGATCCTGATTGCCGTGGCGCTGCATGAAGCGGGATTTCCGCCCGGTAGCATCAATGTGCTGACAGGGCCGGGATCCGAGGTAGGGGATGCGCTGGTGTCAAACCCGGGAGTGGATGCCGTCAATTTTTTCGGCCAGGAAAAGACCGGCGAGATGATTGCCGAAAAGGCGGCCCTTAAGAAGCTGCTGTTTGCCATCGTGTCCAGCAATGCGCTGATCGTCATGGACGACGCCAACATCGAAGAGGCTGTAAATTCCGCGATCGGCGGCTGCTTCAGCCACAACGGACAGTCTCCCATTTCGACCCGGCGAATCCTTGTTCACAAGGACGTGCACCGTCGTTTCGTCGATCTGTTCGTTCAGAAAACAAAAGGGTTGGTCTTTGGAGATCCGCTTGATCCAAAAACCGATGTGGGTCCGGTCAACAACCCAAAGGTTCTTGAATTGACCATGGGGCTGATCGAAGACGCCCGAAAAAAAGGCGGACGATTCCTGACCGGTGGAAACAACACCGAAGGGCTTTACATCGAACCAACGGTGATCGAAGGGGTGATGGAAGAAATGATGATTGCGCAGGAAGTTACCATGGGGCCGGTGACAGGGATCATGACCTTCGGAAACATTGACGAGGCAGTAGAAATGGCCAATTCCACGCGTTTCGGGTTTCAGTTCGGCGCATTCACGAGCAGCCTGGCCAATGCTTATTACCTGGCGGAAAATATCAAGGCGGGAGCTATATACATCAATGAGGCAACCAGCTGCTGGGATGAGATGGCCCCTTTTGGCGGGGTGAAGCGAAGCGGTGTCGGCAGGATGCTCTCAGACTGGATTTTCAACGAACTGAGCGAAGTCAAGATGATCTTGTTCGATCTGGGAAAAGTTAAGAGGTAATGACTATGTCCTATTTGTATGGAGGCACCATTCTCAGGGTGGATCTGAGTTCAGGGAAAATTGAAAGGCAACCGACGACAACCTATGCGGACAAATGGCTCGGCGGCCGTGGATTGAATGCCCGTGTTCTATACAATGAACTGCAGCCGGGCACTGATGCCCTTTCCCCGGAAAACGTACTCATGTTCAGCATAGGCCCCTTGACGGGCACCATGTTTCCCGGCTCCGGCCGTGTGGAGGTGGCTGCCAAATCACCTGTGACCGGTATACAGGGCATGTCGAACATGGGTGGCTATTGGGGCCCGGAACTGAAATATGCCGGCTACGACAGCATCGTCATCAAAGGCAATTCATCCAAACCGGTCTATATCGCCATAAACAATGACAAGGTTGAGATAAAGGACGGGTCCCATATCTGGGGAATGGATACTTATAAGACCCAGGATGCTTTGCAGGAAGAACTCGGAGATCCGGAAGTAGAGGTTGCCTGTATCGGCCCGGGGGGGGAGAATCTCGTTGCCTATGGATCTATTCAGACACGTATGGGTAATGCGGCCGGGCGTACGGGGATGGGAACCGTCATGGGCTCAAAAAATCTGAAGGCCATTGCGGTGAGGGGCACAAAAGGTGTGTCCGTTGCGGACCCGGACCGTTTCTTAGAAATATGTCTGAAGGCCCTGGAAGTCCAGAAGCCCCTGACCGGCAATGCCCGGACCGTAGATATGGCTGAAAATACCCCTCCCTCGACGTGGGCCGTTGTTTTGGGAAATTATGAATCAAACGTATGGGACAAACAGCAGGACCTGAAAGGTGGGCACAAACCATTCTGGGAAAGGCACAAAAACCGGCAGGGCGAGGGGAGGACGGGCTGCTTTAACTGTCAGGTTCGATGCATGGACTATTTCGAAGAGAAGGAACTGGGCCCTCTGGTGGCTAGTTGCAACATCTATGGTTCGGCCACCTGGGTCATCAAGAACTCGGATATGAAGACCTGGTACGCCGTCGCTGTCAAGTGCCAGCGTCAAGGTATCGATGTACTGTCGGCAACCCGGATGATCGCCTGGGCATCCGAGCTTTATGAAAAGGGGATCATTACAAAAGCGGACACCGGTGGAATACCCCTGGAATGGGGAAACCGGGAAGCCATCGACCAGGTCCTAGACCAGATCGCCAAGAATGAAGGCTTCGGCGCCATTCTGGGTTGTACCCCTGAGGAGGTGCATGAAAAACTGGGACAGGACATTGAACCGGTGCTCAACATCAAAGGC
>CAYOIU010000401.1:0-3711 GCA_964404085.1 uncultured Desulfobacteraceae bacterium | reverse complement strand
TGCCGGTTGCGGCATAAATTAGCTTCCAACGAAGTCGCTTTATGCAACGCGTTTAAGAAAGCGAATCTAAAAAAGATTGTCAGGTTCGGTTCCCATTCGTTGCTCATATCATGGCACGTCAATAGTTCAGAAGTTTCTGCCAGAAAAACTTGATGTCACCTTCAAAATCCAAATGATCCGCACATTCCACCAGCCTCTCGGCAATCATAACGATCTTTTTGCTGGCCGGTGCATCAGGGTGGAGCGTCAAAAACGTCTGTTGCTTCCTGACCGCACGGGGAATGCATTTGTCAAAGGGGATCCATCCAAGGTAGTCCATGGAAGGTGATCCGAGAAATTTGTCCACCACCTGGCTCAGATGCCTGAATATCCTGTCCGCTTCTCCTTCATTCCTTGCCTCATTGACAAGGATCTTGAACTTCTTCTGCTGGTATTTGCTCGAAAGGACCTTTATCAGGGCATAGGCGTCCGTGAGGGATGTCGGCTCATTGGTCACAACCACAATCTTTTCCATGGCGGCGAAGTTGAAGTACATGACATTGGCCGAAATGCCGGCTGCCGTGTCGATGAGCAGCACATCGATTTTGTCCTGCAATGCATCGAGTTCATCCAGCAGGAGGAGCCTTTGGGATTGGTCCAACTCGGTCATTTCCTGGATTCCCGATGCAGAAGGCAGTACCTTGAAGCCACCCGGCGCATCGAGCATGATCTCCTCCAACCGCTTTTCCCCTCTCAGCACGTTTTGAATGGTGTATCGGGGGTTCAGGCCAAGAAGGACATCCATGTTGGCCAGACCCAGGTCGGCATCGAGTATCAGGACTCTTTTTCCCAATTGGGAAAGAGCCTGTGCCAGGTTGGCCACCACGTTGGTCTTTCCGACCCCGCCCTTTCCACTGGTAACGGAAATGACCCTCACCCCGATGCCGTCTTTATCCACACCCATCATTGCATTTGCCGCCATGTGTTTGTCATTGATGCCTTTCTCATTTTCAACCATATCTCTCAGCCTGCTCGCCTGATCCATCTAATGCACTCCATAACCTAGACTGTCCAGCATCAAATTTTTCCCGCTCAGTATCATCTTGGCCAAGGTTTTCTTTGAAGCAGGTTCCAGGTCTTCCGGTACCTTCTGTCCCATGGTAAAATAAGAGACAGGCCTGTTCTGGCACAGCAGAAAGTTGACCATGGGTGAAGCATCTTCCACTTCGTCCAACTTGGTAAAGATATAGCTCTCATACACAATGGTATTGAAGGTCTTTTCAGCAAGTAGGAGCTGATGAAGATCCGTGGTTGCACTCAGGACCAAATAGGCATGAATCTCCTGGGGAATTTTCAATATTTCCATCAACTGGCTGATTTCCCTGCTGTCCCTTGGACTTCTTCCCACCGTGTCCACAAAGATATGGTCTTTGTCACGGTGTTTTTCTATGGCCCTGCGAAGTTCGCTCCGGCTGGAAGCAACTTCCATGGGAACCCCCATGATCCTGGCGTAGGTTTCCAGCTGGCTCACGGCGGCGATCCTGAAAGTGTCCAGGGTGATGAGGGCCACACGCCTGCCCTGCTCTACGGAGGACCGGGCCGCCAGTTTGGCCAGGGTTGTGGTCTTTCCAACGCCTGTCGGGCCGACAAAGGCCTGGATGGACTGACGTGAGTCCCCGGCCCCAAACCCACCTGTTTTTATTTTTTTCAGGACGTTTACGAGGCACTGTTTCACAGGTTCCTCTCCTGCCTTTTCCACCCTCGCTTTTGTTCCGGCCATGGTCTCTTCCATGAGTGACCGGATGATATGACCCCTGAGGCCGAAGCCCTTGAGACAGGCATATTGCTCTCTGGCTGAATGATCGAAAAAGGGTTCGGACTTAAGCACGGTTCCTGCTTCGATGCTCCAGAGAAGGGCCTTGATTTCCCTCAATTGGGATTCCATGTCCCCGTATCTCTCCATCATCTCCCGGGCTCCTGTGTGGCCCCTTTTGTGGGAGGAAACGGCCGGAGCATCATAGTCGATGGCGGCGGTCACTTCGATTCTGCCCTTTTTTTCCGCTGAACGGGCCGTTCCCGGATCAAGGGTTCGGGTTTTGAGGATAACAGCATCCTCGCCCATCTCCTTTTTCACCATACGGAGGGCTTCCTGAGCATTTTGTGCTATGAATCTCTTGATGTTCATTAGGAAAGTCCTATTTCTCCCACGGCCTGAACTTTCAAACCGCCGGGCACCTCGTTATGGGAAATCACCGTCACCTGCATCTGGTACCTTTCGCAGAGTTTCTTCAAGTGTCGCCTGATAGTAGAAGAACACAGGATAATGGGTTGCTCTATCCTCGATGCCGCTCCTTCAAACGCCGACTTGATATGACGAATGATCTGCTCGGCCTGACCCGGGTCCAAAGCCAGATAGGCCCCGTATTCCGTCTGATTGACCCCGTCGGCAACCGTACTTTCCACGCTGGGGGCAAGGGAAAGAACCTTCAGGGTCTGATCCTTCTCCAGGAACCGTTTCGTCAAAGACCTTGAAAGCTTCTGGCGACAATACTCGGTCAGGAGTTCGGGGTCCTTTGTCACGGGGGCATAGTCCGCCAGTGTTTCAACGATCGTCAGCAGATCCCTTATGGAAACCTGCTCCCTCAACAGGTTCTGCAATACCTTCTGCACCCCGCCTGCACTCAGGAGAGCCGGGGTCAGCTCTTCGACGGCCTTGGGATTGCTCTTTGCGAGGTTGTCCAGAAGCCTCTGGACTTCCTGACGTCCCAGGAACTCGTAACCGTGCTGGTGAACAATCTCAGACAGATGCGTGGTGATCACACTGGGCAGATCCACAACGGTGTATCCGGAGAGCTGCGCATCCCCCTTTCTGTCACCGGTCACCCAGATGGCCGGCAATCCAAAGGCCGGTTCAACTGTTTGGACCCCTTCCACCTTCTGATTCACATCCCCGGGATCAATGGCCAGAAAATGGTCCATCATGAGTTCTCCGTGGGCGACATCGTTTCCCTTGATACAAATGGCGTATTCGTTGGGCTTCAGCTCGAGATTGTCCCGGATGTGCAGGGCGGGAATGATGACACCCATATCCAGGGCGAACTGTTTCCTCAATGAACGGATCCTGTCCAGGAGACCGCCGGACTTCTGGCTGTCCACAAGGGGAATCAGGCCGTATCCGATTTCAAGTTCCAGGGTGTCCAGGGGGAGGAGTTCCTCCACCTGTTCCGGAGTAGCCTCCTCTCCCGTTGCGGCTTCATCGGTTTCAATTTCTGCCGTTCTTTTATTTTTCGCCGAGGCAACCGCCCTGGCCACCATGAATATTGCTACCGACAGCATCATGAAGGGCAGTAAGGGCATTCCGGGAGCCAGACCGAAAAGAAGGATTATTGCGGCGGCAATGGTCAGGGCCTTGGGCTGGACGCTGAACTGTTTGATAACTTCGAATCCCAGCCCACCTTCGGCCGCGGCTCTGCTGACAAGTATGCCGGCACCCGTTGAAATGATCACCGCCGGTATCTGGGAGACAAGGCCGTCACCGATGGTCAGGATGGTGTAATTCTGTGCCGCGGTCGAGACGTCCAGACCCATCTGGATGACCCCGATAATCAGACCGCCCAGGATATTGATCAATGTGATCAGGATCCCCGCTATGGCGTCTCCCCTGACGAACTTGCTCGCACCATCCATGGCCCCGTAAAAGTCCGCTTCAGCGGTGATCTCCTCCCGCCTTCG
>CAYOIU010000400.1:0-3733 GCA_964404085.1 uncultured Desulfobacteraceae bacterium | reverse complement strand
TCAAGATCAATAACGACCTGGAGCGGGTAGGTGATATGGCGGTCAATATTGCCGAACGTGTCCTGGTGGTGGCGAAAACACCACCCGTCTCCCTTGCCTTCGACTTTGACGGGATGGCATCAAAGGTAGAGGCCATGCTGAATATGAGCCTCGACTCCCTGGTGAACCTGGATGTAGACATGGCCTACAAGGTGGGGCTGATGGACGATGCGGTGGACGCCATGAAGATCCGATGCTATGACCTGGTGAAAGATGCCATCAAAAAGGCGCCTGACCGGGCCAACTGCCTCATCAATCTGCTTCTGGTGTCCAGGCACCTGGAACGTATCGCGGACCACGCCACCAATGTAGCCGAAGAGGTCATCTACATGGTAGAAGGAGAGATTCACCGGCACAAACTTGAAGTGTTTGAATAAGTTGTTGAATAACCTATTAATACCCTTCTATTTCTTGCCACCCGGCGTGATCATAAGCTTCTGGCCCGGATGAATGACACTTTTTGACGTTAAATTATTGAGACGGTAAAGCTCCTGCAGTGAAATGCCGTATTTCTTGGCAATCTTGTAGAGACTTTCCCCCCTCCGTACATCGTGGTAGCGGGAGTGGGTCGAGTTTGTCTGTCTTTTTTTTATGGACGTAGTCCCTTTTACCCGGCCGGCCGTTGTGCCCTTTTTCTTGTTCAGCCTCGCTACCTCCCGGCCTATGTTGTCCAGTTTCCCCTCCAAGGATTTGACGGAGCTTTGCAATCCTGAAACAGACTGCCGCAGCGCTTTCTGCTGCTGCTGAGCCGTGGAGACAGTGGCCTCCATCACGCTGAAACGCGCCACTTTTTCCTCCAGTGCCTTGACGCGGACCTGGATGGCGGCAATGGGTTTGTCGGAGGATCCATTGCCGGTGAGCAAAACGATCGCGATGATGACGACTATGGTCAAGAGAGCTGCCCCGGCGAACAGTAATCCTTTCTTTCCCGTTCCCGGATCAGAATGGTTTGTGGCAGATCTGCCCCTCGCGTTTTTTCGGCCATGGCTCAGACCGGAAAAACCAATTTCCGTCATGTCCTGCCCATCCTCATAGTTATCCTCTGCCATGATTTCTCTCCTCTATATCATTTTGTTTCAGTCTACAGGCAACTTTCGGATTTTTCAAGCAAAGGATGAGCATCTCTTTGGTTTCATTTTCGTCACTCGGGGCTAATTTGGGAAGAGCAGAGTAAAGCCCCGGCTTTTCTTGCTCAATATCACTCAACATGGATTTCTCTGAGCGCCAGGTATACGGTAGGCCTCAATTCCGGCGTACGATATCCAGGTCCACCATGTAGGGGAAATGATCCGAGGGGTAACGTCCCTCGAAATGATCCCGGATGATTTTGGCATCGATGATCTTAAACTGCGGGCCGGCCAGGATCCAGTCTATCCTGGAATCGTGTGGAACGCCTGTGAAGCCGTGGTGGGTGAAGCTGTTGGAGTCTTCTTCACGGCCCAGGACCTGCCAGGTATCCAGAAGTCCGGTCTTCGACGACACCAGTACTTCATGGGCAGGGGATCCCGGAACATCATTGAAATCCCCCATCAGAATGATTGGTTCATTTCGCTTTTTTATCCACGACGCGATAATCCGGGCCTGTTCGTAACGGGCCCTGGTGCTCTGGTGGTCCAGGTGGGTGACCGCAAACCAGAAGGCCTTCTCCGATCCGGTTAAACGGACGGATGCGTAACTCATCATCCTGGGAAAGGCACTGTCCCAATCCTTGCTTCGGTGGACATCCGGGGTCTTGGAAAGCCAGAAATCCCGTCCTTCTCCCACATTGAAATCCTGCTTGCGGATGAACAGGGTAGGGTATTGGCAGGTGTTGTCAATGACGCGTTGGGGGGCGTGAAGGTGGTAGTCAGGCAGATGATCCCTGAGGTAAAGCAGCTGATTCCAGCGCCCTTCCTGAGTGCCGATGACAGCAGGCTGGCAGCGGTTGATCACCTTGACAATTAATTCTCTCCGGTAAACCCAGGCGTTCGACCCGTCACGATCGTTCTCGAACCTCAAATTGAACGTCATTACCCTCATGTCCGGAACACCTCTCCGACCATTGTTCTAGTTTAAGCCGGGTGCTTCAAGCCAGCGACACTGGTTGTAGCACAAGGAAGTTTCGGATGCAATAAGACCTGATTTATACGAAAGCGTCATGCGCCAAAACGGGCTGAAAAGGAATCGTGCCATGATTAGCCATAAAGAAAGGACGAGAGAATGCCGATCTATAGACCCCCAAGAACTCGTTCGACAAACGGACCACCTTCCCTCCTTGCCCAGCATCTTCGGCCGGCTTGTGGACCTGATGAGCGATCCATCCAGTTCATCGGGCATGTTCGCCCAGGTGATCCAGAGGGATACGGCCGTTTCCGCCCGGCTCCTGAAGCTTGTCAACAGCCCCTACTATGGATTTCCTTCCAGGATTGAGACCATTTCGAGAGCAATAACCCTGGTGGGAACAAAAGAACTGTGTGCCCTGACCCTGGCCATGTCGGTCCTGACGCTCTTCAGAGACATACCTGAGGGTCTCGTCAACATGAGGTCCTTCTGGAAGCACAGCATAGCGTGCGGGCTGGTGGCGAGGATGCTTGCTGAAAAAAAGGGTGATGCGGATTCCGAACCCTTTTTTGTCGGCGGACTCCTTCACGATGTCGGCCGTCTCATCCTCTACATGCAATTCCCGGAAGAATCGGGAAGTGCCATCACCAGCGCTCAGTCCAAACACATTCTTCTCTTTGGTGCGGAACGCAGGCTGTTCGGCTTCGATCATGCAGAACTGGGAGGAATGCTCCTCAAACAATGGGGTCTCCCGGAGAGAATGGCCGATATGGTCGGCCACCATCACGCGCCTGAAAAGGCTTCTGATCCGTTGTCGGCCGGCATCCTCCACCTGGCCGATATTGCCGTCAATGCGGTTGCCATCGGGACAAGCGGCGAGCACTATGTCCCGCCCCTGAGGGGTGAATCCTGGAAGGCTCTTTCACTGCCCGAGGGTGCCTTGAAAAACATCCTGGAGCGATCCTGTCGCCGGACGGATGAGCTGTTGAGAGAAAACTGAATCATTCCCCGGGAAAACGGCACGTTTCAAAACGTCGAGATTTCGACTTTCAACTCTTCTATCCTATTAAAATGCCGCCTGCTCGACTATCGCCACATCTACCGGCACCGGCACGGTCTCAATTTAAATACGTGGGTGACCCCTTTCCTCTACTCTATTTGGCATCCTTGGATCTTAATAACTCCACCACGGCTTGACGTTCCTTTTTCTGTGCAGGTTTTTCCCGCCGCCGTGGCTTGGTCAGGGCCATGCTCAAGGCCGTCTGACCTTCTGTAGTCTTCGCGTTGACGTCGGCTCTGCGGTCCAGAAAAAACTTGAGTGGGGACAGCCAGCCCTTTTTCACATAATACATGATGAGCGTAGACTTCTTCTTGGTGGTGTAAGAATCAGGACTGGCTCCTTTGGCAAACAGAAGCTCCAGCATCTTTTTAGCTTCAGGGAGGAGCTTGCCCTTTTTGGTCTTGAAGGCAACTTTCCAGATAGGGGTTTTTTCGTCAACAGTGATACCGGCTTCCACCAGAGTGGATACCACCTGCTGCCAATGGCGGCTGTTGCTCATGGCGTCAGACAGGGCATCATCGCCACGACCGGTCCTGTAGTTCAAATTGGCTCCACGGGAGATAAGCATCTTGACCATGTCTGCTGTACCCAGGT
>CAYOIU010000399.1:0-3735 GCA_964404085.1 uncultured Desulfobacteraceae bacterium | reverse complement strand
ATATGGGCTGCTGCCACATCACGCACATCAACAATACCGTTCCACACTTCCGGAACACCGATCTTGTAAGTACCGTCGCCGAATTGAATCATGATGTTGATACTTGTTGAGTCCTTTCTCTTGGAAAGGGATGGTCCTAGAATCCAGCCGGGGTTGATGGTCAGCAGTTTCCATTGGTCCTGTTCCTTGGCGATAGTCCATGCTTCCTTTTCAGCAATGGTCTTTGAGTATGAATAGGGCAGATCTTTGGCGCTGCTCGTTGCGTTCCACTCCTTTTCAGTGAATACACCCGTCGGAGTCATCGCAATATCAGCGTTATCTCCATAAATCGCAGCAACGCTGCTGGTGAGCACGACACGTTTCACAGTTGGATTTCTTTTTGCCGATTCAAGGACATTTCGCGTTCCTTCCTTGGCCGGCCGAATCAATTCTTCTTCCGGATTCTTAATTCCAGTTATAAAGAATGGGGATGCTGTGTGAATCACGAGTTCGCAGTCTCGCATCGGTTCGTCGAAACTGCCAATATCCAAAAGATCCGATTTGAAAAGATGCAATTTTCCGCTGGACGCTTTCGCCAGGGCCGTTAGATGATCGACCTTTTCGGGATTGGTGGGGTCTCGAACAGTTGCATTAACGTTGATGCCTTCTTCCAACAACATTTTGATTATCCAGGAAGCCAAATAACCGCTCCCCCCAGTAACCAATACCGGCTGGGATTTATCTATTTTTCGCACAACTCAACCCCCTTTGTTCTTGGTCCTATACATTAATGTTATCCGCCTGCCATTTGAGGGAAGATAGCAACTTTGTCTCCCTCTTTCAATTCAGTATCCATCCCTTTTGGTAGCTGTCTAGAGTGTCTTCCGTTGACCAAAACTTGAATGTAGTGCCCTCCCATTTTGGTTTTAGGATCAAGGTCCGTATTGGTTAGTTTTTCTCCGGACATGGCGGATAATTTCTTTAATAGATCTTTGATTGTGAGACTTTCCGAGGTAGTTTCTAAAGAGGTGTGATCACCAATAATAGTTTTCAAGTTGAGATAAGTCCTCACCGTTATCCTCATCCGAGCCACCCTGGGTCGTCACGTCCGGTTTTGTCTTCTCCAGCCACCGCCTTAGGACAACCTCCTTATGACCGTTATTCCAATTGGCCGTCTCTTGCGAAAAAGTGCAATGGAATCAATTTGTTCCTGAAACACATTTCTTTGGTAAGAGAGCCCTAAACACCCAGGTCTCTTCTGAATTCTTTCACGTAGGACTTATACTTGCGGAGTTCCTCTTCAGACATTTCGTCGGGGAATTGGAGCTCCACTTGCGTCAGACAGTCAACAATGGTATTTCCATGCGGCGCCAATCCCAGTATGCCTACTTTGCTACCCATCTCCAGCTTGATCCGTCCGAGCAGAAATTCTGTTATGAACTTGTTCTCCTTCCTAAGGAGCTTCTTCCACTCTTTGGGTGTTGCCGAAAGGATATAATCTGCTTCCTTCTTGGCCTCCTCTTCGGAAAAAAAGGAGAGTCTTGTTAGCCTCCCCAAATCAATAAAAGTGCCGAACAGAATATCCTCATCTAGGCCCCACGTAGGCTCTGCGTTCACACGGTAACAGACCTTAGCCGACAACTTTTTCAATTTCTCTTCAAATTCGGGCTTTAGATCATAGATTTTCGCGCTTTCCTCAAGCCAATCCGGTGTACAATATTGATATGTAACCATTTTTCATGCCTCCATGTCTTGAGATATTAGATCAAATTCTCGTCATCTTCGAACATCTGCCTCATCTCCGGTTGTTCTTTCATCCTTTTAATAGCATCCTCTCTTAACGCCTTCTTGAATACCTTCTCGGTAACGGTCAGGGGTATATCCTTTCTGAATTCGACAAATTTCGGGACAGCATAGGGGGCGAGATGTGCTCTGCAGAAAGCCTTGATCTCATCTGCGCTAAGCTTTCCTTCATATTCATCTTTCGGCTGGATCACTGCCATCACCCTTTCGCTTCCAGGCGTTTCCGGATCCGGCACCCCGAAAGCCGCTGCCATCAAGACCCCCGGGTGCCTGAACAAGACATCGTCAACGGCGGTAGTATAGACCTTCATTCCTGAAACGTTCACCATGTCTTTGGTCCTGTCGGTCATGTGAAAATATCCGTCCTCATCCATTGAAGCGATATCTCCCGTGTGGAGCCACCCATCCTCCGTAAGCCCTGAACCTGGTTCGGGCCAGTACCCCTTCATGATCTGGGGACCTCTTACAACAATTTCCCCGGCCTGTCCAAAGGGGACCTCGTCTCCGGTTATTGGATCTACCAGCTTGCATTCGGTATCCGGGGCTGGAATACCTAAGCCTCGTTTTTCCTTCTGCATGAAACCGGTGATTTTGGAAAAGCCTGAAATATTGAAGTGGGTCAGGGGAGAGGTCTCGGTTAATCCATAGCCTTCCGAGATGGGAATGCCGATTTTTTCCTTAATGGATTCTGCGATTTTTGCAGGAAGGGGTGCAGCCCCGCTCATGGCAATCACGTTCAGTTTTCCCACGTTGGCCTCCGCTATGCGCATAAGCTGGGTGGGGACCGTGGGGATTAGAAAAGGACGATATTTTCTAATCTGTTCTACGAGCGCCGCGATATCTCTCGGGTCGGGCATGAGGATAATCCGGAGACCAAGGTAAGCCGCTGCCTGTTCAGTGTAATGTCCATACGCATGAAACAGGGGAACAGAAAGGAAAACAGAAGCCTTGCCCGCAATCCCCCGGAGCAATGGCTTGAGTATCCAGGGGAGCCCCTGCAGGATGCAGGAATAACGATTGAAATGGGTAACCATGACCCCTTTCGGAATACCGGTTGCCCCGCCTGTAAAGGCCAGTTCACAGAGATCCTCATCGGGATCAATTTCAATCTGGGGCGGCTTCGGGTCGCTCTCTTCCAGGACCTTTCTGAATTCATAAACACCTTTCGGGAGGGTTTTGGACACCTTTTCCCGGTCATAGCCTTCAGTGGAGGTTACGATAATATGTTCAATATCGCACTGGTTTTTGACCTCCAATACACGTTCCAGGTGTTCCTCCCGGCAGATGATGATCCTGCTTTTGGAAGTCCCGGCCTCGTGCGCGAGTCCTTCGTTCGTTCTGAGTATGCTCGTGGGGACAACCGCACTCCCTGTCTTGAGAATAGCCCAATCGCTTACGATAAACTCCAGGCAGTTCGGGAGGAATACACAAATCCGGTCTCCCTTTTTTGCACCAAGACGGGCCAGGCCTGCTGCGAGCTTGTCCGCTTGAGCCTTTAACTCCCGGTAATTGATGGCCTTTTCTCTGAATAGAACGGCCGTCCGGCCTGCATATTTCTCTGCTGCATCATCCAACGCCTTGAATACGGGTACTTTCGGGTAGGGGGCGATGCTCTCTTCAAGTTTATAAGGTCCCAACTTATAACTCTTTAGCCAGGGTTTGTTCAAATAGGTCATTGGATTGCTCCCCCGTACGAAGTTTCTTTATTTGGCTCTGAGGAAAGCCCAAATTCGGGCGCGGGGACCTGCTTTTATTCGCCCCACAGGTCAACAATCAGGCCATCCAGGTTCAGCTCCCGCAGTTTCTCACGGCTTGGTATGCCGGTTGCCTTGTCCCATCCGCGGAATTCATAGTACGCGTCTTTCATCCTCTCCAGGGTGTCTCTATCCATGACCATACCTTCGGCCGGCCCCTCAGGCAGAGGATCTTCCATCAGGCGCTTAGGCAGGATGT
>CAYOIU010000398.1:2071-3735 GCA_964404085.1 uncultured Desulfobacteraceae bacterium | reverse complement strand
GCTATCTGCGGTTTTTTTGTGGGAATGGTAGCCGCCATTATGGGTGTCGGCGGAGGGTTTCTCACCTTCCCCATGTTCGTCTATGTCCTTGGCGTATCTTCCTTTACTACAGTCGGTACGGACATCTTCCAAATCATTTTTACGGCGGGATATGCCTCCATAGGCCAGTACGCCTTCTATGGCTTCATCTTCTATTCCCTGGCCATGGGCCTGCTTGTGGGCTCCCTCATCGGTATCCAGGTAGGGGCGCTGGTCACGAAAGTCGTCAAAGGCATATACATTCGTGGGTTCTATGCCACGGCTATCCTGGCCGGTTTTCTGAACCGTCTCTTCGCATTGCCTGGGAAACTGGGAGAGATGCATATCATTACTATCTCCAGGCCCCTCGCCCATACCCTGGATCAGATCGGAATGTGGGTCTTCTTTATCGTCATCGGTATCTTCGCCGTCTGGGTGATTTCCACATTCTTCAAAAACATAAAACGACTCAGGGAGGTATAAACCATGTTGATTCGAAATAAAAAACACTTTACCATAGGGCTTATCATGCTGATCGTATTTGCAATAGTATTAATAGTGATGTCCCTTCCTATTTTTGGAGGCAAAAACGCCTTTGAGTCAGCGGACAACCTCTACAACTCCATTGCCAAGGGATCGAGTTATAAGATACCGCAGCTTGAAAAACAGGCCGAAGGGTTCAAGGGAACTATCGTAGATTGCACAATCGACGCAAAGAGTATTCCCAATATGGATCTTGCAAGGAATATAGCTGCCATGGCGGGGATTCAATTTTCCCAAACAGAGGGCAAGCTCAAGCTGAAAGTGGACCTGGGCAATATGGCTCTGGCAGCGCTCAAGGACTCCAACCTGATGTATTATGACAAGGAAACCCAGGTTTCCAATAAATACGCCATGCCCGGCAAACAGGTCCTGTTTACGTGGTGGAAGATATTGAAAGAGACAGGGAGCATTCTGAAACGACAGAAGAAGATCAGCCAGGCCTCTTTCCTGGATGAAGTCGTGAAAAAGGGCATAGAGGTGGGCTATAACTTTTCCGGCATTGCACCTGAAAAGGCATCCTCCAAGGTTGGCACCCTGGCCTTTTCTCTCGTATTTTATGTCCTTTACACCATCTGGTGGGGCTTTTCCATATTCTACCTCTTCGAGGGTTTCGGCCTCGCCATGGAAGCCGGCAAGAAGGAAGAGATGTAGCGGGAAACCCTGAACCTATGGACGCCTATGAAAATTGACAATTGGATCAGGAACCTTTTTCATAAAGGCGCCTTGGGGAAAAGGCTCTCTCCCGATGAAATAGAATCCCTCAGGACGGCCTTCAAGGCCCGTTACCACAATTTCAAACTCCTCCTGAACGCCAACAACAAGGCCCTGGAAGTCATGACCGAACTGGAAGAGGCCTTGCGCGGCTCCACGCCCTTTGGAATGGGCTTTGTCAGGGCACGTATTACTGCCGTCTCCACCAGTGTCTTTCAGATCATCAAGCACCTGAATGAACTGGCCCCTCACAAATATGAAGCCCTGTCGGAGCGCTTCAAGGAGATCCAGGCAAGAATCAACCCGTTTCTGAAGGCAAACGAGGCCCTGAAAGAAGGCCCTCTCGTCGTTTCCCTAAAGGATTGCGGAAAAGCCATGGCCGACCAGGTAGG
>CAYOIU010000398.1:0-2061 GCA_964404085.1 uncultured Desulfobacteraceae bacterium | reverse complement strand
GACTCCGCATTCCAAACGGATTTGTGGTTACTGCCACAGGCTACCGGCGGTTTCTGGAGCACAACAACCTGAGATCGAAAATCCGGAGGCGTATCCAGTCCGCAGGTACTGAAACCATGGACCAGCTTTACACCCTCAGTGCCTCCATTCAGCAACTGATTATCCGGGCATCGGTCCCCTCCGAGCTAAAAGAGGAAATCCGGAAGCATTATGATCTGCTTGAGCAGAAGGAAGGTAAAGGCGTGCGCGTGGCCATGCGGAGCAGCGCCCTGGGTGAAGATATGCCCGGTCTCTCCTTTGCAGGGCAATATCGCTCGGAACTCAATGTGAGCGGTGAAAACATCTTCGAGGCCTACAAAGAAATCGTCGCCAGCAAGTACAGCCTTCAGGCCATGGCATACCGGCTTAACCGCGGCATACGCGAGGAAGACGTGGCCATGTGTGTCGTGTGTATGACCATGGTGGATGCCATATCAGGGGGGGTGATGTATTCCGGAAATCCGGGAGATATCAGGGATAACGCCGTCGTGATCAGCTCGGTCTGGGGGCTTCCAAAGGCGGTGGTCGACGGGACCACGCCCTCGGATCTTTTCATCATTCCCAGAGACGAGCCCATGAAGATTCTGCGGAAAGAGATCGCCAGAAAAAAGCAGAAGTTTGTGTGTTACCCCCGGGAAGGTATCTGCAGGATGGATACGACCGCGAATGAGGCGATCGCGGCCTCTCTGAGCGATAGCCAGGCCATGGAACTTGCCCGTATTTCCTTACGCATTGAAGAGTATTACGGAATTCCACAGGACGTGGAATGGGCCGTAAAGGAAGACGACTCCATTGTCATCCTGCAATGCAGGTCGCTGCAGCACACGGAAAACGGAAAGAAAGAGGGGAAAACAGCCCCAGTGGAAAAGGAGCCTCTTCCCGCAATCTTGAAGGGAGGGGTCGCCGCAAGTCCCGGTGTCGCAGCCGGCCCCGTCTTTCTGGTAAGAAAGAATATGGATCTGCTTCAATTCCCTGACGGCGCCGTCCTGGTTGCTGCCCAGGCCCTGCCTGTGTGGGCACCCCTCCTGAATCGGGCCGCGGGCGTCATCACGGAGCAGGGAGGGATTACCGGTCATCTCGCCACAGTGGCAAGGGAGTTCGGGCTCCCTGCCCTCTTCGGCCTGAAAGACGCAATGACTGTCCGGAAAAATGGGGACATGGTGACGGTAGACGCAGACAACCTGAAGGTCTACGAAGGACAAATCGATGCATTGCTGAAAACCCGGAAAGCCCCAATGAACATCATGAAAGGCAGCCCTGTCTATGAGTCTCTGAAAGGTGCATCCCAACATATCATCCAACTGAATCTCCTTGATCCGGACGCACCTGAATTCAATCCCGGACACTGCGAGACTTTCCATGACATCACGCGCTTTTGCCACGAAAAGGCGGTTATTGAGATGTTTCGGTTCGGCAAGGAGCATCACTTTCCCGAGCGATCCAGCAAACAGCTTTACTGCGATGTCCCCATGCAGTTCTGGGTCATCAACCTGGACGACGGTTTCAAGGAGGAGGTCGCTGACCGGTGGATTCTTCTTGAAAATATCTCCTCTGTTCCCATGCTCTCCCTCTGGCAGGGGATGACGGCCGTCCCCTGGGAAGGCCCGCCGCCCGTGGATTCCAAGGGGTTCATGTCGGTGCTCTTTGAGGCCACCGCGAACCCGGCATTGGATCCATCTACGGGCCATTCATACGGCACGCGCAATTACTTCATGATTTCAAGGAATTTCTGCAGCCTTCAATCCAGGTTCGGTTTCCATTTCTCCACGGTGGAAACCCTTGTGGGAGAGAGGGCCATGGAAAATTATATCAGCTTTCAGTTCAAGGGCGGCGCGGCGAACCTGGAGAGGAAAATCTTCAGGGCGCAATTCATAACAGAGATCCTGGATCAGTACGGTTTTCGAACTGAACTCAGGGAGGACGCCGCATTCGCGAGGCTGGAAGGGTATGAGCAGCCCTTCATGGAGGAACGCCTTCGCGTCCTGGGGTACCTCATCATTCATACCCGGCAACTGGACATGA
>CAYOIU010000397.1:0-3738 GCA_964404085.1 uncultured Desulfobacteraceae bacterium | reverse complement strand
TAGACAGAAAGGAGGGTGTGACCATGAGAGTGCATTTGAGAAGGATTATGTGCACGACGGATTTTTCAGAGTGCTCCAGATTCACGATCCCTTACGGGGTGGCCTTGGCCAGGGAGTTCGGGGCCATGCTTTATGTCTGCCATGTGGTGGATTTGCCCGCCGTTGCGGTCTATGGGGAGACCATCGGAGATAGCGGACTGGACAGGCAGAATATGATGGCCCAGGCGGAAGAAAGCATCGGCGAGCTCATGCGCGAGTACTCTATCGAATGGGCTTCCCTGGTTGTGGATGGTCGCGCGGCCAACAAAATAGAAACACTGGCCGCTGAAGAAGAGGTCGACCTGGTCATATCAGCCACCCATGGGCGTTCCGGGCTAAAGCGGCTCGTTCTGGGTTCGGTTACCGAGCGTTTGATGAGGAGACTGCACTGCCCGCTCCTGGTTGTGCGCAGCGCGGAACAGGGGGTGCACGAAGTTACGGTTGAGAAGGTCAGCTTCAACAGGATTATGGTGGGGTTGGATTTTTCTCCAGACTCGAACCTGGCATTTGATTATGGCCTCAGCCTGTCACAGCAGTTTCAATCCGAACTTCATCTGGTACACGTCATCGAACCTTCCGTTTACCGGGATCTCCTGAAGCTTCAGACAGACCCGGATGCGTCGGAGGGGGAGGACTTGCGAGTGGAAATCAAGGAAAAGATGAACAGCATGATCCCGGAAGAGGCCCTGAACTGGTGCTCGCCCAAGCTCTCTCTCCTGGCTGGACAGCCCCATGAGGAACTGGTCAAATATGCACTGGTCAATGACATGGATCTGGTGGTTCTCGGCTTCAGGGGGCGGGGTCTTATGGAGACCATGTTCGTGGGCTCCACCACGGCTCGTGCGGTTCGGGGTGCCGTGTGCCCTGTCCTTTCGGTGCGGCCCATTAATCAGGCTGAAGGAAATGGCTAACCCGCTCCAAAGAACGACCATGGTTGACTTGACTGTTTTCAGATACTAAGGTGAGAGCGCTTGTGAGCGAACCTGGGTTTTTGGGAGCCTAATATGATGACTTTGTTAGGAAGTCATCGATGAACTGGAGGAAAGGTCTACCATGCGCGCATACGTACGGGCGTTGAGAGCGCCGTTTCTTGCAGGGTCTTTGATAACCGTTGTGGTGGGTGCAGCCTACGGGTTTTCCGGAAACAGCTTTTCTTTTTCCCTCTTCGGTATCACGTTTCTCGGTGTGGGCGCCTTGCACCTTGGCGCCAACCTTCTTAACGATTACTACGATGCACGAGGGAGTGATCCCATCAATGAAAATCTAACACCCTTCAGCGGGGGAAGCCGGGTCATTCAAAACGGTGAGGTGCCCAGGTTCGCGGTGCTTCTCATGGCGACAGGTTTCCTCGGTTTGGGCCTTGCGGCGGGTCTCTGGCTCGTTTTCTTAGGAAGGCCCTGGGTCATTTTGTTTGGAACACTGGGCCTGCTTTTGGGCTGGGCCTACTCCGCCTCTCCCCTCCAACTCATGGCAAGGGGCCTGGGGGAGCTGGTTATCTTTTTTTCTTTCGGTCCCCTGATCACCGTGGGTACCTATTACGTCATGTCCGGGACGGTTAGCTGGCCTGCATTTGCCGTAGGCTTCCCACAAGGTTTCCTGGTTGCCGCCATCATCTGGATCAATGAGTTTCCAGACCTCCAGGCCGACAAAAAGGCGCGAAAGAAAAACCTGGTGGTGAGACTTGGCCTGAAGACCTCCCGGTTAGGCTACTGTGTCATCATGCTCCTCGCCTACCTGTCGGTTGTTTTTCTTGTCGGCGCCATGAAAATGTCCTACCTGATAATGCTCGGTTATGTATCTTTTCCCCTCGCATTGAGGGCCATGAAGATCTCATGGAAACGTCACGAATCACACGAGGGGTTGATTCCGGCCCAGGCTATGACCATCCAGACGGTCGTGGCCCATGGCCTGCTGCTCTCACTCGGCCTCGTCCTGAGCCGCTACATGGGAAAATGAAAAAGGATCACCTGAAGCCGCCATGCCGCTGCTAGCGAACAAGAAGAGGTTCTTTCTGTTTTCTGCAGGCTTGTTTTTCCTGTTGGTGATATCCATTGCCTTTGGGTTTAGCTATTACCTCATGAACCCGCCCGGGACGGGCGACCATCCAAAGATGTTCCAGGTCCGAGAAGGGGAAACGCTCAAGTCGGTGGCCAGAAACCTGGAGACAGAAGGCTTGATAAGGAGTAGAGTTCTCTTCGAGTTTTGGGGTCGTTTCATGGGCTATGGGAGAGATATAAAAACAGGGGAGTACCTCCTGAACCCATCCATGCCTCCTTTCAGAATTTTCAATATCCTGACCAGGGGAAAGAGCATCCTTTATTCCGTCACCATCCCTGAAGGGTATGACCGCAGACATATTGCGGCGGTTCTGGCAGAAAAAAAACTTGCCGATGAAGGGGAATTCCTGGCTTTGACAGGAGCCCCGGAACTTGCCCAGGAATACGGTTTCAAAGGACCGTCCCTTGAAGGGTTTCTCTATCCCGATACCTACCAGTTCGGTCATGGTCTCGGTACCAGGACCGTGATCGATGCCATGGTCAAGCGTTTCAGGCAAGCCCTCGCCCCCCTGAAGGCGGAAATTGAGCGTTGCGGCATGTCCCTCGAAGAGGTCGTGACGCTGGCATCCATCGTAGAGAAAGAGACCGGCCGGGCCGAGGAGCGGCCCCTGATTGCGAGTGTATTCCTCAACCGTCTGAAAAAAAGGATGCGCCTTGAAAGTGATCCGACAGTGATCTACGGCCTTAAATCCTTTACAGGCAACCTGAGGCGAAAGGACCTGGAACGCCCTTCACCTTACAATACCTACCTCAACAGGGGCCTGCCTCCCGGTCCCATAGCCAGCCCGGGGGTGGAATCGATCAAGGCGGTGCTCTTCCCGGCCAGAACCGAATACCTCTATTTCGTATCCAAGAATGACGGGACCCATTATTTTTCAAAGACACTGGAAGAGCACAACCGCGCCGTGAGAATGTATCAGAAGCGGCACCACTCGTAGTAGAAAAATAGGCAATAGTGCAATTTAATCTTGAGCGGTTGTTTTTGTCTTGACAAAGTCAAGTAAATCTATTATTAAACGATCGAAACCTATGGCTTGAGCGATGCTTTCACCAAACAATTCGTAAGTCAAAAGGGTTGACAGTGAACTTGACGAGAAAAAACCCCTGATGCGGCATATCCGCGGGAGGGGTTTTTTGTTTTCGGGAAGGCGCTGTGTGATATGTCGATTTGTGCAGGGGTTACGGCAACAATAAAACAAAGGAGGTGATGAAGACTTTTTCCATATCTGAGATCCAAGATCGACCGTTTTCAGACCGGCAATAAACTTTATGCTAGGAGGGAATCATGGCCGACAGCAATGAAACAGGAGGGCAAGGCTTTCTCAGGAATCTGGGCGCTGGTTTGACGAATTGGACGGAAAAATGGATTCCTGATTCCTTTGTTATCGTACTTATCCTAACCATGATCGCTTACGTTCTGGCCCTCATCTGGGGATTTGGAAAAGAGGTGGGCTTTGGAGACAGGCTTTTCAGCGGGGTACAGGCCTGGGGCAAAGGATTCTGGGTGTACCTTGCGTTCGCAATGCAGATGTGCCTTATCATGATGACCGGCTACATCCTGGCCCTTTCGCCGCCCGTACGTCGCCTCCTGGACGGCCTTGCCGGTGCGCCGGACAAGGACAAGCCGGGTCAGGCCATCGTG
>CAYOIU010000396.1:0-3742 GCA_964404085.1 uncultured Desulfobacteraceae bacterium | reverse complement strand
AACTCAGCGGCGCCAGGCATCGGTATCATGCGCCGCTGTCCCGCACGGTTTACCTGGGGGATCCGCCGGAGGACCTACAGAAGACAGCCGACGGGGTGGTAAAAGGGCTTCAAGAAACGCTAGCGTTTATTCAGCCTGGCGTAACAGCCGAGGAAGTGGAAGAATGCTGGCGGAAGGCTATTTCACATACCGGCCTCGTCAAACCATCGCGGGTTGGGTATTCATACGGGCTCAATTATGTTCCGGATTGGGGAGAGCACACCGTCAGCCTCAGGCCTGGGGATAAAAGTATCCTGAAACCCGGGATGACCCTTCATTTCATGCCGGGGATTTGGCTGGAGAATTACGGATTTGAGTGTAGTGAGCCCGTGCTTATAACTGAAAAAGGATGTGAAAAATTTGTCGAATTTCCCCAGGAACTTTTTGTAAAATAAGCTTTTTGACGTGAAAGGCTGGCCCATATGGAAAAGGAAGCTATTTATACTGACAATGCGCCTGAGCCGGGCCCTTATTCTCAGGCAATCAAGTATGGGAATCTCATTTTTGTATCAGGACAGACATCGGAAGACCCGGTTACCAATAGACCTGTCCATGACAGCGTTGGGGAACAGACCGAGCGAATATTGAAAAACATTAAGACCATCCTTGAAGCGGCAGGGTCGAACATGGAGAAGGTGCTTCGGGTAGATATTTATCTCTCCTCGATGGAACAGAAACCAGAATTTAACGAAATCTATCTTAAGTTTTTTCCTGAAAATCGTCCGGCTCGAAATTGTGTTGCAGTGTCGGGGATAGACGATAATTTGGACATTGAGATCGAGGTGGTTGCAGCAGTCTGATGAACGCAGAAAACTGTCTTTTCTGAAGGCAGTCCAAAAAGGCACTTCCGGTGCCATTACCTGTAAATCCGGAGGACTTTTTCAGACCCTCGCATGTCCCCACAGACCGAGGATCCGGATGGCGGCAAGGGCGGCGGCCATGATGGCGGCAAAGACCAGGATGGTGAAGGCGAGGCTCCAGTGCCACCAAAGGGGCCCGTTGACCAGCACGGTACATCCCCCGACGATGGGAACGGTGAAGACGTTCATGAGGGCGATTTCCAGGGCCACCGGGGTCCGGAACTCAGGGTCCGCTATCCTGAGAAGCAGCAGTCCGCAGGAGACCGTCCCGGTTACGGTCCCGTAGATGGCCACGGTCCTCTCCAGGTTGTAGGAGGGGAGCCTTTTCCCCAGGAACAGGACCAGGAGCGTGGTCAGCACCCCGCTGACCAGGGAAACGGTGAGGAAAGGGACGATGTAGGTCCACACCACCAGGACCTGGATGGCCGCCACCGTAGAGACGATGAGGAAGTCCACCGACCATCCGGTGACCCTCCGCTGTATGCCGGGATCGAGGAGGTAATCCAGCCCCAGTTTTCCCATCACCCATCGCAGCAAAAGGGCGAAGCCCAGGCCGAAGAAAAAGAAAAACCCCCAGAGCATCTTGGAAACGTCGGCCGGCAGCAATGAGCCCAGGTATTTTACAAAGAAGTAGGTCAACACGTAGACGAGACCCACCACCGCCATCTGGAAGGCAAGGGTGTCCACATTCCCCGAATGGAGCGTCAGCTCGCCGGCGGTCTCCCTCTCCTGGTCCCGGGAGGTGACCCCGGTCAGGAAGTCCCGCGGCAGACCGCCGCGGGTTGACGCGCCTTTTCTCACCCAGCGGTTGACCAGGGGGACGCCCACGAAAAAGGCGAAAAAATACCCCATGGCCGCAAAGCCAAGCCCCAGTGTGGCCGCATGGCTAAACCCCACCGTTTCCCATACCTTGCCGAAGGAAAGGGCCTGGCCGGGACCTTCGTTGAAGCCCAGGGGCGCCAGGAAACCGAAAGTTGAGAAGAGTTTGACGCCGAAGACTGAAAAGAGGAGGGCGGTCAGCCCGCCGATGACGGCCTGGAGGGGAAAGGTTACCCCCTGGGTCAGGGCCATCCATAAGGAACCCCTCATGACCTCCTTGCTGCGGCCCGCCCCCTTGTCTTCTTGTTTGTCCTGTGTGAGCCCGACAGAGATGAAAGAAATGTTGAAGAGGTGATAGGCAAAGGTCTCAAGGGCCTCGGAAAAAAAACGCACAAGCCCGGTATTGACGAGGATCAGGCCGAGTACGCCCCCGATGAGGCAGCTGGGGAAGAGAAACCGCTGGAAAAAGGGAATGGAGGCCCGCAGGAGCACGCCCACGAGCAGCATGATGGCCAGAAAACCGAAAAGGAGCACCGAGTCGAAGGGGAAAGGCGTGTTCATGGGATACCTCCCGGTAGGTCCTGTTTTACTAACAAAAGAGGTTGTTCACATACTCGATGAGCAAAGCCTCACGCATTGCCGGAGGCAGCACATTCAGGATCTCATTGATCTCGGCCATTTTCTTGGGAAGGTCCTTGCCCTTGATCCCGGCCATCTCCAGCATACTGGAAAAGGCCTCCCCCGTCATGGTGGCGGGGTCCATGGAAGTCAGGGCCTGTTTCAGACCGGCTGCCAACCCGCCGGATAGCATGTCCCGGACCTTTCGGACCGAATCCTCCAGGTCCGCCAGAAAAGGCTCGATCCAGGCCACGTTGGAGACATTGATGGACATGTGCACGTGCTGGGGGGAATTGTCAAAGGCCAGTGCCGGTTGAATGTACCAGCCCCTCTCGTTCATGTCGTCGATGAGTTGAAAGACATTCAGCGTATCCGAGGCAAAGGCCACGAGGCACATATCGGGTTTGCCCAGCAGCCGGAGATCGGGTATCTTCCGGATGCCCTCCATGACGCGCCGGGTGGCCTCGAGCTTTTTCCGGGCAAGTTGCAGATAGCCCTCATCGCCCAGGAAGTGGATCACGGCCCAGGCCGCCGCCATGGGCCCACCGGACTTGCTGCTCTGCACCGCGTTGTTGATGATGGTATAACCCGTCCAGTTGGAACAGGCGAATATCTGGTACTTCCTGAGGTCCTTGTTCCGGTAGAGCACCAGGGACGCCCCCTTGGCGGCATAGGCGTATTTGTGAAGGTCCACAGAGAGGGAGGTCACGCCCGGAACGGAAAAATCAAAATCCGGTACCTCCGCCCCCAGGCGGCGGAAATAGGGGAGCATGAAGCCTCCCATGCAGGCGTCGGTGTGGAGGAGGAGGCCTTTTTGAAGGGCCAGTTCCCCCATTTCACGGATGGGATCCACAATACCCTGGGCATAGGAGGGCGCAGAACCCACAAGGAGTATCGTGTCGGGTGTCACGGCGTCCCGCATGGCGGCAACGTCCGCCTTGAAAGTGACCGGATCCACCGGGGTCTGGACGACCTTGACATCCAGGTAGTGGGCGGCCTTGTGAAAGGCGGCATGACCGGTGGAGGGAAGGATCATTTCCGGGACCTTGATCTCGGGGCGGTGGGCCCGGCAATAGTCCCGTGCGGTCTTGACGGCCAGGATGATGCTTTCCGTGCCGCCGCTCGTGAAGTTGCCCACCACCTGTTCATCTCCGTTAAGGTGGTGCCGGGCCATGCCCACCAGCTCGTTTTCCAATCGGAGCAGGCTGGGAAAAGCCGTGAAATCCAGGCCGTTTTCCGTGAGGAACAGGGAATAGGCCTCCTTGCTCACCTCTCTCACCTCCGGCCCGGGGTCGAAGATGTAGCCGAACGCGCGTCCTGAACGCCAGTCCAGATCGTTTTTGCGGAAACCGTCCAACTCGGAAAGGATTTCATCCTTGGTCAGACTTTTTGCTGGAATTTTCATC
>CAYOIU010000395.1:0-3746 GCA_964404085.1 uncultured Desulfobacteraceae bacterium | reverse complement strand
ATTATCATTGGCGGGGGGGGCAGAAGCACTTCGGGGCTGGAATATTCAAAGGCAGGTATTGGGATTCAAAAAATTAAGGAAGGGTTAAAGGGTCGCATTCCTTCACGGAATGGATACTGAAATGCGACCCGTCACAGTGTTTAGTTCCAGCAGGCACCGCCGCCGAACCCACCCATGTGTTGTCCGTAACCCATCATGCCCGGACCGTAACCAGGGCCGTAGCCCATCATTCCGCGGCCGTAGCCGGGACCGTAACCTTCGCCCCTCTCCGTGTTAGGGACAATCTTCCTTGTCTCCAGTTGAAAGTCCAAACGCTTCTGCGACAACTGCGCCCGGAGCCCGTTGATTTCGTTCTGAAGGGCCTCGGCCTTTGCCCTGTCAGGGTTTTCAGCGTTCAGTGCACTCCCGAGTTCCCTGGACTTGTTCCACAGATCATTTCTCAAGCCGGTCGTGTCATTATAAAATTTCTCTCTGAGTTGATCCAGTTTCGTTGCCTGTTCCTTGTCCAGAGTGCCATAACCGTAATCACTATTCCCGCCATACATCGGCCCGTTTCCCCAGCCCATGCCCCTATGCATGCCTCCCCATCCGGGGCCCCATGCTAAAACCGGGTAAGCGATTGCTGCTACCAGAAAAAGTGCTCCTATGATCATCATCGTCTTTTTCATAACATTTTCTCCTTTGTTTTCGTTTTTTTGTTTCCTGACTATCCATAAAGCAAGTCGTGTGCCACGCCTTTTGTTGAAACGATATCTTATTGATATTAATCCTTTTATTAGACATCATTCCCAGGAATCCCACATTTTGTTCTCCAAATTTTCCCGAATATGGATACTTTGTATCCGGTACTTGTACCCACCCGGGAATTTTGTATCCATGGGTAAAGACTAACGGAATGGTTTCACTATTTACGTTTTGAGGCAGGGAGAAATGAACCAAGGACTTCTTGGTGCTGAAAGGAAGCTATGACATGTGTCTTCCGTGCAGGTGCGCCGGGATCATATCGAGGAATTCCGGTGAAACAGTTGATGGGCAGTTTAAAGTCTTGCCCGGGACCTTCTACAGTGCCCGCTACTGCAATGGGCTACCCTAGGAACCATAAAGCGTTTCATTCTAATCACCTCCTTTCAATGGGAATTCGTCGCGAGAGGAATCCTTTCAAATCGAAAGAATTCACCTGTCGTAGAGCTCGGATTCGAGCCGGCCGAGTTCCCGGATCTTCTGATCGATCGCGCTCCTGTCAGGGTTGCTCGACTGAACCATGGAACGTAATTCCTGTCTTTTTTCCCTTATCTCGCTTCTCAATCTCTCGGTGCTGTTGCTTTTGTGATCATATTTATTCGGATTGCCCCACATCCTGGAGAGGGCATTCCACAGATCCGACATGCCCTGGCCGCCTCCCATCATACCGGAGCCCCCCATACCGGAGCCGCCCATGCCTGAACCTCCCATGCCGGCCCCCCCCATGCCCGCGAGAACCACTCCCGGGCTGCTCGTAACGAAATCATCGGCGAATGTGGCTGGGGTCACCATCAAAAAGGCAATTACCGCCACAAAGAATGTGTACACTATCGATTTCATCGTTTTCCCCCTTTAACTGACTTTCTCATGTTTATCCCACCGGCCGAACCTGTGTGCGACACCTGGTCCTGTGCCTTCTATGGAAGAGTTCACAAACCCCATAAAGCTGACGCATCGGGTCTTATCAGTGGCAGCAGGAGGGCTTTCCGCCTCTTCTGTACTCTTGTTCGTTGGTCCTTGCAAGGCGATGCAGGAACCTTCCGAACACGCCCACGTGCTTGACCGTCTTTTTCCCGAGATACTTTTCCGGATCCTTTTCAAACGCATCGCGGCAGGCCCCTGCGCAGAACCAGTAACTGTGACCATTGTGTACGGCAACCAGCTTGGTTTTTCCCGGGACCACGTCCATGCCGCATACCGGGTCGATGACGGCTTTCTCAATTGCCTTTGTCGAACTTGCTAATTTTGTCATTTTCAAACCTCCTTCTTCTTCCCTTTGTTTGTGCCTGCCTACTAATAGAGCAAACTGCATGCCACAATGTGGCATAATTATGTAACCCTTTCAAATTGCTAAAATTATATTTCTAACGTGATTGAGGAATAGCCAATTTCCTGAGCTGTGCTGGAAGAAGTGGATGAAAATTATCCAATATTCCTCCCAATGGGTATCCAAACGAGTAAAAAGTATCCAGTTGCGAGGTAGAAAAGAATAGCTCCCGTCAACCCACAAAGAGCTTCAGCATGATATTAACCGCAAAGAGGACAAAAAGTGCGGGGAATATCAGGGCCCAGTTTTTTTTCTATTTTCTTGAAACGACACTGGGAATGTGGATAATAGATATCCAGACCAAGTATCCGACTGTGGAAATAGTATCCACATGATCTATCCATGTATCCACCTGGTCATCACCTGGAGGCCATGCGTCCAGCCGGCTTGAACGCGCAGGCCTCCCGGCCTGGGCCTCTAATCGCCTTGGTATCAATTTTGCTTGGAATGAATTCCATGTCAAAAGGCAGGATAAAGAAAACAGAATGGTTTCGTATACCACCCTGGATCCTTCTGGGCTCGGCATTCATTCTTGTTCCGATCCTGATTTTCTGGACCCATGAGAACCTGAACCGCGAAAAGAAGTTCATCACCGAATTGATGGTGGAAAAAGGGGCTGCACTGATCAGGAGTTTTGAGGCCGGAGCCAGGACCGGTATGATGGGCATGCAGGGCATGATGGATATGCAGGGCATGCGGGGAGGCGGTTTTCGGCTCCAGAAACTCTTGACCGAGACCGCTCAGCTTCCGGATATTGTCTATCTCATGGTCACGGACACCAAAGGCGTCATCCTGGCCCATAACGATCCGGAGAAAATCGGCGGGTTTCACGGACAAGGGTTGGACTTGCGGCGTATTTCGCATTCAAAAGACGTCAACTGGCGGTTGGTCCGAAACCCCGACGGTTCTCGCGTTTTCGAGATCTTTCGCCGCTTCCAGCCGAGTCGGGGACGGATACCGGGATTTCACTGGCGAAAGATGTTCGATAATTCCCGTCCCCGGTATTCGGATAGCCCAAGAAAGGAGGCCTCTGCTGATATCATTTTTGTGGGCCTGAATATGAAACCCGTTGAGGCCAGCAGGAAAGGGGCCGCACGTCATTCGGTCATCATGGCCCTTATACTCCTTCTGTTGGGCTTTGCCGGGATTTTCTTCCTGTTTCTGGCACAGGCCTACCGCTCCGCAAAATCAAGCCTCACGAGGATAAAGGCCTTTTCCGACAATGTCGTTGAGAATATGCCCATCGGTCTCCTCTTCATCGACGCAGAAGGTAGAATCGTGTCGTTCAACCAGACCGCGGAAACGCTCCTTAAGCTCTCTTCCAGTGAGGTTCTGGGTCGTCATGCCGACAAGGTACTCCCCTCGCAACTGGAATGGTTGGCCTCGCAGCCCAATGACCACAGGCAGATCATTGAAAAAGAAATCGACTGTTCCCTCCAAGACGGAATGGTTGTCCCTATGGACATCATTATCTCCTCTCTCAGGGGAGATGATGCTGAGCTCCTGGGAAACATCGTCCTTTTCAGAGACCTGACCGAACTTCAGGAACTCAAGGGTGAGGTGGAGCGGAGCAGGCGACTGGCCTCTCTGGGAAAACTCGCCGCAGGCATTGCCCATGAGATCCGGAATCCCCTCAGTTCCATCAAAGGATTCGCCACCTATTTCAAAGAGCGGTACC
>CAYOIU010000394.1:0-3755 GCA_964404085.1 uncultured Desulfobacteraceae bacterium | reverse complement strand
AAAAAGGCCCGTGTCGAGGATGCACTGAACGCCACGCGTGCAGCCGTGGAAGAAGGCATCGTCCCGGGAGGGGGCGTCGCACTGCTTCGTGTCATTCCGGCCATAGCGAAATTGAAACTGCAAGGCGAAGAACAGTCCGGAGCGAACATGATCCTCCGTGCCCTGGAAGAACCCATCCGCCAGATTGCAAACAATGCGGGTGCTGAGGGCTCCGTGGTCGTGGAAAAGGTGAAAGACGGAAAAGGTGCCTTCGGCTACAATGCTGATACAGGACTCTACGAGGACCTTTTGAAGGCTGGAATCCTGGATCCCACAAAGGTGACCCGGTTTGCCCTTCAGAATGCGGCCTCAGTCTCCTCGCTGCTGCTCACCACTGAAGCGATGATCGCCGAGAAACCCAAAGACAAGGAAGATATGGGTGGAATGCCCGGCGGCGGCATGGGCGGTATGGGCGGTATGGGCGGCATGATGTAGCATATGCGGAACGCCGTGGCTCGCACAACCCACGAGCCATACCGTTTTGAAAATCAAAAGAGATTGCGTTCAGGCAAGGTTTTTCTCTGGATGCAGTCTCTTTTTTTGTTCGCCGACTCCGTTTGGCCATGGCGGCTTGAAGAGGAGCCAAACCTCGGCCGATATCACAAAAGGTTTGGTTTTATCACTGATTTCTGGTAAGCATACGCGATGACTTCCAAAGAAGTCATCTTATTCACCGGAGCTTTGGAGGAGAACCTGAGGGCCTTTTTTAGACGCTTTCTCATAGTGCACTTGGCAACCAACTGCGATATGGACGACTATTTGGGGTTATCCTCCGGAAGCCCTCGCGCTTCTTTATTGCATGCCGCTAAACGCCAAATGGGCGTCCATCCCCTCCGAAGTGTTTAGAAAGCGTCTGAAAAAGAGTGTCAGGTTTTCCTCCACTTCGTTGCTCATAGGCTGCCGCTCGTGGCATAAACCAGCTTTTTACGAGTTCATCCTACTTGGGTGAAACTGAAATCGGAGAAAGGAAAGTGCATCATGAATACAAGCAAGAGAACCTATCTGGTCACAGGGGCAGCGGGATTTATCGGATTTCATGTTTCCCTGAGGCTGCTTGAACGGGGGGATCGGGTCGTTGGGGTCGATAACCTGAACCCCTACTACGATGTCCAACTGAAGAAAGCCAGACTCCGGATTCTCAATGAAAATGAATTGTTTCAATGTTATCAGGAGGATATCCAGGACTTCAAGGCCATGAAAAAAATATTTAAAAGCTATGAACCCCGGGTGATCTGTAATCTCGCGGCCCAGGCGGGAGTCAGGCATTCTCTCAAGGACCCCTTTTCCTACCAGAAGAGCAACCTCGAGGGATTCCTGAACCTGTTGGAACTGGCAAGGGCCCAGGGCGTGGAGAACTTTGTCTATGCTTCATCCTCATCGGTCTACGGCGATAACAAAAAGGTGCCGTTCAGCGTCGAGGACCGGGTCGACACGCCCGTCTCCCTTTATGCTGCAACCAAAAAGGCCAATGAACTGATCGCCCACGCCTACAGCCACCTCTACGGGATCCCCTGCACGGGACTGCGCTATTTTACGGTCTACGGGCCCTGGGGCCGGCCGGATATGGCCCTTTTTCTCTTTACCGATGCTATTTTGAAGGGCAGGCCCATCAATGTGTATAATTATGGGAAAATGAAACGGGATTTCACCTATATAGATGATATTGCAGACGGCACTCTGAAGGCCCTGGACAGAGCTGTCCCCTATGATTTGTTTAATCTGGGGAATTCCAATTCGGTGGAACTCATGGATTTCATCAGCACACTGGAAAAGGAACTGGGCCGGGAAGCCGAAAAGAACATGATGCCCATACAACCCGGAGATGTGCCCGAGACCTCGGCCGATATTGAAAAGTCCAGGGCTGTGCTGGGATTCAATCCGGAAACGCCCATTGAAGAGGGGATCAGGAATTTTGTGGCATGGTACGGGGAGTACTATCGAGAAACCTAAGGTGCTTAACCCTTCACATAATGGGTTTGAGCCGTGATATGGGCCTCTTCACCGTCTCGCGAAGAAGATCGGTGAGAAACTCGGGTTAGGAATTGCGGCGCTCCGCCCTCAGTCGGTCCATTTTTTCCCCAAGGAGTCTGGTGTATCGAGCCAGGTCTCCAGCGCTTTGAAATCGTCGATTCGGATCCTTTGCCAGTGCCTTGGCAACCAATTGTTCGCAGGGCTTGATCACACGGGGGTTTATTTCCTTGGGAGAAGGGTATTCCGCCTGCGTAATCTGGTAGAAGAGTTCAGTCAGGGTCTTGCCCTTGAATGGAAGCGCCCCTGTCAGCAGTTGAAAGAAAACGACACCCAGAGAAAAGATGTCCGAGCGGCCATCGATTTCTTGGCCGTTGATCTGTTCCGGGGACATGTAGTTCGGTGTCCCCAGGATAATACCTGTTCTGGTCTGTGAGCTGGAGACGGCCTTTGCGATGCCGAAGTCGGTGACCTTTATGACGTCTTTGTCCATGACCATGATATTGGCAGGCTTGATGTCTCTGTGAATGACGCCTTGTTGATGCGCGTAATCCAGGGCTTCGGCCGTGTCAGTGACAATCTGCAGTACCTTTCTCAAGGTCAGGAGGGTATCTTTTTGGCAGAAGTGCTCCAGGTCCTTCCCTTCCAGGAGTTCCATGGCCATATAGGTCAATTCATAGTCCTCGCCCACGTCATAGATGGAAATGATAGAGGGGTGGGACAGCTTGCCGGCCAGTTCCGCTTCCTTCAAAAAGCGCTCCTTTACCTCTTTGACCTTTTCGTCCTCGAATTCATCTGAGAACCTGATGGTCTTGATGGCCACCATCCGATTGATTTTCGGATCCCGAGCCTTGTAGACCATTCCCATGGCCCCCTGCCCCAATTCGCCCAGTATTTCATATCTGCCGACAGTGGGTTTTGTTTCCAGGTCGTCGGAGACCACGATTTTCGCCTCGCTTTTTCTCTTGAAATTGGAGATGAGGGTCTCGCCGGCCAGTTTTTTCAATTTGGGGATGCGGGAGTTCAGGTCTCGAAAATCGCCCCCTTCCTGGACGATATATTCGTACACTGCGATTGCCTTGGTCACCATCCGCTTTCGTTCAAAATCCAGCCCGAGATTGTAGAACACGTCTTTCATGGTCTCATCCATGGGGCATTTCCTGAATTTTTCAAAAGCCAGATCCAGGAGCCCCTGGCTTTGAAAGCTGAGGCCCAACATACGCTCCGTCTCCAGGCTTTCCTTGGAAGTTCGCTCCATGGAGCGTTCCCGTACCACGAAGTCCTTTGCCATGAAGACCAGGTAGATGGAAAGCCAGGAAAGGGAAATATAGGTGATCTTGAACCAGACGTCAAAAGTGACAAACAGTACAATACTGCTGACGAACAACAGGAACATGAGGGAGAGGGTCAAGGCGGTCTGGGCGAGGTAGTTCATGCGCGGTAGCGAAAAAAAGGCCAGAGCTCCCATCAGACAGATAAGAAGAACCTCCAGGTAAATAATTGCCTGAGGGCGTTTGAGATACCTGCCGTTCATCAGGTCGTCGATGATATTGGCCGTCAGTTCAACCCTGGGCATTTCACGATCTACGGGTGTGGCGACTGACTGAGACCTGCCTCCGGCGGTGAAGCCTATGAGAACGATTTTGTTTTCAAAAACAGAAGGAACTTTCTTGACCCTCAGGATATCCACGAAAGAGTAATAGGGAAAAGAACGCCTGGCCCCCCTGAACTTGATGAATATTTCACCA
>CAYOIU010000393.1:0-3757 GCA_964404085.1 uncultured Desulfobacteraceae bacterium | reverse complement strand
TGGCCTTCATCCAGTTCTTGATGCGGGTTGAAATGGTGAGCCAGATACGGTTCCTGCTGTCACGCAAGACGAAATTCACCTTCCCGATGGCCTCCCCGTCGATATTGTCGTAAAGGAGCCTGGTTTGGCCGTCACGGCTCATGACTTCCAGGACATCGGTCCCGAAATTTGAAATGAGGATTTCGCCGTTTTCAGCAAACGCGAGACCGTTCGGCAAGGTGCCTTCGGTAAAACGGGTCTCTTCATCAGCGGCCCTTTCAAAGGAGGATTCAAAAGCCTGGGTGATAATCTCCTGGCTTCCGTCGGGCGAGATCCTGACAACTCCTCCCCGTGCGTCAGCCGACCACAAGGTCCCGTTCTGTTCCGCGAGGATGCATTCCGGTCGTTGGAGTCCTTCGCCGATGAACTCTATATCTGCAGGGTCAACCTGGAAACCGACAATGGGGTTTTGTGCCATGGGGTATCCTCCTTCCTTGGCCATTACCTCGGCCACATGGGGGAGTCCTGTGGACTCCCTGTGTTACAGGTCTTCAATGAATATCTTTTTTTCGCATTCCGAGACCAGGGTATGGGCTTCGAGAAGCAGTTCCACCGCGAGTTCCGAACCTGTCTTGTAAACGTATTCACATGTATGATTGGAACTCACGGGAACCCATATTTGTCTCAGTGCCTTGCATTCTTTTGCCTTGAGCTTTTCAAGATACCTGCGGTGGAGCTCAAAAGCAAGTTCATCGACACAGGGAAGATCATCGGCAGGGGATCGCCTGCCATAGAGATAGCCGATACATACGATACCCGATGCAAGGGGCCCGCAAATATGGCCCGTGATGGCCACACCGGCCTCTTCAGGATTGCGACGGTCCCTGCCGGACGCAAGCTCTTCCAACGCACCCTTGAGGTCCACCCCCGGCTTCAGACGATGGGACCCACCCCCTCCGTGAAATCCGGTCATCATCCTTACCATGGATGGATCCATGATCTTGAGGGTTTCATTGATGGCCATGAAACTGGCCTCGCTGCAATGAAAACCCTGTCTCCTGAAATCTATGGCCCTGCGTCCCGCGTCTTCAATCATTTGCTTTGTCTTGTCATCCATTTCCCACTCTGGTAATTGAAGGTTGCGTTTTTATCACTTCTCTATGAACCGGATATCCGTCATTATGAAACAAGTGCCATGAAAATCAGTTTCAATATGCACGATGAGTTGATCTATGTCAACATTTTTTAACTAATAATGAAAAGTTGTGTATTCATACACTTTTTTTGTTTGCACGATGATCCTGTTTTCTATATGATGAAAACGCAGGATTCACAAAAATCAGTGTCCTGCGTGAAGGATCCGCAGAGGAGGCAAGTTTTATGGTCGATACCGGTATGAAAATCCGTCAGGAACGCCTGAAACAAAAACTCACCCTCGAGCAGTTATCCGGAAGGACCGGACTTTCCAAGAGTTTTCTCAGCCAGGTGGAGCGGAACCTTACTCAACCTTCCGTTACCTCACTCAAGAATATTGCCCATGAGCTTGGTATTAGTGTTGTGTATTTCCTTACAGACAACCACGTTGACCAGAACCTCTGGGGCTATGGCCGAAGCGTGGAAAAGCCTGGAAATGGAGCTTTTGCGTATAGCAGGGATGTTAAGGTAGTGCGTGCTGATAAACGCAAAGGAGTCACAATGCCCGGTAGTGATGTTCTTTACGAGGTGTTGACTCCCGACCTGAACCGGCAGCTCGAGGTTATGTTCATGCGTATTTCTGAAGGAGAGACTTCCGGCGATGAGGCCATGGTCGATGCTCCCGGAGAGAAATTCGGCGTTGTGCTCAAAGGGACGCTTGAATTCACGGTGGGTAACGAAGTCTTCGTTCTCGAACAGGGAGACAGCATTGTCCATCCTGCTGATGTCCCTATCCGGTGGCGGGGGCTGAAGGGAGACCCTATTGAAGTAATATGGGTGCAGTCTCCTCCCTCGTTTTGATGGCCGGATAATCACCGGAAAACGGAGAAAAGAAGGAGGAAAATAATCGCAAATAAAGTGAAAAAAGTACAGTATAAGTAAAAAATATGCTTGACACTGAAAAAAGCGGATGGTAGTAAAATGTGAATGGCCGCAACAGGGCGGCAAGAGACGCGGGAATCCCATTTTGCTTTCTTCACACCAGGGAATTTTCTTCGGGGAAAAAGATGTTTTCCGGGAAACCTATTTTTCAAGAATATGGAATTTACATCTTTTTAGTAGTCCTCTTTGCGGTTTCCTCCCTTCTCTCACCTGCATTTCTAACCATTGAAAATCTCAGAAATATTTTTACCCCGGCCGCCAGTTTGGGCATGGTTGCCATCGGGCAGACCTTTGTTATCCTGATAGGCGGGGGCGCCCTTGACCTGTCCGTGGCTTCCGTAATGGCGACGGTGACCGTGATCGTCTCCATGAACACCAATGGACAGGATGCCCTTCTTTTTCCCGTTTCATTGCTTTGTATTTTGTTTGGAATCCTTGTGGGTTTGGCAAACGGCCTTCTTGTTACGAAGCGCGGAGTTCAACCGTTTATCGCTACCCTGGGCATAATGGTCATTATCCAGGGTCTGCGGTTCCTTTATACAAAAGGGGCGCCGAAAGGAACATTTCCGCCTTTCCTGCGGTTCCTGGGGACCGGAAATATCGGCCCGGTCCCTGTTTCCGTCCTGTCTTTCGCCTTCCTGATGGTACTGGCCGCAATCGTGCTGAACAAGACCATTTTCGGTCACAAGATCTACGCCACGGGGGGGAATATCAGCGCGGCCGTTATTTCGGGGTACAATACCGATCTGATTATTCTTTCAACATATGTGATTTCAGGATTTACTGCTGCTCTCGGAGGTCTCTATCTTGCCGGTTGGCTGGGTATCTCGGATAACTGGGTGGGAGAAGGGTATGAAGTCGATTCCATTGCCGCGGTCATCATGGGCGGGACATCCTTCGAAGGCGGAAAAGGCGGGGTAATCGGCACCACGGCCGGGGTACTCATTATCGCTGCCCTTTATAATCTTGTCCTGCTTCTCCATCTCCCGTTGCAACTGCAATACATTGTCAAAGGAGGGGCTATTATCCTGGCCACTTCCTTTTATGCCAGAAAAGCAACCTACTAACAGGTCTTGTCAAGGAAAGGGGGTGAGATTGACCGAACACTGCGTTTCGTTATGAACAACCACTTTTTTACTCACCATCTGTTACGAGGAGGGCTCACACCATGAAAAAGATCTTTTTTCTTCTGATTCCGTTCATGTTCCTGGGCGGAACAATAACGACCGGTTTCGCCGCGGAGCAGCGGCAATGGGATCGCGCATCCCTTTGGAATCCCAGCACCCTGAGGATGGTCGACACGACAAAATACAAGAAGAAACCGCCATACACTATTGGCTTTTCCAATGCCGGCATCTCCAATTCGTGGGCGGTCTTCATGCATCGTGAGGTCCAGGCCGAGGCGGAAAGACATCCTGACTTGATAAAAAAACTTTATGTAACAGAGGCGAAAGGAAAAGCGGACAAGCAAATCGGAGATATTGAAGACCTGATGGCCAAGGGTATCGACATTCTCATTGTGCGGGCCACGACCGAGGCGGCGCTGGACCCGGTGGTTTCGAGGCTCTACAAGCAAGGATTCCCGGTCATTACGGTATCAAAAGGCATCAAGAGCGACAACTATGTCTCTTTCGTTGACGCCAGCAACCAGGTACTGGGTCGTATGAACATGGTCTGGCTCTGCGAGATATTAAACGGAAAG
>CAYOIU010000392.1:0-3784 GCA_964404085.1 uncultured Desulfobacteraceae bacterium | reverse complement strand
CTGCGGAATGATGATAGAAAAGCCGAAAGAACTGAACCTCCGCAGACCCGGCGAAATGCCGGTAGGTTCCTGTACCTGCGGCGCTGTCTATGCCTGCGATGTGACCGGACACAGTTTGGGTTCGGCCATGATTGAGGCACTGGTTTTTGGATGCAATATGGACTGGGATCTTGCCTGGAATCTGGCACCGGGAGAAGATTACCGGGAAGAGCAGATCGACAATTACGACTACGTGAACCATCTCATTGTCCCGGGTGGCTCCTTTGAAGGCAGACGGATTTCCGGCGCGCTTTTTTTCGTACGATTTCACGAGGAGGTCCTCGAAGTCACTGCAGATGGCGTCAGGAAAAAGTTGGAGGATGCGAAACCCATTACCCGAAAAAAGGAAATCCACACGAAAGGGAAGTCTTTTTCAAAAAAGGAGGTGGAGGCCCTGGTCCAATCCTACAGACTGGATCCATTGATCGAGGCCGCAGAAACAGACAGGAAGCTGGTGAGGAATCTGATGCGCCTCCTCTATTCGCCCGACCCGCAATTCCGTTACCGGGCGGCCGAGGCACTCGGTCGCGTATCGGCCAGGATCGCGAAAGACAACCCGTCCAGTATTTCAAAGCTCCTCCAGCGGTTGTTCACGGCCATCTCCGATTCGGCGGCATCCAGCTGGGGGGCATTTGAGGCCATCGGTGAAATCATACGCCACAAGATAAACCTCTTTGCGGGGTATATTCCCGAGCTTTATCAGTTTCTTGGGGATGAAATCAGGCGACCGATCGTGCTCAGGATCCTTGGATCGATTGCCCGTGAACGACCTGATCTGTTGCGAAAGCATACCCTTCACTTTATCCCCTATCTGAAAGATCCGGATCCTGCCGTTAGAGGCTATACGGCCTGGTTTCTAGGGAACCTGGGGGCAAGTGAAATAAAGAAAGACCTGGAAAAACTTCGGGACGAGACGGCTCAGATAGAGATATACGACCACGGTATTCTTGAAAAGAAGACGGTGGGACGAGTTGCTGCCGAGGCCCACGAACGTTTATGATTATCCTTTTCCTTTTTTCTTCCCCAACTGGTGACATTTCTCCCAGCCGGAGAGATCTTGAAAAACCCTTACTCATCTCTTCTTCAACGGCGCACCCCTTTTTGAAATTGGCAGACTATTTCCAAGCTGCACAGGCATTCCTCCTCGATGACCACCGGGATTCCTTCCTTGATGCGCTGCGTCACAGAAATAAAACATGCCCCCAAGAGAAAAATATCAGGAAGCTTATCATACGCAGTGAAAAACAGGGGGCACTCTACCATGTGGCCAGTGTTGAAGTTGAAGGGGGAAGCGTGTACCGCAAATTCTCCCTTGTCGCGGCCCTGACTAAAAAAAGCAGGGGGGCATTGGAACGGGAATGCAACACCCTGGCCTACCTGACCAAGAAGCGCCCTTCCTGTGGCCTTCCAAAGATCTATTTTCGTGGAGACCGGGATATCGTGCGTCGCAGCCAAAAGGAAATCCTCTCTTTCCTGCTCGAAGAATGGCTGGACGGCTATCATGAGTGGCATATTTCTCGTGATGATGCGGGGAAACTGCATCTGTGCGTTTGGGATCAAGAAAATGGTTATTACACGGCTGATGGAGAAACCTCTTTTCAGCTCTTCCGACAGGCGGCTCGGGCCTTGACCCTCCTCTATGATCCTGAGACTTCACGCCAGGTGGGTCCGTGGCATCATGCTGCCGGGGATTTCGTCATCGGGGAGCTGGAAGGTGAACCACATGTCAGACTCACCACTGCCCGGGGGTATGAACCATTGCTCACGTTCTCCGGTCAGGGCCCGGGAAACAACCTGCCGAATCTCCTCTTTTTCTTTCTTGATATGGGGCTGAGAATGCGGCTTGACCGACTCGATGGGGTGGGCGAGGTGACCTGGATCGAAGGAAATATCCTGTCGGCGGTGACGGAAGGTTTTTTTGAGGCGCTCAAGACTATGAGCCGTGACGGCTATTTCAAAGAAACCGATGCTCGGGACTTCCTTGATCTCCTCAAATCCTTTTCCCCGGCAGAACTTATTACGGCCTTCCAACCACTCCTTGAGATCTACGAAAAAGGGGCCCGGGAAGAGCTGAGTCTTACCATGGAGCACCTTCCCGGCCACGTCAAGGAACTCTGTTCCATCACAGAAAAATTTTTTCCATCAAATCCGGCGTCCGGGTCGTGATGACCTTGGAAACACTTACCAAGAACGTTGCCTTTGATGGGTCACTTCCCCCCACTCCCTGTAAGACTTTCCTGGACAAATGGTAAAGTTCCTTGTTCACTTCGTCGAGATTGAAGGCAGGGTATGATTTTTCTTTTTCAAACTTCGCCTTCCAGCAGACATGGGCCTTTCCCTGAATCGCTGTTGGAATGCCATACACCCGGCAGGTGATGGGCCGGTGTGGGTACAACACGCACTCATCGGCTTCATTCAGGAGTGGACACCGAATCCTGGTTTTTTCAAGGGAGTAGGAGCCCTGCTCGTCTCCTCCTCTTTGCGCCTCACTTATCATTCTCCCCATTTCCTTTTCAGCCTTGTCGGCCCTGGTCACGGCCTGGCGTCTCTCTTTCCTGCCAAGTTTTTCGAACCAGGATCTCAGGTAGGCCGCTTCGATCAGAAACAGGCCAAAAACAGCGTGACAGCAATCGGAGCAGAGGGGTGCACACTTGACGCAGGAGGGATATTGAGTGCGCATTTCCGCAAATGCGAGATCCGCCCTGGCCGCAAGACGCTCGTACTCCTTGAAAAGAGGCATGGCCATCATTTTTTGCGATGAGGCTCTAATTTCTTGAGAAATTCCGGATGGGCTTCGAATCCAAGGGAAACAGCTTTGTCCAGGTGCAAAATCGCCTTTTCATAGTCCCCATTACTGTAACAAGCAAAGGCGAGGTTGTTCTGCCCAAGGGCGAAATCAGGTGCCTTTTCAACCAACGTCTCTCCGACCTCGATGGCCTTCACCACGTCTCCTTTCTGGAGATGGGCATTGACGAGATTGCTCCATGCCTGCACAATATCCGAATTCAATTCAATGGCCTTATTCAGCGCATCGATAGCCTCTTCGGTCCTTGAAAGCTGCAGATAGGCAAATCCCAGATTGGCATACCCCCGGGCATACCGGGGTTCTATCTCGATAGCTTTTTTGTTGACCTCGATGACCTGCTCGAGATCCCCTTTCTTGAAATAGATATATCCGAGATTTACATACCCCTCAAACATTCGGCCACTGTTACTGATGGCATCGTTGAATGCCTCTATGGCCTCATCCAGTTTTTCCTGGCCCATGAGGGCCACACCAAGATTGTAACTCGAGCTGGCGCAATCGGAATTCTGTTTCAGTATTTCCTTCTGCTGCGCAATAAACTCCTCCGCCCCTTGTGGTTTCTTCATATCAATCCCCTGCAAATAAAAAATAACGGTTTCCAGGTTCAGGATTCAACTGAACCCGTGAACGGTTACCATAAAAAGAGGCCGCAATCCATACAGGACCGCGGCCTCTTGTCTCACGGAGTGTGTTTCAGGACCCACCAACATCACTAAAAACTGAGGTTAGTGATCCTCGGTAACACCTCTTCCCTTCAGGCCATACATGGTACTGCTGCCGGTGGAAAAATAGATCAATTTTTCTTCATTGATGAGGGCTGTTGCGGCTTTTTTGATCATCCTGGCTTTTGCATCAGGAATGGTCTTTTGCACTGCCCTTTCCAGGTCTTTGAAGTAAAACTTGGTCTTCTTGCTGTTCTCAGCAAAATCCAAAATGGCC
>CAYOIU010000391.1:0-3791 GCA_964404085.1 uncultured Desulfobacteraceae bacterium | reverse complement strand
CCATATCGGTGCACAAATCACAGGGTTCTGAATACCCGGCCGTGGTGATTCCCGTCCTGACACAACATTACATGCTCCTCCAGAGAAACCTTATTTACACCGCCGTCACCAGGGGAAAACGACTCGTGGTGCTGGTGGGTACCAGAAAGGCTCTGGGGATCGCCGTGAATAACGACAAGACCGAGAAACGCTATACCCGTCTCCGAGAACGACTGAGGGGATAGCCTCGCCATTTAACCACCTTCATTTTCCTTCTCAACTTTTCCAATCCCTGGCATTCAAAATTTGCCCCGAAGCTATAGCATCATTTTTTTCTTGACATATTGCATTGCGTATGTAATATATCAAATACAATACCACCAAAAAGGAGATACATATGCCAAAGCTCAAGGCCATTACACAACCTCTTCCTCTCGCTAAAATGGCTTACAAGACACTGCGTGACTCTATTTTGGCCGGACAGTTTCTCCCGGGTGAGGTTTATAACGAAATGGCTCTCGCCAAAGAGCTTGGGATATCCAGGACACCTGTAAGAGAGGCGCTTCTGGAGCTTTCATCGCAGGGATTGATCACCTATCTGCCGCGAAAAGGCGTCATGGTCAAACATTACACCAGGCATGATGTGGAAGAAATCTTCGAATTACGCAAGGCCATCGAGTTGGTTGCTCTGGAAAAAATTGTCAAGGCCTCCCCCCCATTAGATCTCTCCAAGCTTGAAAAGAGTATAGATGATCAGCGGCAAGCCTGGAAGAAGAAGAATTCTGATACCTATATACATTTTGACCGGGTATTTCACTTGGCATTCTGTGAAATGATTGGAAACCGACGCTTTTTCAATATCCTTGAGAACATCCGCGACCTGATTCATCTCATGGCTATTCAGGCTTTAGACAGAGAAAGTCGTTGGGAAGAAGTCATAAATGAACACGAAGAGGTCATTAGAGCAATCAAGGGAAAAAAACTAATTACAGCAAAGAAAGCCATGAATGACCACTTGGATCGAAGCATGGAAGCGGTTTTAGAACAAATCTATGCAGACGCAGAGGAAGCGGTGCCGGGAAAGGCTTCCGGAGATTTTTTCTAAAGAAACAAGGAGTGTGCAATGAGGATTCGCCCTTTTGAATACCACGCACCGTTTGATTTGGAAGAGGCCCTAAACCTAGTGGCCGAGTTTGGGCCGGATGCAAAGGTTCTGGCTGGAGGCACTGATCTTGTTTTGGCAATGAAACACAAGACAATCCTCCCTCCACAGGTGATCAGCTTGAGTAAAGTTAAAGGATTGGGTTTCGTTCGAGAAGAGAAGGCGGCAGTGAGAATTGGTGCTCTGGAAACCCATACAAACCTGTCCCGGAATGCACTATTGAACGAAGGAATAGCCATTCTAGGCCAAGCAGTCTCCCTGATCGGCTCCTGGCAGATCCGTAATGTGGCGACTATCGGGGGAAATCTCTGCAATGCATCCCCGGCTGCTGATTCGGCGGCGCCTTTGCTGGCCTTGGATGCGCGAGTTGTCGTAGCGGATGTGGAGGGCGAAAAGGAAATGCCGCTCAGCTCCTTTTTTACCGGACCGGGAAAAACTGCTCTCGCTCCGAACCAGCTCCTCAAGGAAATTGTTATTGAAATACCCAAATCTCCATCTGCCGGCTGCTACCTCAAATTGATGCGCAAGAAGGCGGTTGATCTCTCGCTGGTGGGGGTCGCCTTCCAGGCTGAGACCGACCGTGCTGGTGAAAGCCTGACCCGGGTCGCTATCGGGCTCGGGGGCGTCGCTCCAACCCCTATCCGAGCGCCTGAGGCGGAGGCAATGCTTAAGGGGCTCAAACGGAATGAAGTCCTCAAAGCACTCCCCGATGCAGCGCGGGCTGCTGTTGCGGTGACAAGACCCATCAGCGATATCCGCGCTTCGGCTGATTATCGGCGGGAAATGGTGGATGTGTATGTCCGGCGTGCAGGGGAAAGGGTTGTGAACGCCATATTGAAAGCAGGAGGTAATTGAAATTGGAAGTTCCCATAACGATCACGGTAAACGGAGAAGATTACCGGCTTGAAGTCAAGCCCAACCGGACCCTTGTTGATGTGCTTCGAGAGGATCTGGGTCTGACAGGCACCAAGAAGGGTTGTGGCGGGGGCAAGTGTGGCTCCTGCACCGTTCTCATGGATGGGTTACCGGTCGATTCTTGTCTGGTCCTGGCACCACAGGCAGATGGGCGAGAGATTGTTACCATCGAGGGATTGGCTAGGGAGGGAAAACCCCATCCTCTTCAGGAAGCATTTACCGCGAAGGGAGCGATTCAGTGCGGCTATTGCTCGCCCGGGATGATCCTGTCGGCCAAGGCCCTGTTGGACGAGAATCCCCATCCCAGGGAAGGTGAGATTCGATCTGCAATCGCAGGAAACCTATGTCGCTGCACGGGTTACAGCAAGATTGTTGAAGCGATTCAGTCCTGTGGCACGTCCAAACCTGAATAGGGTGTCCGGGACAGGGAGGAAAAAAATGAGTGACCTCAACGTGGTAGGGCGTTCCTATCCTCAAATCGATGGAATGGAAAAGGCTATGGGTCAGACCAGATTCGTGTCGGATCTGGTTCTGCCCAATATGCTTCACGGTCGCATCTTAAGGAGCCCTTATCCTCATGCCCGCATCAAGCAGATAGACACGACCCGGGCGGAGACGCTTTTTGGAGTGAAGGCGGTTGTGACCTATGCAGATACACCAGGAGTCATGTTTGGGCCGCGAACCGAGGATTGGTCGATTTTTGCCAAAGACAGGGTGCGTTTTTGTGGAGACGAGGTCGTCGCCGTAGCTGCCATAGACGAGGATACCGCCGAAGAGGCCCTTGACTTGATAGAGGTTGAATACGAGGAACTCCCTTTTGTCACGGATCCGATTGAAGCCATGAAGCCGGGTGCCCCCCTGATTCATGAAGACAAGCCCGGGAACATTGCTGCTGAATTCAAGATCGAGGCGGGGAATGTGGATGACGCACTCAAAAACTCGGACTTTGTGTATGAAGATCGTTATTACACCAACCAAGTGTACCAGGCCTATCTGGAGCCAATGGGAGCCTTGGTGGACGTGGATCCAACAGGCAGGTTCACATTCTGGGTCGGGACCCAGATCCCCAGCATGATGCGCATCACCTACGCCAAGGCCCTTGGGGTGTCTCTGGAAAAAGTGAGAGTCGTTGTCCCGGACTATGGGGGTGCTTTTGGTGCGAAAATGGAAAACAACGTCCACCTGGTAGCCGCCATCTTGGCTCGGAAGGCCGGTAGACCGGTGAAGATCATCAATACACGTCACGATGACTTCATTGCCGGAAATCCTCGCGTGCCCATGTACATTGACATCAAGCTGGGTGCAACCAAGGACGGCCTTCTCACCGGGAAAGAGGTGCAGGTGGTGGGGGCCGCGGGAGCGAGGGTTGTTTACGCCCAGGCCATTGTTTCTACAGCCTGTTACCGGGTTGACTCCCTGTATCGCTTCAAACATGTCAGGGCAAGAGGGTATACAATCTATACCAATACGGTGCCGACAAGCTGCTTCCGTGGTTTTGGGAACTCACAAATGACCTTTGTGCTCGAGTCTTCCATGGATATGATTGCTGATCACCTGGGCATTGATCCTGCTGAATTACGAATTAGAAACGATATCGGGCCGAATACGGTCAGTGTCCACGGGTGGAAAATCAAAAGCTGCGGCCTTAATGAGTGCGTTTCCAAAGCAACCAAGGCGGTTGGGTGGGTAGAGAAGCGCAGGGACAGAAAACCGCTCAGAGGCATTGGCCTTTCCT
>CAYOIU010000390.1:0-3793 GCA_964404085.1 uncultured Desulfobacteraceae bacterium | reverse complement strand
TGGCTCCACGGGAGATAAGCATCTTGACCATGTCTGCTGTACCCAGGTTAGCCGACTTCATCAGAAGGGTCCACGACAATAGTCAGATCAGCCTTCTGGTCGACGATGAAGAATATCCGGCAGCCTTTGGCATCCTGCTGTTCAACACGGTATTTCTCGCCCTTGACGAATATCCTGCCGGTGAGGGCCGTGCCGTGGAGCCTCTGGTTTATATCCGCGCTAAATTCTGCGGCCATTAACGGAGTGGAACACAAAGCTGCTCCGAGTAACATGATTAACAACATCATCCCTTCAGCAAAAATCTTTTTTAGCATGCCTGCCTCCCTCTTTTTCGAGGAACAACCACCCGGTTAAGTTTATTGCCCAACCTTTCCAGAAATGTTTTGTCTGCTGAATTCAAGTAATGCCGATTCGCTCTTGGCATTTCCTCGCCGCTTTCTTAAATGCGCCTTTTCCAGGCAAAAAATGGCGCTCTAAGCCCAAAAACGGACCATTTTCATATCTATTACCTCAGTATTTCAAATAGTTGTCTTGGTCGACCCAGATCGCAGATCGCGCAGATCGACAGATCGGTCAGCCTGTTTTATGGTCAAATAATCTTACAATCGTATTGCAGGAATTTGGAATCATCAGACATCAGTGAAAGCCTGTTTATAAGGGCCTGCGCTATTAACATCCGATCAAAAGGATCTTTGTGGTGAAGTGGCAATTCACTCAAAACAATGGCTTCGGTCCCAGAAAAGCTGAGTATCTCAAGTGCCGTTTTCTGCGCCATTTCAAGCGGATCAAACTCGAAATCAATTTTGCCAATCGAACGTTTAAGCATCAGCTCGGCAATGCTCATGGCACTCAGTAAGATTTCGTTTGCTGGAGACTCCAGTTCATAACGCCTCTTATCATTGAGTCTTTCAGGACAGGACAACATCCATAAGAAAATATGGGTATCAACGAGAATCTTCACGAGTGATCACCATAAAACATGGCATTTATCACCTCATCCTCATCCATAAAGTTATCTGGAATATTGATTTTTCCTTTAAGTAAACCAAGATTGCGTTTCGCTTTAGGCTTATGCACCACTAATTCAACAAGGGGTAAATTATTCTTTGCAATTATCACCTCTTCGCCGTGATAAGCCATATCGATAAGTTTAGAAAGGTTTGTTTTAGCTTTGTACACATTGATAATCATTGCGCACTCTTATTTTGGAAAAGCGATAGACCTACTATAGCCATTTAGCCCAGGTTGGTCAAATATATATCTGAAAGCCTGTCTGTCCCGGACCAAGCTACCTTAAGATCTTAACCACTTTTTGATGGTTTCATATACTTCCGGATGATTGAGAAGATCCATATGCTTCATATTATAGCCGATCCACTGATGGGTTTCCGGAAACAAAAGATTCAATTCAGCATTCTTATGACGCCCCAAAGCGCTGCTTAATGTCACGAGACCGTCTCCAATAAGATCATCACCGAGCGTGTTTGATTTTTTGCCGGTAGTTGCGGCTATTGAATAACACTGCACGCCTTCAGGCAGAGGCACGGGGATCCGCTGATCCCCTGAAAATTCGAATCTGTCGCGTCCTTTCCAATCATCGTCCACCACATTGCCATAACGCAGATCAGTAAGGCCACAGCTCCGGATTTTTCCGAGGCGGGAAAAGGGGGCGCTATACGGGCTTATTTGCAGGATGATATCGATCCAGTTGCCGGCTTTTTCCAATGGTGTCCCGTGATGCGGCGTGCCGAGAAATACGAGCTTTCGAAGATGATTCAGCCAGGTATGACCGCATGTTTTTCCGTAATGGCAGGCGCTCCGGGAAACAAGCCCTCCCATGCTGTGGGCGATGATGAAAAGCGCTATCGGTTGAGTCGATTGATCGATGATTGTTTCAAGGAGATCGGAAAATTTTCTGCCGTTTTCAGAGATGTGAAGTCCGGTATTATAATGGAGATAAACCGGCGCGAGTCCCAGATCGCGGGCCAGGGCTGCGCCATGGTCGTGTCCCTGCCTGTTCCATTGCAAATCATTCATGCATGATCCGTGCACCATTATTGCAAGTCTGCCGTTGGATTGCTGAATCGCTTCGGAAAGCGCTTGTTTTTTCAATGGTTTTCCATTACGGCGAAACTGCATGGGAATGGCAAGCGGATTGTTCCTGGCGACAAGATGGTCGCCGAGGACACCATTCAATGCGGAAAGAACCGCTTCACGCCCGGGGGATGAGTCCTTTTCTCCGAGCATCGAGCTGAGTTGGTCGAGCAGAGCATCTATTCCGTCCCCCACCAATTCAGTAACCGTACGGATGTTCCGGTAAACCATTCCCGTGATACCCTTTGTCCGATGTTGATCTGGTGCGCCAGGTATCCCTGAAAAACTGCTTATCGTGTGATGTAATGATTCTACAATATCGGTAATGCCGGTAATGGCGTCGATCGCCAAACTCCCTACACCGCGAAGATCTGTCGAAAGGTTTCTGGGATTTCGGGGCATGATTCCTCCTCATGCTTTTTTGTCGTCAATAAACGGGTGGCTGCATGTTCTGTTTCCGCTCGCAATGCAACAAGTAAATCATATGCCGCATGGGTTCGGAAAATGCAATATCTTAATAAAGGCAAAGATCCGGCTCTATTATCAAGAGCCGCAACCCTTCACCACGCTTCCGCACCTGTCAAAAAAATGCCGATGTGTGGATTCCCAGCTTCGTGGGAATGATGCCAAGGGCTCCTGCCGAGGAGGCGAAATGCTTAAATCAAGGAATTTGAGCAGAAAGTCCTGAGGACCGGACTTTTTACGGTTACATCAATTTCTTGATCTGGTATAATGATTTAAAAGACAGCTGGACCGTCTGGTTCAGTGGTCCTTCGGGGACGACTCTCCGACTTGTTACCTGGGAAAATGGACTTTCTTTGTTGGATACCGGCTGATTCGCCGTCTTAATAGAATATCTCTCGCAAAAACCGGGCTGTAATGTGGCACACAAATTGCTTTTCTTCCAGGTAATGTGACAAGGACAGCATGTGAACCCCATAAAGGAGGCAGGCATGAACTCCGTTGATGACCTCCTGAACAGCCTGTGCGAGAATATCCAGGAGAGAAGCCGTGGTTCTCCGGTTTCCTTCCAGGCCTTTCTAGAACTCGCCACCGGAGAACCTGAACGGATCTTCCGTGACATCTTCCAGGTGTTCCACGACATGGTCAAGAGCTATGTCGGGGAGGGCATCGATGAGTATCCCGACGATCCGGAAACCATCAATTATGCCTACTATGATTGCAGCAGACTTTTCGTAGAAGGCACCGATCATCCTTTCTTTGCCGACCGACTCTTTGCCAACCGGTTTATCAATCAGGTCAACTCCCTCAGGAGCGGCGCCCAGCAGAACAGGATATACATCTTTGAAGGCCCCCACGGTTGTGGAAAGAGCACCTTCCTGAACAATCTCCTTCTGAAATTTGAACAATACACCCATACGGAAGAAGGCGCCTGCTACGAGACCGTCTGGAAGCTCGACAAAAAGGAACTGGGATCACACCTTGACAACGAAGCCCATGCCCTGCTCTTGCAGCTTCGAGATCTTGCCAGTGAGGATCCGGTCACACCTGGTGGTACCCTGAGAGATCAATTTCTCGGATCGTCAAAAAAAGCCTATCTGGAGGTTGCCTGCCCCAGTCACGACAGTCCGCTCCTCCTCATCCCGAAGGGTTTCAGAAGAGAGCTTCTGGACCAGCTGATTGGCGACCCGGGGTTCAAGAAAAGGCTCTTCACTGAGAAACAATACGAATGGGTGTT
>CAYOIU010000389.1:0-3793 GCA_964404085.1 uncultured Desulfobacteraceae bacterium | reverse complement strand
GAAAGACCTCACCGCCTATACCATAGGGAGTGAAGCCAGGACCACACTGACCAGGGAAAAACTCCACCAGGACCCCAACCTGAACTACGCCGCATCCGTGGGAGTGGTCCTGACCCGGCTGCCGCGTTCCGAGAAATTGACACCCATCGAGACCATGAAGCTGGCGGCGGGCGAGGTCGCGGGTGAAAAGAGCATCAAGACCCTGGCCGAAGTCATTGACAGCCTCAACCAGGATCCTCAAATCACAAACCGTTTCGGACAGAAGGGTCTGGGACAGCGAAACCTGGGAAGGTCGCTTCAACTCCTCATTGAAAGTTCGGAGACCAACGAAGGGGAGTGCATGTTTGCCTGTGATATTTTCAAGACCCTGGAACGGATCATACTGGACTACGTGAGCGAGGCCAATGACCGCATCAAGTATCTGGAGGATCTCAAAACCGCCAAGGGACTCTATCGCGAACGGATCATGACGGAGATGTTCAACGCCTACATGGATGAACCCTTTGCCATTCGAAAGGATGTCATGAATTATGTGAATATGATCATAGGCATAGACGCCGAAAGCCTGGGCCCCGACAAGATGTGGAAATACAAGGACCCCCAGAGCAATGAACTCAAGGCCCTTAAGATCGACGAGCGCTTCATCAAGAGCGTGGAAGAGCGCTTGCAGCTCAAGACCGAGGAGCAGCGGGAGACCTTCAGGACTTCCATCCGCAAGATCTACGGGCAGAAGATATCCGTGGACCCCAACTATGATTTCATGGACAACCTGGAACTGGTCAAGGCCGTGACGGACGTGAGACTGAAATCCGATATCGCGGGTGCCGGCAGCCTCATCGGAGCCCTGGCCAATCGCACCAATGAGGAAAACCAGAAGCTCTACGACCGCATGATCGAAACCATGTTGAAAAAACTGGGTTACTGCAGGACCTGCGCCCAGAAGACGATCGAGTATTTCTGCACCCAGGAGGATGAACAATAAGGTTGAGTCCCGCCACAGGCGGGATTGAGCCCGCCTGTCTTGCCGGAGGCGTGGGGTGATCTGCAGAGCAAATAGGTAAAACCATGAATTCCAAAGATTGGAAGATATTTGAAAAACTCAAGGCGGAAGGTCTGGAGACTGATCAGGAAGAAAGGATCCTTTTCGAGCTCAATGGCCGGGGGAGCCATGCTCTTCCAGGCACTTCCAACGCAGAAGGCACCGGGGAGTTCCGCCCTCAGCCGGAAACCGTGTATGCCTTCGACGACCTGTCTTTTCTGCAGGCCATGCCGCCACCCCGGAGTCCCTACCTCACCTGTCTCTACTCCATTGACGAGTTGCTCGAAAGAGACAAACAGAGGGAAAAGGATGGGTTTCCGAAAAAGATCCGTGTAGGAAGGTTGGTCAAGCCCGGGAAAGGGGGGAAAGACCGGATCGTTGTGGTGCCCACCACCGTGGAGGAAAAACTCATCCACGACAGGGTTCGAAAACCTACAGAGGAAGACGGCGGGTCCGGCGGGTCGGGAGAAGGAGAAGAGGGCGAGGTCATCGGAGAACAGCCGGTCCGTGAACCGGAGGAAGGCGGAGGGGAAGGCCCGGGCCAGGGAGAAGGCGGACGGCACGAAGTGGAGTCCGATGCCTATGACCTTGGGAGAATCCTCTCCGAGAAATTCGAACTCCCCAACCTGAAGGACAAGGGAAAGAAGCGATCGTTCACGCGCTATACCTATGACCTGACGGACAAACACAGGGGGTTCGGCCAGATACTGGACAAAAAGGCCACCCTCAAGAAAATCGTGGAAACCAATATCAACCTGGGAAATATTCCTGATATCGATGACATAGATGCCACGCGATTTCTCATATCACCCTATGACAAGATCTATCGAATCCTTTCCAAGGAAAAAGACTATGAATCCCAGGCCATGGTGTTTTTTCTCCGGGACTATTCAGGCTCCATGGCAGGCAATCCCACGCAACTGGTCGTGACCCAGCACGTCCTGATCTACAGCTGGCTGCTTTACCAGTACGAGAAACAGGTGGAATCCCGGTTTGTCCTCCACGATACGGAGGCCACAGAGGTGGAGGATTTCTACACCTACTACAATTCCCAGGTGGCAGGTGGGACCAAGATTGCATCCGCCTTCCGTCTGGTGAACGAGATCGTGAAAAAAGAGAACCTGGCAAGGGACTACAACATCTATGTCTTCCATGGGACCGACGGGGACGACTGGGACACGGAAGGGAAAGAGGCCATTCCGGAGATCAAGAAGATGTTGGCCTATGCCAACAGGGTGGGCGTCACCGTCGTGAAACAGGTCATTGGCAGGGAAACCGAGGCGGAAAAATATTTGAAGAAATCCGGACTTCCGGCTGAAAAACCTGAACTGATAAGGCTGGATGCCATGGGGCAGGATGCTGATGAACCCCGGCTGATTGAGGGGATAAGGAGGCTTATTTCATAAAAGGGGAACATGGAACTCGTTAGTCAACATACCAAGGCGATCATGGAAGGTTGCAAGGAGCGAGCCCGCGGGGCGGGTCTGGATTTCAGGGATGAGACCCTGGAATACATCGTGACCAACCGGGATCTGCTGGAATTGTCGCCGAAAATGATGATCCCCACCCTTTACGACTACTGGGTTCATGATGTGGAAGTCCTGAAGGAAAAGGGGCGGTATGAACTCTATCCCCACAACCCTTATGAGACGGTCATCAATACCAGTCCTGCCATCTCTTTTTATAATGACAACAACCCGGACTGGCTGAACGTCATGATTTTTTATCACGTCCTGGCCCACATCGACTTTTTTCAGAACAATCTGTTTTTCCGTCACACCTGGGATTATGATTTCGGAGGCCAGGCCCTGGCCGACAAACGGTTGATCGCTAGAATGAGGAGCGAAAAGGGCCGCTGGGTGGATTATATCATCGAGTTCGCCAGGGGTGTCGACAACCTGGTGGGCTATTACAACGAGCTGGCGCAGTACAGTATTTCACCCTTGAAGCCGGGTTCAAAACGCCGCGATTTCTATTTTGACGTCTTTCTGCAGCAGAACAGGAAGACCCCGGTAAGCGAATACCTAAAGAAAATCGAAAGATACAATGAATGTTTGAAGGAATACGGCATGAAAGGGGAGGAGATCTTTTTTTCGGAAATCGAAAAGGAACACCCGGAATTTGAGGCCTTTTTCAAAAAGAGTCTTGAAAAAAAGGCTGAACACCGGGTGGACCTGCTCCAGTTCATCCTGAACCGGTCGCCCTTCCTGAAAAGGGAAGAGAACAAGTGGATGAAGGGAATCATCCAGGTGGTGCGCAAGACATCCCTGTTTTTCCAGCCTCAGATACGGACCAAGATCATGAACGAGGGGTGGGCGAGCTATTGGCACGAAACCCTTTTCCTCCAGGATGATCGCATAGAAGGACATGAGGTCGATTTTGCCAGGGTCAATTCCGGGGTCACCGCCATGCCGAGGGTGGGCCTGAACCCCTATGCCCTGGGTATGCGCCTTTTCTACTATGTGGAGGAAATGGCGGAAAAAGGGAAACTGGATTTTTCCTTTGAAAGGCTTCTGGATGCGGACCAGCGGAAAAAGTATGACAGGCAGACCGGTGAGGGCAGGGACTTCATCTTTAAGGTCCGTGAAGACTTCTGCGACTTCATGTTCATCAACAGTTTTGTGGATCAGGATTTCATTAACCAACACAAGCTCTTCGTGGCAGGAAGGAAGCTGGACCAGACCCGGATGGTGTGGCAATACTATGTGAAGAGCCGCAAGCTGAAGGACTACCGGCAAATGCTCCTGGATTCCC
>CAYOIU010000388.1:0-3797 GCA_964404085.1 uncultured Desulfobacteraceae bacterium | reverse complement strand
TCGGCAATATTGACCGCCATATCACCTACCCGCTCCAGGTCGTTATTGATCTTGATGACAGCGGAGATGAACCGGAGATCCACGGCAACAGGCTGATGGAGTGCCAGGATCTTCAGACATTCTTCCTCAATCTCCACCTCCAGTTCGTTGATAACCTGGTCCCCTTCTATGGTTTTTTCCGCAAGGTCCAGATCCCGGGACTTGAGGGCCTTTACCGCGTTTTGCACGCTTTCCTCCGCCATCCCCGCCATTAGCAGGATCCGTTTCTTCAATTTTTCCAGCTCAACCTGCAAGTGTCTTTTCATGACCATTCCCCCTACCCGAACCTCCCGGTAATATAGTCCTCCGTCTGTTTTTTCCCAGGCCTGGTAAATATTTTCGATGTCTCATCATACTCAATAAGTTTTCCCAGGTACAGAAATCCTGTGTAATCAGACACCCGGGCTGCCTGTTGCATATTGTGCGTGACAATCACAATGGTGTAATCCTCTTTCAATTCGTCAATCAATTCCTCGATCTTCAGGGTCGATATGGGGTCCAAGGCTGAGGCAGGCTCATCGAGCAGCACAATTTCCGGTTTGATGGCAATGGCCCGGGCTATACAGAGGCGCTGTTGCTGCCCCCCTGAGATATCCGTGCCGATATGGGTCAGCTTGTCCTTGACCTCATCCCAAATGGCCGCTTTTCTGAGCGCCCATTCCACCCGCTCATCTATTTCCACGCGTGAAAGCCGCTCATACAGCCGGATGCCGAAAGCGATATTGTCATAAATACTCATGGGGAAAGGGGTCGGCTTCTGGAACACCATACCGACCTTGGACCGCAGCAGATTGAGATTCTCCCCCTGGTCGAGGATGTTGCGGCCATCAAGCAAAATCTCTCCCGCGGCCCCCTGCTTGGGATATATTTCATAGATGCGGTTGAAGCAACGCAGCAGGGTGGATTTTCCGCATCCCGAGGGACCTATGAAGGCAGTGACCTGATTGGTCGGGATATCCAGGGAGATGGAGAACAGCGCCTGTGATTTGTCATAGAAGAAATCAAGATTGCGGACGGATAACTTGATCTCGCCCATTTCAGCCTTCACCCTCCTCGGAATGACTGTTTGGTGAATTCCCGGACCAGGCCCTGCATTCGGCTCATTTTCAGGGAGCGATGGGCGCGGCGCGACGGAATACTTCTTCATGTTCATGGTGTTAATACCTCGATTTTGGAGCTTTCAGGAACACCCGCACCAAAATGTTTATGAGCAAAATAACCAATGTGATCAAAACGGCTCCGGCCCAGGCCAGATGCTGCCAATCATCATAAGGACTCATGGCAAACTGAAAAATCACCACCGGCAGGTTGGCGATGGGCTCATTCAGGGAATGACTCCAGAATTGATTATTCAGCGCCGTAAACAAGAGCGGGGCGGTCTCCCCACTGATGCGTGCCACAGCGAGCAGGATGCCGGTGAGAATACCGCTCCTGGCCGCACGAAACACAATAGCCACGGTGACCTTCCATTGGGGCGCTCCCAGCGCCGCCGCCGCTTCGCGCACGGAATTCGGTACCAGGTGCAGCATATCCTCTGTGGTGCGAACCACGATGGGCAAAGCGATGAGGGCCAACGCCAGCGATCCGGCCCATCCTGAAAAATGTCCCATTCGGACTACCACCACCTCGTAAACAAACACCCCAAGGATGATGGAAGGGGCGCTCAGCAGGATGTCGTTTACAAAATGGATCACCGGAGCCACTTTTGAATCCCGCGCGAATTCGGAAAGATAGGTCCCCGCAAGAATTCCGGCAGGCGCCCCGATCAGCACACCTACCACCGTCAGGACAATGCTCCCCAGAATGGCGTTGCCAAGGCCGCCATTACTGCCCGGTGGCGTTGTCGCCTGAACAAATATGGTCAGATCGAGATACTGGAGCCCCTGGCTTAACAGCGTCCACAGGAGCCATATCAGCCAGAACAATCCGAAAGCCGTTGTCAACAATGAAATACTGAGAATCGAAACATTGGCAAACCTGCGGCGGCGATACAGGCCCGCATCAGTCAGCGGTTGCATCAGCTTCTCCTCCCTTCCCGGCCCGCAATACGAAAGAGCAGGAACTTTGCAAACGCCAATACCACGAAGGTAATGAGAAAGAGAATCAGGCCCAGCTCAATCAGGGACGAAGTGTACATCTCGCCCTCCGCTTCTGTGAACTCGTTGGCCAGGCTTGAGGAGATGGTGTTTCCAGGCATGAATAAAGAAGCGTGAATACGATTCGCGTTCCCGATCACAAAAGTAACCGCCATGGTTTCGCCAAGGGCCCGGCCCAGCCCCAGCATGATGCCCCCCACAACCCCGATCTTGGTGTAAGGCAGCACCACGTGACGAACCACCTCCCAGGTGGTTGCGCCGATGCCGTAGGCAGATTCTTTCAAAACATCCGGTACGACCTCAAACATATCCCGCATCACCGCGCTCATAAAAGGGATGACCATGATGGCCAGGATAATGCCCGCCGTCAGGATACCGATTCCCAGCGGCGGCCCGCTGAACAGGGCTCCGACCAGGGGCACGGCGCCAAGGTGATCGGAGACCCAGGGCTGGACAAAATCACCGAACAGCGGTGCAAACACAAACAGCCCCCACATGCCGTAAATGATGCTTGGAATGGCGGCCAGCAATTCAATAGCCGTTCCAATGGGACGTTTCAGGAACGGAGGGCAAAGCTCGGTAATAAAAAGGGCGATCCCGAAACTTACCGGAACTCCGATGAGCATGGCGATGGCCGATGTCAACAGTGTGCCGTAAATGGAGACAAGGGCTCCAAAATCCTCGATAACCGGATTCCAGGCGGTACTGACCAGGAAACCCAGCCCAAATTTCCTGATGGATGGCGCCGCGCCAACAAACAATGATACAACAATGGCGACGATCACAATCAGAACAGCCCACGCGAAGATGCGTGTGGAGTGAGAAAACAGCCTGTCAATAATCATGCCCCGCTGAATGCGGGTATTCATGGCACCCTCAGGTGTCTTTTTGGTTTTCATTTGTCTGTCATGGTTTACCGGTTTGCCCGTTGAGCCGGTTGGCCCTGTTTTTCGATCCACTGGCTCAAGCTGGGTTGATCTTCACAAAAGCTGCTTATCAACTCCAGAAAAACCGGTAGATTGGCTTTGCACATGCAGCTGTCAGCTCCAGGTTTCAAGTGTCAGATAAGGCTTTCTGAACACTGAAACCTGAACGCTGAGCTCTGTCCCAAAATTATTTCCAGATCGGCCGACCCTGCGAATCTTTGATCTCCCGTTGCCAGGTCGATTCCACCAGCTTGACAACCTTCGCGGGAATGGGAATATAGTCAAGATCCTGAGCCATCTTTGCGCCGTTTCGATAGGCCCAGTCACAAAACTTCAACACGGCCCTGGCAGTATCCGGTTTTGACTGTTTCTTATACACCAGGATAAAACTCGCACCGGTAATCGGCCAGCTGTCTTTCCCGGGCTGGTTCGTGAGAACCATGTAGAAATTTTTCGCATGGGTCCAGTCCGCGTTTGCCGCAGCCGCCTGGAACGTCTCGCTCGACGGCTCAACATACCCGCCGTCACGGTTCTTCAATTTCACGTGAGGCAAATGATTCTGCAAGGCGTAGGCATACTCCACGTAGCCGATGGATCCCTTGATGCGCTTGACATAAGATGCAACGCCTTCGTTGCCTTTTCCGCCGATCCCTGCCGGCCAGGCCACAGATTTGCCGTTGCCCACCTTATTCTTCCACTCCGCGCTGACCTTGGAGAGGTAGTTGGTAAAAATCCA
>CAYOIU010000387.1:0-3826 GCA_964404085.1 uncultured Desulfobacteraceae bacterium | reverse complement strand
CCCTGATGGCCACCCAAAATACCCCACCTATGGCCACTTCAAAATACCCCACCCAGCAGCTGATTTTCCAGTAGAGATTGCTGAAAACGGCGACAGAACGTAGAACCTCCCATTTATCGAATCCACGAATGGGGGGAAGGAAGGATGAACGTTTTGAAGCCGAACTTAAGAACGACAGTTGAAACGTTACTGGAAAAGGGAATCAGTCAACGAGAGATCAACCGGAAGACTGGGATCAATCGGAAGACCATTCGAAGATATGACCGATTGTATCATGAGGTTCTGTCCGAAGACACTGACCATTCAAACTACCCCACTTTAGAAGGGGTGGCCACCGGTTCTTGGATTGAACCCGGCCAAAATCCCCCACCCCGGCCACCGGCTCAGGAGGAAAACCTGCCGAAGCACGCCCGTTCCGCGTGTGAGCCGCATCGAGAGTGGATCGAGGAACAACTGAGTTTGGGGCGAAACGCCATGGCCATCTACCAGGATCTGGTAGAGCTGTTCGGATTCACTCATCGGTACAACAGCGTGAAGCGGTTTGTGCGGGGGCTTAAGAGAAAGGATCCCCATCAGTATGACCGTTTGGAATTTCTTCCTGGAGAAGAGGGACAGGTGGACTATGGGGCAGGTGCTCCAACGCTTCATGAGAGTGGGAAATATCGCCGGCCCCGGCTGTTTGTCTTGGTATTGAAATACTCCGGGCGGGCCTTCCGGAGAGTGGTATGGAAATCGAGCAAGGAAACGTGGTGCCGGCTGCATGAGGAAGCTTTCCGATATTTTGGGGGATGCCCACAATATATCACCCTCGATAACCTTAAGGAAGGCGTAATCAAGCCGGATATTTATGATCCGGATCTCAACGTGTTGTATGCCGCGATGTTGGAGCACTATGGCGTTGTGGCGGATCCGGCGAGGGTTAACGATCCCAATCGAAAGGGAACGGTGGAAAATGGGGTCAAACACACTCAGAATACCGGCTTGAAGGGGCGGAGATTCGACCATATCGAGACCCAGAATGATTGGCTGAGGCATTGGGAGGAGCGCTGGGCGGCGCTGCGGATTCATGGTCGGGCCAAACGTCAGGTAGAGGAGATGTTTAGGGAAGAAAAACCCTATCTGCGGCCATTGCCCCTGGCGCCGTTTGTGTATTTTTGTCAGGAAACCCGAACGGTTTATGACGACGGTACGATACAGGTGGGCAATTGTTATTATGCGGCCAGTCCGGCTGCGCTGTACAGCAAGGTGGTCGTAAGGGTCTATGACGAAGAAATCGAAATCCTGGATCCACGCCGGATGGAGGTGATTCGCCGCCATCCGAAGAGCAAGCGGCGGGGTTCTTTGATCATGGAGCCACGGGAGAGGATCTTCAATCCGTCCCGGCAAACGGACAGATTGCTGGCCCGGGCCGAGATCATCGGGCCACACACATTCTCGCTATGTGAGCAGTGGTTTAACGAAGAAGGTCGAAGCGGCCAGCGCCGAATGTACGGTCTGATCAACCTGGTCCGGCACTACTCGGCCCGGTACGTGGAGAAAGCGGCCGAAGTGGCGATAGCAAACGGCTTGAAGAGTTCCAAGGCCCTGCGGCGTATGGTGGAGAGCATGGCAGCGGAAGCCGATGAAAGAAAGGCTGAACCATCCGGGCTCACCCAAGACCATCCGTTGATTCGGTCGGGAGAAGACTACGCCGTTTTCTGGGATCAACATGCCGTCGGGGGGTTTTCCCCGGAAAAACCCATCCCTGAGAATACCATTTCTTCCGAGTCAAAAACCATATCCAGGGAGCAACTGCCCCGGGTGTGGCAAGAGGCGAGGTGGCTGGAGGTGATAAAGATCTTTGCCCTGGAAGTGGATCACAAACGAAGCCGTCGGGACGATGAAATCTGGGTCAAATCACCCTTTACGCAGGAAGAGAAGGCGTCGATGCACGTCAGCTTGTCGGAGAATATCTTCAAGGACTTCAGCAGCGGCAAAGGGGGTGGCATCATGCAATTTTGTCGGGAGATGTTACGTCGGCAGGGTTTGGAGATGACCATGTTCGAGGTAGCCCAGTGGATGGTGACCGAAGGGATCTCCACGGTAAATCATCTGGAGTCCCAATCTGTGTTCGGCCAGCGGCAGCAGGTGGCAAAAGCTGAGCCGGGTTCCTCGAAGAACACCAACCCCGCTATCGAGATCGATCTGCGTCGTTATCTCCGTCCGGATCATCCAGAATTAGACCGCCGGGGCATATCGGCCGCCACCTGCCGTTATTTGGGGTGCGGGTTTCTGTCTCAACGGTCGTGGGCAAAGACAGCCTCGCCCCTCAACTCCCGGCTGGTGTTTCAGGTTCGTGGCGTAAGAGAAAACGGCCACGGTCTTCAGCCGGTTATTCTCAGCCATGCCGGACGGGCGCTGAGCCGCGAACAAGAAGACTCCCATGGAAAATACTGGAGTTATCCGTTCCGAAAAGGCTGGGAGATCTACAACCAGGAAAACATCCTGCTGGATGAAGAGGCTTGGCGTCAAGCGAACAAGTTCGGCTTGATCCTAACAGAAGGATTTTTCGATGTGGCAAAGCTCGTGGAAGCCGGTTGCCGCAATGTCGCCGCGTTGATGGGAAGCGCCATCTCCGCGGAACAAGTCGAGCGGTTGGCGTGGATCCATGCCCGGGTGCAGTTTCCTCGAATCCTGTTGTTTCTGGATCGGGATCCGGCAGGACAGAGCGGGGTTCGGCAGGTACGAGAGCAGCTATCACACCACGGCCTCCCTGTGACCGTGTTTGACTGGGATCAGTTGGTCTCCTTCAATGGTCAACGAGCCGAACCCATCCCGGAATCCATCCAGGACCCGGCAGACCTGTCGGTGGAACAGCTTCGTACGTTGCGCAGGCAAGGGATAATTTGAACAAAACGAGAATCATAGGATGAAAAAGAAAACAAGGAGGCAATAAACCCATGAACATGTCACTTGCTGAAATGGAAAAACATCTCAAAGCCATCCGGCTCCATGGTATGATCGCCACCCTCGACACCCGGATCATCCAGGCCAATCAGGGCGCTTCTTTCACAGAGGTCTTTGCCTACCTGGTTCAGGATGAATTGGATTTCCGAAAATCTCGCCTCACTGAAACCCGCTTCAAGGCATCCGGTCTCACAGAACAACCCACCCTCACGGAGTTCGATTGGGGCTTCAACCCGAAACTACCCAAGATGGACATCTATGAACTGGTGAGCGGAAAATTTATTCAAGACGGACATGACGCCTTATTGATAGGATCGCCAGGGACAGGGAAAAGCCACATCGCCAAAACAGTCGCCAACGCCGCCATCCTCTCAGGATATAAAGTCGTCTACCGGGAAGCCCACAGCTTTTTCGAGGACCTCTTCGAATCCACCCAACTTAAACGGAGAAAAAAACTCAACAAACTCTTCTCCGAAACCGATCTGCTGGTCATTGACGATTTGTTTCTGCGCAAGAAAATCCCGGAACAAGCCGCTGACGATTTGCTGGATATTATCTTGAATCGCTATGCTTCAAGAAAAAGTACGCTCCTTACATCAAATCGACCCATCGAAGATTGGGGCAAGCTACTCAGGGACAATGCCGCCTCCTCGGCTATCCTCGACCGCCTCCTTCACCGGGGGCATCTCCTTAAGTTCGAGGGAAAAAGTTACCGCCTAAAGGAGGCCGCATCCCGCTTATCCAAAAGTAAGCGAAAAACCCAGGATGAAAAAGGAAAGAGTATGGACCTTTCCACTGAAGATTAGTACACTAACTTCATCCTGTCGCCGGGGTATTTTGACCCGGCCACAAGTGGGGTATTTTCAAGTGGCCATCGCGG
>CAYOIU010000386.1:0-3830 GCA_964404085.1 uncultured Desulfobacteraceae bacterium | reverse complement strand
TAGAGGCTATTGGTAATATTCTCTTCATGGGTCCCTCTGTTGAGGGTCAATATTGGCCCGACCGTATTTCGTTCATGTTAATTCGAGGTCAACTGTCTGTAACAAAACGTGAATTTCGTCTGGCATGTTATTGAACTGAGGTTGCTTTGTCAAGAAACATTGAATTCTCGTGACTTTCTTGCACATTTAAACCACTTTCGGTCTATTTTTCTGACTTCATTCTGAAACTGATGGTCCACAACTTGTCCTGTTCCGAAAACTTTGGGCACCACAACCTCTCTGGGTTTGGGCATTTTCTAGATATTTTTGCTATTGGTGCAGGACCGGGATAGGGGCTCTAATATACACACTCACCCTGTTTCAACAAAAATCTCGAAGCGCTTCGAGAAATAATATGTTGTGCTCGGAATACATCTGGTGGGCCACATTTGGGGCACATTTTTTCGATTTTGAGCATGATTATTGAATTTATTTCGGTTATTGAACAAATCTGAAATTGGTCTTACCTGCTGAAATCAATAGAAAATGTCGGAATGTCAGTGTGTTGGAAAAAAGACGAAAGTCGTATTCAAATCCAGTCGTCCCGACCAGGAAAAAAGTTAGGCCGCTGGGATACCCAGCGGCCTTATTGTCTTTCAGATCCGGATGTCAAGTGACTAAAACGAGTTTTCCCGTTGTTTTCCCAGATTCCATGGCCTTGTGGGCGTTTGCCACGTCCTCGAAATCGTAGGATTTCACGGGCATTTCGAGGAGTCGGCCCTCTCTATCCAGCCGAAGCAAGGTCTCCATTATCTCTCTAAAAAGGGTCTTCTTTTCGAAAAGGTAGATCAAGTTGAAGCCGCTTATGGTCCTGTTCTCTCCGGTGAGACGGAAGGGATTGAATCGGGGCGTCTTGAAATAATACCATATCAACTTCAGATAGTTCTTTTTCCCGGTAGGGGAAAACATGGAGGCAAAACCGTAGATGAGAAGCCGTCCGGCGGGTTTGAGGTGGCCGTAAGAGTCCTTCAATGTGGAGGCGCCATTGGCGTCCAGGATGATATCATAACCCTCCGGGCTGAAATCTTCCGCCGACTTCCAAAGGGATTCACTGGCCTTGTCGATCACAAGAGAAGCACCGGCATTCACGGCAAAACCCGTCTTTTCGCCCCTGCCCACAACACCCACGGACTGGTTTCCATTGACCTTGAGCAAGTGAAGAAAGGCTGTTCCCACACCGCCTGCGGCGGAATGTACCAGGACCTTGTCATCAGGTTGGAGATGGGCCACGTGGTGGAGGGCATAATAGGCCGTCAGGTAGGCCACAGGAAAAGCAGCCCCGCGTGAGAAGTCCCAATGATCCGGCAGATGCCAGAGTTGTTGGGGACTGATATTGATGACGGTGGTGTACCCGCCGAATCGGCTCGCGCCGAAGACCCTGTCTCCCGGCTGGAACCCGGTTGTCCGGGTCCCGGTTCTTTTGACGATCCCGGCGTATTCCAGGCCGGGGCAGAGGGGGTACAATCCCCTGGCTGCGGCGTAGAGGCCGAGCCGGACGCTGATATCGGCAAAATTGATGCCGCACGCCCTCACCTGGACCTGAATCTCTTCCGGACCTGGATCTTCGATGGGCGTGCCATCCATCAGCAGCCCGCTGTACCCCCCCGGCTTCCTGATCAGGATCCTTTTTCTAGGGGATGACATCCTGCAAGGTCCTCCCGGCTGTTTTCATTCCGGACGATTGGTGTGGGTTCCGTATAAGGGGTTTTTGAGGGCCTCCAGCCATTTCAAAAGCAAGCCCAGATGGACAGGGTCTACTATTTCCGGTACGTTCCCCGTGGCGAGGCATGGAATCAGCCAGGAAAGTGAAGTGCGCACATCCTGGACCGTGACAATCCGCCCCTTTGCAGCGAGCGTGCGGTCACGGTAATCCAGAGTGATGCGGACGAGGGTTTCAAGGACTTCCCGGACGGCATCAGAGGGTTTTTCAGGACCGGCGAATGCTGACATGAACAGTTTGTGAAGGACCTCGCCTTCCACCCTATACACTTCCTCCTTCCACAAGCCGGACAAAATGTTCGAAGGAGCGGTCAAAAGTGGCCTCGGCAGCATTTGGAAAACAACAACCCGGCAGTTGCCTCATCTCGAGGTGATAGGAAATGCACTGGCAGCAGAGCCCTTTCCTGGAGCAGGGGTCATAGGTACAGTTACACCTTTCCAGGTTTTTTTCTTGTTGACATTCCATTGATGAATCTCCTCAATCATTCCATAGCAGGTTACCAGGTTCACGGTTCAGGGTTGGCTACTTTGCGCTCTTCATATTTTTTTAGATAGTTGATGAATCCACGAATGGCAGCACGTGTTCGTCTGGCCTGTTCGTAAACATCGAACCGTGAACCCGGAACTTTGAACCTGAGTAGTTAGATCATATCATAACCCAGCCGAATGGTCACACCACTTTTCCCTTGACAATCCGTGCTAATTGTAAAAGATAGCCTTAACTATCGTTCAAATAGTGAACACACCAACCTGCAACATTATCTGATCATGGAAAAAGAAGACATTCACATTCTAAGACTGATGGGCGAAGTCGAGAGGGATGGGAGCCACAGCCAGAGAGAACTCTCCCAGCGGCTGAATATCTCCCTCGGACTGGTGAACAGTTTTATGAAGCGATTGATCAGCAAAGGGTATTTCAAAGTAAAGAGCCTGCCCCGGAATCGTCTCAGGTATTTCCTGACCCCTGAAGGGTTGGCCCGGAAGAGCAGGTTGACCGTTGAATATCTGAAATATTCCGTTCACTTTTACAGGGAAGTTAAAAACCTGCTCCTTGAGAAATACGACGTGCTGCAAGAGCAGGATGTCAGGCGTATTCTTTTTTTTGGGGCCGGCGAAGTGGCCGAACTGGCTTATCTCTATTTGCAGCAGACTGACATTCAACTGGGAGGGGTTGTTGACGACCAGGGAAATGGACAGCATTTTTTCGGTCATCTCGTGGAACATCTCCAGCGTCTCCGTATCCCTGACTGGGATCGTATCCTGGTGACCAGGCTTGAGGATCCTGAAAGAGAGATTCAGGTCCTTCTGGAAAACGGCGTCGGGCGCGACAGGATCATAACCCTATGAACGAGAACAATGCCAAGTGGTACGCCCTACACACCCGCAGCAGGTTTGAGCAAAAGGTGTTTGACGGGCTGCGTGGGAAAGAACTAGAGGCATTCCTGCCCAGGGTTCAGGTGATGAGCAGACGCAAGGACCGGCGGCAGAAGATCCTTATTCCCATGATCCCGGGGTACGTTTTTGTTCGGTCCATCCTGACCCCTGAGGCCTATTACCCCATCATCAAAACAGTCGGTGTTGTCCGCATGATCGGCGTCCAGGGCAAACCCGTGCCGGCCAACACCGATGAAATTGAAGCCCTCATGATCCTGGACGGCACCGACCGGACTGTCCAGAACCGATCCTACATGCGCAAAGGTGATCGGGTGATGATCATGGAGGGTCCGTTCCAAGGACTGGTGGGCTTCTACCTCCACCACAAGGGAAAGGGCAGGCGGGTGATTATTTCAGTGGAACTTCTGCACCGCTCCCTGGAAGTGGAAATAGGAGATTGGGCGCTCGAAAAAGTTTCGTGACGGAACGATACTGAACGGATTGGCTTTTCTTCCTTGTTATAAATGGAAGAAATTGTAGTATTTTAAGATTTAATATCAATTGGTTACAATTTTTGTTGGCCTGTAACCGAAGGGGCGGAGCTATAGGTTTCGGGGTGAATAGAAAAGGAGAAAAAATGAAAACACTCATCACCGGCGGCGCGGGTTTCATCGGATCTCACCTGGCTGAAAAACTTC
>CAYOIU010000385.1:0-3834 GCA_964404085.1 uncultured Desulfobacteraceae bacterium | reverse complement strand
CATCGATTAGCTTCTTTTGGATTTCAGCAGTCCGAGGCAATTTCTCGAGACTAATTATTCCATTCTCAAGAAATGCAATAGCTTCAGTAAACGCCCCTTCTTTCCCGGCCTTCCTCCCTGCCATCCTCAAAAACTCTCCGCTCTTCTCATAATTCTCACCTGCAATATAATGCTCGGCCAAGACCCCGAAATATCCTTCAATATTATCTCCATATAAATCCTCAATGGCATTGCCTATCTTTTCATGGAGGTCTTTCTTTTTCCTCGTGAGTATGCAATCGTAGACTACCTCGCGGGTCAGGGCATGCTTGAAGATGTAAGTGGTTTGCGGATAGATGCCTCGCTCGTAAATAAGCTCCGAGTCCTTTAGTGCCGACAGATGGGAAAGCAGTTCTCGTTCGGGGAGGTCTATGACTTGCTTTATCAAATCATAGCTGAACTCCCGCTCGATCACCGACCCGGTCTGCAGCACTCCTTTAGCTCCTTCAGGAAGTGAATCCACTCTGGCCGTGATCACTTCCTGAATCGTGGAGGGAATGGTCACCGTCTGGACATCTTTTGCCAGGCAATATCTGCTGTCTTTTCTTTCAATGATCTTTAGATCTTTAAGTGACCGTACAAACTCCTCTACGAAAAAGGGAATCCCTTCTGTCTTCTCTAAGATCAAATTCTCAACACCATTATCGATGTCTTCTGTCCCCAGGAGATGGGCTAACATCGCAAGACTTTCCCGATTTGAAAGCCGGTTTAGGTTTAACTGACTGTGATATGATTTACTGCCCCAGGTATGCACAAACTCGGGGCGGTAGGAAAATAGCAAAAGAACCCTTGCCCCCGGTATGCTCTCTAAGAGATATTTCATTGCGTCCTCTGAACTCTTATCAATCCAGTGAAGATCCTCAATTGCCATAATAAGAGGCCGAATCTCAGAACCCTTCAAAACGATTCTCTTCAGTGCCTCCATGATCCTTTCTTTTCTCGCCTCAGGGCTCATGGGGATCTTGTCAATGCCGCTGTCTTTAACCGACAACAATTCCAGGAGATATGGAAGCGTCGATACTCCCTCTACCGCAAGGAATTCCAGTCCTCTTTCCACCTTGTCCCTGATCGCAGGACCACCATCGCTTTCCTCAATACCGAAGTTTGCTTTCAGAATGTCTATGACCGGATGATAAGAAACCCCCCTGCTGTAAGAGAGGCACTTACCCTCCAGAAAGGTTGCATTCTGGTTGGCCACAGCCTTTCTGAACTCGTATAAGAGCCTCGATTTCCCTACCCCGGCCTCGGACATGATAGAGAATGCCTGGCCTCGGCCCGCTTTTGACCTCTCAAAACCATCCACCAGGAGTTCGAGTTCCCGTTCTCTTCCAACAAACGGGGTCAGGCCTCTCTCCGCACTCACATCAAACCTGGTCCTTCTGGTGCTTGAGGCAATCACCCGATATACACTGACCAACGCTTCCTTGCCCTTGACCGGCCTTTCACCCAGGGCCTCAAAGCGAAACAGTCCTTCAGTGAGCTTGAAGGTCTCTTGACTCACATAGGTAGCCCCTGGCTCTGCCAAGCCCTCCATCCTGGAAGCCAGGTTGACCGTGTCCCCCACCGCCTTAAAGTCCACTCTCAAATTGTTCCCCAGGGTGCCCACGACCACGGGACCGGTATGGACGCCGATCCGCATCTTGAGGGTCGGGATGCCTTTTTTCTCATCATTCATCTTATCATTGAACCTGGCCATCTCCCGGTGAATCGCCAGGCTTGCCCGGATTGCCCGCTGGGGGGCATCCTCCAGCGCAATGGGGGCTCCGAAGAGGGCCATAATCCCATCACCGGTCATCTCGTTGACCGTACCCCCGTAGTCATGAACCTTATGGATAAGGATCTCGTAGACCTGGTCCATAATTGAGTAGGCTTCCTCTGGACCCAACCTCTCAACAAGAGGCGTAAATCCTTCCATGTCGCAGAACATGACTGTGACTTGCTTTCGCTCACCCTCGATTTTATCCCGTTGGGACAAGATTTTCTCAGTCAGGCCTTTTGGGAGATACCTTTGAATCTTGTCTATTTTCTCTTCAAAGGAGAGTTCTTTGGGAGAAGGCTCAGAGGGGATAGTTAAGTCATGGCCGCATTCACCGCAGAATTTGTCTCCTGGAAGGTTTTCTGAGCTACATTGAGGACACAGCAGTATGAGTTTTGCGCCGCACTCATGGCAAAATTTGCGGGTCTCCGCATTTTCCGTCTGGCATTCTGGGCACTTCATTCTTTTGATGCTCGCAGGGAGGGTTTTCCTCAATAGAAATAACGATTTGAGCTGGAAAGCCTGGTCGAGAATCCCGATAGGACGCAAACCGCCCCATCAGGACTAGGGCTTGCACATTTTGGAAAGATGCTCCATGAGGGACCTCCTGGAAGGAGGTTAAAGGGCAGAAAGGAAATGCATATGCTGATTAAGCGCCTTTAGAGAGAACATGTCAAGCAAAAACAGCGGAATAAACTCATCAACATTACGGTATCCGTCGTCTCCCGGGTTAGCATAGGCGAATTCTAATTCAAAGTGCACCATCTAAGTTAACTTAGAGACATGACAGGGTTTCTGGTAGTGTAGGAAGAACGACCAACCTCACAGCCAGAAGGAGCCTGCCATGCCTTATACTCATCTTACAGAAAATGAGAGATATGTCATCAGTCATTTGAACTGTGCCGGTTTCAGCCTGCGCGAGATCGGCAGAAGGATCAATCGACACCATACGTCCATCAGCCGGGAACTCAAATGAAATATGAAAGGAGACTTTGCTGATACCGTTTACTGGTATGACTGGACGCATCCTGAGGCCCTGAAAAGACGGCGAAAGGCGCGGCATTGAAGCCGAAACGCAGCTTGCTTTTCTGGCCGTACGCATGTTTTAACAAACACCTATTTGCAACCCATTTGCTTTGGCATATAAGTAAGCTGGAGAAACGATCCATGCCATTCTTTAAGAAAAAGACGCTCACAGGGCTTGCCTGTACCTGCGGGTGAGCGGCGAAAATCGGTCCGACGGCTCTGTCGGATGCACTTGCGGGTCTGAAACCCCCTTCAGATCCGAACCTGCTGGTTGGTATCGAGACTTCCGACGATGCGGCGGTGTATCGGCTGAGCGATGAGATCGCCATGATCAACACGATCGATTTCATCACCCCGCCGGTGGATGATCCTTACTGGTTCGGGCAGATAGCAGCCCTTAACGGCCCGGCCATGGAAGCCACACTCAAATTCGAACTCCATGCCTGCACGGATGTCACCGGCTTCGGCATAATCGGTCATCTGCTTGAGGTTGCCCTGGGCGGAAACTCCAGGACCGTTTTGAGGTACTCGGATCTCCCGATCTATCCCGGCACGCTCGATATGTACCGAAAGGGTGAGACCACCCGCAGCAACCAGGGAAATCATCTGATGGTGCAGGAAAAAATGGAGATCGAGGCTTCGCTTTCGAATTTTGAGGAAGAAATCCTCTACGACCCCCAGACTTCCGGCGGCCTATTGCTCTCGGTACCGAAGAGCGAGGCCCAAGGACTGGTGGCCGCGCTCTCGGCCGCCGGGGTCCAATCGGCGGTGTCTGTGGGTTAGGTCATTGAAGGCCCTCCCGGGATTCTGGTGGTGTAATCAGAACACCTCAACCTTCAAGGGATTTATTCCTTGAAAATCGGACCTTTTTTTCATATCCTGAATCTGATGACTTGGCAAAAAGTCATCAACGTGCCCATGGACGGGCACGCAAATCAATGGGTTTCAGTTTAACCCGTTGATTTGTGAGGAAAACGAAAACCACGCTTTTGGGTTTCCGTCAGTAAAAAGTC
>CAYOIU010000384.1:0-3849 GCA_964404085.1 uncultured Desulfobacteraceae bacterium | reverse complement strand
GTGCACATAATCCTTCTCAAATGCACTCTCATGGTCACACCCTCCTTTCTGTCTACGTCTCTAAAGTGTTTTTGGATGACCACGCATCAACTAAATCCATGGTTTTCTCTTCAGAATTCCACGGCAATATTGAGGACGATATACTCAAAACAGTATTCGAAAGAGACGGGTTCTGCTTCTTGACGGCTGTCGCACTTGTTGTCGATTGTAACGCAAATTCAAAATCTATGAAGGAAAATGGGGAGGAGATCGAATGACTACGATTATAAGGAATTCGGACAAAAGGGTCAAGAAGTTTGGCTTCTCCAAAAGGGCAAGGAATGTCCAAAACAGATCGTCATTTTGGTGGTCAAGGTGAAAGAAATGTTTAGGCACATGGGGATGGACTACCACTTGGCACCTTCCAACTCCTTCCTCCCTATGGCCTAAAAATAGGCATCGAAAAGAGCCCTACCGATAAAATATGATCTCCGGGGAAGGCAATCCCGCCCATCAATCCGTCCTGTAGCGATGGAAGCGTTCAAACTCTCTTTTGAGCCAGTCCGGCCAGAATTTTTCGTGGATGGGATACGAACCGTCCAGGGCCTGAAAGGAGCCGGGGCCTGCCACCTTTTCGATGATTTCCTTTCGATTGTATTTCACCTCATCGACGCCCACCAGCGCGGCAACGGCCTGGTTGATCTCGTCGTCATCCTTGTCGTAGGGATTTCCCCCGGGGAAGGCCCTTTGGACCGCAAGTTCCAGCAAGCACTCGATGCCGCGGTGCCATTCCTTGAAGGAGGGAAAAAACATGGGCCCGTAGGAGATCCAAAACTCGATGAAACGGGTCCCCGCATTGTACAACACCCAGACCGAACCCCCCTCGCTGACGCTTCCCCTCACGATACTGTCGTCACCCATGGCCACAGCCCTGTCCTTCAGAAGGGAATCGATGCCGCCGAATTTCAGGCCCACCTCCTGGGATCGTGTGCTCCGCTCTCCCTCCTGAAAGGTCCTCACCGCCTGGGGGAGCTTGATGAGGGCGGGTAGCAAGGGCTTCTTGAGTCCTTCGGCGATACCCACCGTAACGCCCCAGCCCGATTCCGGGTTGGGAATAACAATGTCCGCACTGGAGGTCTTGTAGTGGCGGGCAAGCCCCAGGCCCAGTTCCCTCCGAATCTGGAAGATTTCTTTCCCCCTGAAAGTTGATCCCACGCTGCCGAAATAGACGCCCTGGAATATGTCGGGCATCATGGGCTCCTCAGCAAGCCGCTTGATCCCGCAACCTCCGGACGAGCATATGGTCATCTCTCCGCCGTCATATTCCACCGAGGTTTCTCCACTCAACCTGCGGTGGGAACAGGATTCGGAGCTCACCACGAAGGTCCCGCTGATAGAGGCGTGGCAGAAGGGCTCAAAGGCCGTGGAATCGTTGAGGGCCACGAGGTAGACTTCCGAACCGTCGTGTACGAGGGCGGTGAGAGCGAAAGTGGCTCTGCCGGCCAGCTTTTCAAGGAGTCTCGAACCGGCCTCGAACCGAATGCCTTCCTCTGTGAGGTATTTGTGGAGCAAGGCCCCGATGATTTCCGTCTTGTTGTCCGTCTGAAGGTGGTATTCCGCCTCCAGTTCGGATGTCAAATCGTCATCTTTGATCAGATAACCGTCCATGGTGACGGCCACGTGCAGGGAGCTTGAGGCCCTTGGGCAGATCAAGATGGGTTCCACATTGATCTTTTCCGGAACCCGCCTTTTGGTGTAACCGATATTCCCGATAGCGGCCTGAGGTTCAAGGTCCCGAAAGGTCTTGATGATGTTCGGGTCGATGACCTCGGCGATCCTTCCAAGACCCTTGTGGACATAAATCCCTTTCGCGTTTGCAACGGCGAGGCCTGTGCTGGCCTTTCCCCTGTGCTGGCATGCGCCTGTGGCGAGAAAGGCCTTTCCCACCAGCTCAGGGTCTCCGGGCCCGTAAAGCCCAACTATTCCATCCATAATCCGTTTTCCTTTCTTCTCACTGTTGATTTATGCCGGTGCTTTTCAAGGTATTTCCCGTTCCCCCTATTGGATTCCCAGATGAAACGCCTGCAACGACTTGAGAACCTGATGGAGCGGACCTCCTCCTATCCACTTCCTTTTATCTTTACGTCAGAGAGTTGATATGAGGTCAACCGTGAATGGTTTTTACCCTTCCCACAAGGCCGTTTTCCAAGAGAACCTTGATCCCGTGGGGATGGGTGGCGGATTTTGTCAGAATATCCCGGACGATGCCTTGGGTAAGCTTCCCGGTTCTCTGGTCCTGCTTCAGTACAATAGAAACTTTCAGGCCGACTAAGATATCGGCTCTTTTGGTTCCGCTGGTCATTTTGAAACTCCTTTTTCCACCAAACCTTCTTCATTCATTTTCTTGTTTTTCCCCAGCTTCATGGCCCAGGGGGATATATCTAAGACCGGGTATAGTGCGATCAGGGTTTTCGTGCAAGCCAGATTGTGTGCCTGCCGCCTTTGCCGCGTTTGCGGGCTCGTACGGTCAGGATTTTCGTCTGGAATCCGCACTGCTTCAGGCGACGGGTGAATGGTTCGTCCGCTCCGGAAGACCAGACACCCAGAATTCCTGCCGTACGAAGAGCGGAAAAAGACGTTTTCAAACCGGATCTTCCGTAAAGGCAGTCATTGCTTTTCCGGGTAAGCCCTTCAGGACCGTTGTCCACATCAAAAAGTATGGCATCCCAGGCGGATGTTCTTTTCCTGATGGTTTCCCCCACATCTTCTTCTTCGACTGTTACCCGGGGATCATCCAGCGGCATCCCTGCAAGCTGGCCCAGGTATTCCCGGTTCCATCTGACCACAGCCGGGATCAGCTCGGATACGGTGATCCGTGTATCCGGCCCCGAATATTCAAGTGCCGCCGCCAGTGTATAGCCCATGCCTAGGCCTCCAATGAGAAACCTCAGGTCGGATTTTCGTCTTATGCGGCTGCATGCGAGCCTTGCCAACTCACTTTCGGAACCCTTGACGCGGCTGTTCATCAGCTCTGTTCCTGCGGTTCGGATCGAGAATTCCCCGCCTCGTTTTAGCAGTGTGACTTCTCCATCATGTCCGGGGACTTGCGCCCGGTCGATCTCTTCCCAGGGGATCACACGCTTCTCCTCAACCGGCAGATAAATACCGAAGTCTGCATGTTTCTGCTTTTCGGTTCATACCATATCATATTTTGTTGGTTTGGGGGTTGGGTGCTGGCCCCCAACCCGCACAAGCCCCTCATAACACCCGATAACCCATTGCTTTTTTTGCCGATCAGGGATATCTTGTACACGATCACCAAGGCCGATATGGATACGAGTATCAGAAAAAACCTCTCCTTTGCCCTGACCAGCGGCCTTTTGCTGGGTATCCCTTGGACTATGCCCTCCTTTTTCTTTCTGGTCTTTATTGCCTGGGTGCCCCTCTTTCAACTGGAAAAGGATATCCACCACAACCGGAACCGTTATGCATTGTTTAATTACGCCTTTGCCGGTTTCCTCCTTTGGAATATTCTGGGGACCTGGTGGATTTCACGCGCACAATGGCTGGGGGCCATTTTCATAATCCTGGCCAATTCCCTTTTGCAGGCCCTCGTATTCTGGTCGGCAAGCCGTGTCCGGACCATCCTGAGAATTCCATTGATCTTCCCTTTTCTGCTCATCTGGATGGGGTACGAACATTTTAATAACACCTGGGATCTGGCCTGGCCCTGGCTCAACCTGGGAAACGCCCTGGTCACGGCACCAAAGCTCATCCAGTGGGTTGAGTTTACCGGTGTTCGTGGTGGGAGCCTCTGGATCATTCTGACAAATTTTGCCGTCTTCAAGGCGTATGAGATCTATCAAAAAA
>CAYOIU010000383.1:0-3902 GCA_964404085.1 uncultured Desulfobacteraceae bacterium | reverse complement strand
TTCCGGTCTGGAGCATAGAGGGAATCTGAAAAGTCTTTCCTTCTCGAACCAGGTTTCTCACTGCAGGTGTGTCGATCATGATCTCAAGGGCAGCTACACGCCCTTTGCGATCAATTCGTTTAAACAAGGTCTGTGCAACCACAGCCCTCAGCCCGTCTGCCAGCGTGTTCCTGATCTGCTCCTGCTGACTGACGGGGAAAACCTCGATGATCCTGTCCACAGTCTTTGCCGCACTGGTCGTGTGGAGGGTAGCAAAGACCAGATGTCCGGTCGCAGAAGCCTCAATAGCTAGGGCAATGGTTTCGAGGTCACGCATTTCCCCGACCATTATGATGTCCGGATCTTCACGCAATGCGCCCCTCAGTGCGGCTGCAAAAGAGTGGGTGTGGAGGCCCACCTCACGGTGGTTCACCACGGCTTTTTCACTTATGTGGACGAACTCAATTGGGTCTTCAACGGTGAGAATATGCTCTTTGCGGGTCCTGTTTGCTTCATGAACCACCGCTGCGAGGGTGGTGGACTTTCCACTGCCCGTCGGTCCTGTAACAAGAACTAGGCCTCGGGGAAGGGACGCCAACCTGGTCACAATTGGCGGAAGTCCCAATTGCTCGCAGGTGAGAATGGCCGATGGAATTTCGCGAAAAACCGCTCCGATACCGTATTTCTGCTGGAAGAAATTCGCGCGGTATCTGGCAAGCCCTGGAATCTCGTAAGCAAAGTCCACATCACCGGTTTCTTCAAAGACTTTCACCTTTTCCTCAGGTGCGATTTCATAAAGCATGGCCTTTAACGAATCATTTTCAAGTTCCTTGTACTTAACTCTTTCCAGCAAACCGTCTATTCTCAAAACGGGCTGCTGGCCTGAAACAAGGTGAAGGTCGGAAGCCCCCTGCTCGTTCATCAGCTTGAAAAAGGCGTCTATCTGTGCCATAAATTCCTCCAACGATATTTTGCGCTTTATCGCGCTTATTATACACAGGGGCGGATCGTGTTCAACCATAAAATGGATCACATTCCAACTGCCGCCTGTGTTCAACGGCAAGGAAGGTTCTGGACTTTTTTCCGCAACAAACCCACGCCCCCTCTAATGGGTTGCATGGATCGGCCACGGTAGGACCAGTGCATTCCTTTCCAACTTAAAACTGTTTCTCCTGCGCTTCTATCATGGCGTAATAGCCTGCCACGAATTCTATCGCAAAATCCATGCCACGGAACAAGTTTGCAGGAAATAATTAGAGTGATGTCGGTAAGGGAGACGGGGCTAGAATACATTTGTCTTCCGCTCACTCTGGCGCATTGATCAAAAGCGGGAGGGCCAGTGCAGTCCTTTCCGGCGGGAATATATTTTTCCTCAGCTCTTATCACGACACAAATATTCTGCGCGGGGTTCCCAGCCAACCTACTTTCTCCCCCTGAGACCTCAGCCGAACGCCTTGCATTTCCCGTGAGAACCCTTATACTGACACCCAAATCTTCAGAATTTGCTTTATAATCATTGTCATCCTTTTATCAAACGAGGGGCACGAGAGGAATGACTCAGGCACGAGGTTTCATCGAAGTTGACATGTTTTCAGAAGACGTGGACAGTAAAGGACATCCGATAGCCCTTTCTTTCAGAGAAGTTCTTGAAGAGGTGGCCGGAGAGTACGGGTGTGGACTCACACACTTTGAAGTGAACGAGGGTACGGTCAGCTTTTCCTTTGACGACGACAGGCTGATGGCCCAGATTCTTCAAATCCTTCATAACTTTGAAAAAGAACCGACACAGTAAGCCGGATTTACATTCATGGTTGTGAAAATCAATCTCTCAAACATAGGTATCATACTGGCAGAGCCCCAGATTCCGGAGAATATCGGTTCCACTGCCCGGGCCATGAACAACATGGGGCTGCATCGCCTGATACTGGTCAACCCCAAGAGCCTCGATCATTCCAGGTTATTGAAGACTGCAACAGGCCCTTCACAGGCCATCGTAGAATCCATGGAAGTCTTTGATAACCTGGAATCCGCCCTTGGCCCTTTCCACTTTATCGCCGGCCTGACGGCGAGGACCGGGTCCCTGAGGCCCGCTATCACGAGGCCCCGCCGTCTGGCCGGCGACCTTATTTCCCTAACGCAAAACAACCTTGCAGGCCTCCTTTTTGGACCGGAAGACCGGGGCCTTTCCAATGAACAGCTGCGTTACTGCCACACCATTGCAAGCATCCCTACGGCCGGGTTCTCCTCTCTCAACCTGGCACAAGCCGTCATGATCGTTTGCTACGAAATCTTCCTTGCATCTGATGAAGCGCCCGCGAAACCTGTTCCCAGACTGGCCAACAGTTTTGAACTGGAGGGCATGTACGACCACCTGAGACACATACTCATGAAAATCGGCTTTCTCAATCCCCAGAATCCCGAGCACTGGATGCTCAATATCCGGCGGTATCTCTCGAGAATTCCGCTACGCGCAAGGGAGGTACGAATCATACGCGGTGTTTGCCGTCAAATCGACTGGTATGCCGACCACGTCAAGGAAAAGGAGCCTGGAGGCAGAGAAAAAGAGCCAAGGAGGGAGCAGCCCATCAATGAAAGATGAAATTGCATTACGTCTGAACCGCGTACAGGAAAAACTTCAGGAAGATGGACTGGACGGCGCACTTTTTGTCCAGAAGACCGACCTGTTCTATCTCTCAGCAACAGACCAGACGGCCAATCTGTGGGTTCCATCAGAAGGTTCAGCCCTGCTCATGGTGCGCAGGAGCGTGGAACGGGCCAGACAGGACGCCGCCATTCAGGATATCGCCCCTTTACCGGGATTCTCTGCAATACCTCAACTCATCGAGGAACATGACGGCCGCTTCCCCCATCGCATCGGGCTGGAGATGGACGTCCTTCCAGTAAACCAGTATCGGATTTACAAAGGGCTTTTTCCAGGCGCGGAATGGGTTGACATCTCTTCGGTGATAAGGCGCATTCGCATGATCAAATCCCCTTATGAAATTTCCTGCATAACCCGGGCCGCCGCCATGGGAGACCGCATGTTCAATGAAGTCCCCTCTGTCTTAGGTTTCGCGGAGACGGAAACCGACCTTGCCCGCCACCTGGAATTCTTTTACAGGGGCCTTGGCCATCCGGGCATCGTCAGGGCACGCGCCTTCAACATGGAGTGTTCCTATGGGCACGTCCTGGCCGGGCCGAGTGGTGCCGTCCCCAGTGCATCACCAGGTCCCACGGGCGGCCCGGGATTGGGGCCTTACTACTCCCAGGGCGCCGGGAGGGGCAAGATCCGGCCCCACGAGTCCATCCTGGTGGACTACACCTCCAGTGTGGAAGGATACGTGTCCGACCAGACGCGCCTGTTCTCAATCGGAGAACCCCCGAAAAAGTTTCTACGAGCACATGATGTCATGATCGAGGTTCAGGAGACCATTAGAGAGAATGGCCGGCCGGGCATTTTGGCAGGTGAGCTTTATGAAATGGCCCTGAAAGTCGTTCACAAACACGAACTGGGAGAGGGTTTCATGGGATATCCGGATCCTGTTCCCTTCGTCGCCCATGGCATCGGGCTGGAATTGGATGAATGGCCGATTATCGGACGAAACAGCAAGACGGTCCTCGCGGAAGGCATGGTCTTCGCCCTCGAACCCAAATTTATTTTTCCGGATGAAGGGGTAGCCGGGCTTGAAAACGTCTTTGTTGTGACATCCAAGGGTCTCAGGAAGCTAAACCGCTTTCCGGATGATGTTTTTGAATGCTGAGCGTTTTGAACCGCGGCCAATTTACACCCAAACTTTACACTTGACTCCCGACTGGGCATAGTGTCTATTTTCCTAAATTGTTATCTTGATGGAGCGGAAACCTCATGAAACACAACATCACACTCATCGTAAACGGAGACACTTACCATCTCGCCATTGATC
>CAYOIU010000382.1:0-3928 GCA_964404085.1 uncultured Desulfobacteraceae bacterium | reverse complement strand
ATTTTGTTGGAGAGAATTCTGTATTAAGCGATCCTGATGCAAGTCATGTGGCAGAGGCCCTCAGTCGCCTGGAGTTTTTGGTGGTTCAGGATATTTTTCTTTCGGAGACGGCTCAGTTGGCCCATGTTGTTCTTCCGTCATCGAAATCCAGCAACCAAAGGACTTCAATCCAGGCCAGTTGTGCATTTGAGGCAAAATCGGGCCTTTCTTTGGGAAATTTTGCGTCCCAATAATTAAGTCTTTCCTGATATAAGCCCTCGCGATTCTCATGCGCCGTCAAGAGGTCGTCGTCTGCGCGAGAGGCAAGGAGGCCCTTCTCGGCAGGGCCGTCGGCTCGGCTTTTACGACGACCTCTTGACGGCGCATGAGCTTTTGGACGGGAAGGATTGTTCACATTGGCACCCCGAGATTGCATCACGTCTATCAATTCCTTACGTTGTGCAAGATTAAGTGAACTGATTGAGGGCTTTCCGCCGATCTGGCGGGCCAGTTCCCGGCATTCATCCAGGTCCATTCCCAGTTGCGCCCTGGCCGTGTGAATGGCCTTATTTTGACGCCCATAGAGTGCCTTCTTGGTCTCTTCGCCCAGGACATTTTGCTCGGAATTGTCTTTTTTCATGCTCTCCCTCCTCTACGATTCCTGGAGAAATTGGAGAGGAAATTCTAAAACCATGTGAAAGAAACCCGGATCAACCGCCGGTCTTTTTGCCGTTTGGGACAGAAGGCCCCATGTACTTGACGACCTTAAAATGTCCAGGCTTTACCCTCTCGATGTATCCTTCCCGGACGAGCCAGGAACAGAAATGCTTAACGGCGTCGCGGCTGGCCTCCGTGATTTGCTGAAGGTCGTCAAGGTTAAACCGGATCATGCGCCGCGAAATATCCCAGAGCCTTTCTTTTAGTGTTTGCGGTCTCATCCGGCCAACGTATTTATAACGGCCCGGCGCGATCCGCTTCAGCTCGCCCTGCTGGACAAGATTACGGATACAAAACTGAACAGCGCGGCGCTCCTTGTAACTCTTGACCTTGACGGCATCGGACAGCTCGCCGGAGTTGAATTCTTTCAGGGACTTCGCACCCTGGCGCACCTTTTCGGCAAACGTTATCACGCTGCCCTCCGCATGAGATGAACGCCTTTGACAATCTTGAAATCGTTGGCCTTGGCGATCTTTTCGGCGTTGAGAATTTCGGGGATAATTTCCCCGATCCTTCCCCCGCTCCTCTCACAAATCGCCCCGATGGCCGAATCGTCCAGCTCGACCTCGGACAGTTGATCGCAAAAACGCCTGACATCTGCTTCCCCCAGGGGAGAAAATCGAAGGATGTGGGCTTTCATCCGATAGTATAGGTGTCTAAAACGGGCCAGTTTTCGTTCGCTCTGTTCCATGCCGATCATCAAGATGGGGATGCTCGTCTGATCAGTTAAATCCCGAAGAGTCTCAATGGCCCGCCAATTGGCAACCAATCGATCAATTTCGTCTACGATCAGTAGCCGAGGGCATTCCCGGAAGGCGGTTTCAGCCTGTTTATAGAGGTCCGTTGTGCGAAAGCGCGGTTCCTGGCCCAACTCTGTCACAAGGGTTTCGAGAAAGCTCCTTGGCGTATCATTTGCGAGTGCCCGGACAAAAATCGGCTTCCGTTCCCTGGATACCGTCCTGGCCAGCCGGTCCACATAATAACTGCCAGTCCGGGTCTTGCCAAGGCCAGGCTCGCCGTAGATTAGAGCGAGCCCTGGCCTGTTTTTTTCACGTCCTTCCAAAGCGGTGGCGAGAGAAAAGAACAGCTCCGAATTTGAGGTCATGGCGAAATGATTTTTCATAAATTCTCCTGATTTTCATGTAAACATTGCCATCGGGAAAAATCGGGCGAGGCTTCGAATCCTTCCATGAAACCGACTTCCCGATCTGTAAGTGATCGATGTTTCCGCTCTCGGAGCAAAAATCCGTAGCGATCAAAATCCGGGTCGAAAGTGGGGATAAAGGTCTTCTCTCTGAAAGGTAGGATCTTCGAGGGTGTCTCATATTCTTCTTCGGGCCGGAACGTACTTACGGGATCGGTCTCTATGAAGGCCTTGGACGCCTCCAACATGGCTTCATTTTCGTACTCCTCCGTGCGTCTAAAGGCCAGAATCTGTCCGGCTTCCCTCGATTTTGCCTCCAGGAGCTCACCCATTGGATCACCTGCTGCTGATTTCGCAAGAGCCTTGAAGGCCTTGGCCTGCTCGCGGATGTGCTTTCTTTGACGGCTCCGAGCTATATTACATTCCTCAACAGTGAGTCCCTCAAGAGCCGCATCTCTCGCGATGCAGATGAATTTTCCTTCCCCGGTGAAAACGTACAACTTTCCAGCGTCGGCCAGGTCCCTTCGGATCTGGACCTTTTCTCTTATGAAATCCGCAAGTTCAACCGCAACATAAAATCCATTCTGATAACGGATTCCCTTTTTCTGGACCGTGGGCTTTCCGGCAGGTGCAAGAAGAACATCGAGAACTCTCTCATCCCCAATTTTTCGAACCGGGACGTCGCTTTCCCCGGCCCGTTCCTCAGGGGTCTTACCGAGTCCACTGTGAAAGCGCTGATGATAGACACGCTCGACCCAGATATCGCACTTTTCCTGAAGCTCTTCGGCGGTCAGACCGCTCTCAATCACCTCGCCCCCGGTCATCAGTCGCTGGGCAAAAGATTTCCTTGATTCGATGGCTTTCCGATCAGCCACGCTGTGGCCAACGTATCCTGGCAGCTCTTCAAAGAGACCGTGCGCCAATGTCCGAAAAAATCGTTCTATGTGCGGTTTTCGTTCCGGCGAGAACGCCGGTACCGGAGGTTTTTCGACACGGAGGGCACCCAAGACAGCTTGAATGTGCAGGGAAGCGTAATCCTGGCCGTTGTCCGCGATGACTGCGCCGGGGATGCCCCAGTCCAGCATGACCTTCCGGAGGAGAGCGGCAATCGCCTGGCTTTTTCCTGTCGGGACGACCAATGTTTTGGCCTTACGGGAAAAGATATCGATGCATCCGATTATGGTGTGCCTGCCATCCGTGCACATAACATCAGCGGGGGTATTGTCCATCTCAACATAATGAAGAAAATAGTGAGCCTTTTCGCTCCCGTTTCCGAAGGCAGACTGAAATTCACCCCTCCATTTGTCGGGATTCACGATAAAAGCATAAGGGCTCGAATTTTGTTTCTTCCACTTCTCAATAAACCGTCGAACCGTTGCTTGGGACGGAAGATCCACGTCGGCGGGAGGGCCGCCAAACTTATTGGCGAGATATTCGTATATCCTGACGGGCCGCCTGTGTGGTCTTTCAGCAATCAAACCGATGACATAGTTCGACATTTCAGGCGTTAATTTGTACCTTGGCTTACCCCTGCTTTCCGATTCGAGCAGCCCGACCAGGCCGAGTGCTTTGTGTCGGCTTCGCCATGAATCCAAGCTGGCCCGGCTTAGATTGGCGATAGTAGAAAAAACCTTTTCAGGAATTTCGAGATCGCGATTCCTGACGTTAAAGCAGTTTATGAAACGCTCCTTGGCGTCGCAGAGACCTACTTCCACCGAATTCTGAAAACGCTCAAAAGCAGAAACTATTTCTCCGCGCGATTCAGCCCGCCTCCGATTCCATAGCGCCGCCTCACCCCATAATTGCAAGAGTCCCTTAGCCTCGGCCAATCCCATTTCTCGAGCTGGGAGGATAGGGCCTTTGAGATATAATGATTCCCGATGCTGAATGATTTGCATGCGGACGCTGACAGGAAGATTCTTCAGAAAGATATAAAATTTCCGGCCCCTTTTCTTTCGAGGCCATCTCTCTTTAAGCGCCAGCTTCCGAAAAGCCCTTGGGCTGATCCCGATGATTCGGGCGACCTCATCAAAACTAATTAATCCAGGGTAAACCCCCGGCTGTGCCGGGGGACTCCCGAAGTTTGAC
>CAYOIU010000381.1:0-3936 GCA_964404085.1 uncultured Desulfobacteraceae bacterium | reverse complement strand
CGGCGTCTTTTTCGAAAACGGTGGGGTGAGCTACACCCGTCCCATGTACGCCGGAAATATCAATGCCAAAGTGAAGATCTTGACTGAGCGGCACGTAGTTACCGTTCGGCAGACAGAATTTCCGCCGTTTGAGGCCCTGGAGCGAAAAAGTTCCATCGAAGTGATTGCAGTTCCCCCTCCTTCGGAAATCCTGGATCGTATCGCTTTCGAATCATTTGAAAGGGCCGTCTCTGCACGACCTGATCTCACGGAGGCAAAGGTGGTAGTCTCCGGCGGCAGGGGTCTGAAATCCACAGAAGATTTCAGGATTATTGAGGAACTCGCGGACTTGCTCGGCGGGGCGGTTGGAGCCAGCAGAGCCGCCGTGGACTCGGGTTTTGTCAATAGTGATTTCCAGGTGGGGCAGACCGGGAAAATCGTGTCACCGGAACTCTACATTGCGGTGGGAATATCCGGGGCCATCCAGCATCTGGCCGGCATGAAATCATCCAAGGTGATCGTCGCCATACACCGGGATGAAGATGCCCCCATATTTCAGGTGGCCGATTACGGCATCGTGGCCGATCTGTTCAAGGCCGTTCCCCAGATGATAGAAGAGATCAAGAAACGAGGAGATTGATCTGGAGCCCACCCCGTTGGCTCTGGAAATAAACCGCGAAAAATCTGGAGGTGATCATCATGTTTATGGAAGAAGCAGGTCTTTTCAAGGGAATTGCATCTCATATCATCAATGAGATTGCCGGAATCGCCACCGAAGAGGTGTTGCCTGACGGGTATGTGGTATTCAATAAAAATGATGTCGCCGATTATCTTTACATCCTGGAGGAAGGAGAGATCCATATCACCTTTCCGGGTAGAAGAAGCCCCACCATTCAGATCACCGACTCAGGAAACATGTTCGGCTGGTCGGCCATCGTGGAGCCGAACAAATACAAGGCCAAGGCCGAATGCACAAAAGAGAGCAAGGTGCTCCAGATCGACGGGGACAGGTTGATGCGGTTGTTTGAAAACCATCCCGCCGCAGGTCTCCTCGTCATGAAACGGCTGGCGGGCATCATATCAGCCAGGCTTGTTGAGATCGATCAGCAAGGGCCGGCGTAACTCTCCTGAGATTTTTTTCTTGCCCTACATGCCACATTGTGGTATTCTTAAAAATGTGGCTCATATCCATTTGATACTGTTTTCATGACTGCATGAGATTTTGGCAAATGTTTTTTCTAATTATTCTGTATGGTTCACTTTTCCTATTCCTGATCGGCCTGTGCATCAAAGGTTCCCAATGGTTTCGCTATACCATCGGCCCGAAAAATCCATCCAACAGGCCTTCCGTAAGAATCACCACCGCCCTGAGAGGGATCGCTCTGACCCTGTTCAGTGCCAGGATTGTCCCGCTTATAAAAGCACTTGTGCTTGATGTTTTTTTTCTGCGCAGGACATTCAGGACAGGCCGGACTCGCTGGCTGATGCACATGATGATGTTTTGGGGATTTATGATGCTTCTCATCATGCACGCACTGGATGGCATTTTCACGTCAAGGCTTTTTCAGGATTATTCTCCGACATTGAACCCGTACCTTTTTCTCAGGAACCTGGGTGCTGCATTCCTGTTAGCCGGCGTCGGGATTGCGGTCCTTCGCAGATTCGCTTTAAGAAAGAATCGGCTCAAGACCGGCGCTCAAGACCATTTCGCTTTACTCATTTTGGGCGTGATCCTTACCTCCGGAATTTTTCTGGAGGCCTCCAAGATGACCTCTTATCAAAGATATCAGGAAATGGTGGAAGATTATGGCGATCTTGATTCAGAAGAGGATTCAAGAGCGCTTGAAATGTACTGGGTAAGCAAATTTGACGTTATTTCCCCCCGCTTGAAAGATTCTTTCGATACCGCCACTCTGGACAGGGGGCGGGATATTCATGAGATGAGTTGTGCTGCGTGTCACTCCCAGCCCCAGTGGGCCTTTCTGAGTCATGGCACCGCAAAGGTCTTGCGACCGATTGCTCTAAACTGGGATAATCTTGGAGGAAGCAATTTTCTCTGGTATGTCCACATCCTGGCCTGTTTTGTCGGGCTTGCATACTTGCCATTCAGCAAGATGTTTCACCTGTTTGCAACCCCCCTGAGTCTCCTGGTGAACTCCGTGATGTCCGCTGAGAAATCAGATCCGAAAAACATGATGACAAAGCAGATCCTTGAGTTGGACGCGTGTACACACTGCGGAGAATGTACGCTGGCCTGTACGGTTGGGGTGTGCTATGAGCAAATACCCAACCCAAATATCCTCCCATCTGAAAAGATTGCATCCATAAAACGGCTTGCCTCCGGTAAAGAGTTGGATAAGAGAGAATTGCGCCATATCAGGGAAGGACTCTTCCTATGTACCAACTGCAACCGCTGCACCGAAGTTTGTCCATCCGGGATCGACCTCCAGGATCTCTGGTTTCATGTGAGGGAGGCAGCACTTGAAGGCGACAGCCCTGAATTTCTCCTCCTCTCGCCCTTTTCTTTTTATCGCGGTCTGAACAGTGATCGGCTAACAGAAAAACAGAGGCAGACCCCGATAGAACTGGCAAGAAATGTCGTTCTGAACGGGCGCGGCCTCCCCGGGCCTCCAGGCCAGGTCCTCAGTTTGTCAGCCACGCAGAGGAAATTCAGGGAAAAACTGGGTTCCTCACTTCAAGGAAAAAGTTTTGCCTATTGCTTTTCGTGTATGAGCTGTACCACGTCCTGTCCCGTGGTCCTGAACTATGATCATCCTTTAGAAGAGCTGGATATGGTCCCCCACCAGATAGTCCGGGCGACCGTACTGGGTATCAGAGAGCTTGCCTTGAGCTCCAGGATGCTCTGGAACTGTCTGGGTTGTTACCAATGCCAGCAGACCTGCCCGCAAGGCGTAGAGGTTGCCGATATCATCTATGAGCTCAAAAACATGGCCATAGAGGATAAGACTTATGAAGCGGACGAAGGAAGAAGAATATGAAATTTGCTTTGCAGCGCTGCTGTACCACCCCCATCTTTCTTAAGCAGTACGAGACGTCAACCAACACAATATTGGAAAAACTTGAGGTGGACCTGGTTGATATCGAGTCATTCAATTGCTGTGGTTATCCACTGCGGAACCAAAACGCCCGGGCGTACATCCTGGCTTCCGCCAGAAATCTCTCGCTTGCGGAGAGGGAAAACCTCAACGTTATGACCTTCTGTAACTGCTGCTACGGAAGTCTGAGGCATGTGAACCATCTGATGAGCGAAAATCCTTCTGTCAGACGAGAGACAAATCTCAAGCTTGAAAAAGAGGGGCTGGGATATGAAAGTGGTGTTATGATCCGTCACATCTTGGGGCTTCTTTACAAAGATCTCGGCGTTGAAGAAATCAAGAAGCATGTGGTCAGGAAATTCCATGATCTGCGAATTGCCACCCACTACGGATGTCACCTTCTGAGGCCGACCCCGATTATCCAGTTTGACAATCCAACCTCCCCAACCATTTTTGATCAATTGGTAGAACTTACCGGAGCCGAGAGCATCCCTTGGCCGAAAAAGTTGGACTGCTGCGGCTCTCCCATGTGGGGGATCAACGAGGAACTCTCTCTGGATCTTCTAGAACAGAAGATTGCCAATGCACTCGGAGCAGGGGCCGACTATCTTTGTGTTGCCTGCTCTTATTGTCAGCTACAGTTTGATCGTGTGCAAAGGATACTCATTGAAAGGAGAAAACTGAAAAAGCACTTGCCTTCCATCCTCTACACACAGCTCCTGGGCCTGAGCCTCGGAATTGATGAAGAGCAGTTGGGTCTGGCTGAAAATGAACTCGATGTTACTGGTGTGAAGGATTTTCTTTCATATTCCAATGATATGTCCAAAAAGGAGGCTCACGCCGGGAGATGATGCTCGACTATTCTTTTTCTTATTGCCGTGGAGTTGGATACCAAGTAACC
>CAYOIU010000380.1:0-3940 GCA_964404085.1 uncultured Desulfobacteraceae bacterium | reverse complement strand
CCTGCTATTTGGACTGCATGGTGCATTTTGTGCGTCATTATGGTCGCTCGCCGGTGGAGATGGGGGAGGATGAGATTCGCAACTACCTTTACTATCTCATGAAAGAGAAGAAGGTTTCTCAATCCTCCATCAACCAGGCATATAGTGCCATGAAGTTTTTCTATGAGACGACCATAGGAAGAGAGTGGAATGGAGTCAAGATTCCCCGGAGCAGGAACCGAAAGAAGCTTCCTGTGGTCCTCGCCAGGGAAGAGGTCCGATCCCTTCTTCAGTGCATTAACAATCTCAAGCACCGGGCCATATTGACAACCATTTACTCCGGCGGGCTCAGAATCAGTGAGGCAACACACCTGAAGGCCTCTGACATCGACAGCAAACGGATGATGATCCGGGTCCAAGGCGGCAAAGGCAACAAGGACCGCTATACTCTGCTCGGCAAGCGTACCTTGGATATCCTGAAGGTATACTGGAAAGCCTATCAACCCGTTGAGTGGTTGTTTCCCGGCCAGAAGCCAAGGAATCCAATCAGTATCTCAAGCATTCACCGGGTATTTAAGGCCTCTCTTCAACGTGCAGGCATCAAGAAGAAGGCCTCTGTACACACGTTGAGACACAGCTTCGCAACCCACCTCTTGGAATCCGGAACCGATCTCTATTGTATCCAGCGTCTTTTGGGCCACAGCTCAGCCAGCACCACCTCTATTTATCTTCACATTACGGGAAAAGATCTCGGGAAGATAAAAAATCCCATTGATCTGATAGAGACTGGCTCCTAAAGAAGGGAGCTTCCCATGCGAGGTTCCCTTGAGGTGGCCGATATTTTTCGGTCCCACGGTCCCGGATATCGGGAAGTTCACGGCCATCAGATGCCTCCCAGGCACCTGCGGGCCATGAGGGCCGTCGAGGCCTGCCGCACGGCTGAGCTTGGCGGGCATGTGGAGGAATGCGACCATTGTGGCAACCTGAGGATATCCTACAATTCCTGCCGCAATCGCCACTGCCCCAAATGCCAGTTCCTGGATAAAGAGCGGTGGCTTGAAGCAAGAAAAAAGGATTTGCTCCCGACACCGTATTTTCATCTGGTGTTCACCCTCCCAGGAGGTTTGAGGCCTCTGGTTTTGAGAAACCAGGATCTCCTGTACGGTATCCTCTTCAAGGCCGCATCCGAGACCCTCAAGGAGTTGACCAAAGACCCCAAGTATCCGGGAGCGGAGGTGGGTTTTATTGCCATCATCCATACGTGGTCACAAACCTTGATGGATCATCCTCATCTGCATTGCATCGTGACAGGGGGAGGGCTCTCTCCGGATGGGAAAAAGTGGATACCATGCAAGAAGGACTTCTTGATCCCCGTAAAGGTCCTCTCCCGCCTGTTTCGGGGAAAGTTCCTTGCCTATCTCAAGGAGGCCAGAGAAAAAGGAAAGCTGGTTTTCCCCGGCAGCATTGCCCACTTGAAAGAGGATCGATCCTTCAAGGCCATGCTCGATGACCTCTATGACCAGGAGTGGGTGGTTTACTGCAAACCGCCCTTTTCCAGCGCTGAAACCGTGATGGATTATCTGGGGCGATACACTCACCGGGTGGCCATTTCCAATGACAGACTGGTCAAGATGGAAGGAGATCAGGTTACCTTCCGATATCGGGATCGCAGCAATAACGATACCCTAAAATTGATGACCCTGGATGCTTCCGAGTTTATCCGTCGCTTTCTCCTGCACATCTTACCCGATGGTTTCATGAAGATCAGGCATTATGGCATCTTGAGCAACCGAAACCGCAAGACAAAACTGGGTCTATGCAAGCAACTCCTCGGCGTTGATTGTCCCTGGGAGCATGAAAAGGAACCCTGGCAGGATCTCCTTACCCGTATCACGGGAACTGATCCCAGAATCTGTCCCTGTTGCGGCAAAGGGAAAATGGTGTTGAAACAAGTTCTCCACCCCTCAACAGCTCATCTCCGCCAGTGCCACCATGGCAGACAGGTGCCTCCATGATCATCAATTTGATCGACCCTGCATCCACCAAATCTTCAGTGGCTTCGGTCAGAGGTAACGGACGCCTTCGTCTCATGCAGAGAGAACGCAACCAACTTCTTCTCTTTCATGGCCCCGTCATCACGCACCGACACTCTCTTCTTGCCTTAAACGCTATTCAATTGTCAAAGAACGGAATGTTCCTTTAAAATCGCTGCAAACAAACGGGGCATTAAATCCCCATAGCCGGAACGAAGCGGCTCAGTTCAACACGATTGTAACCGGAATATCGCTTCGCTCAACTCCGTTTACAATCTTTAACGTTAGTAGGGCCAATCGACCATTAATCACGATTATCAAATCACTGGACCGACCGTATAAATATCCATTGCCTTTGTATAACCCGAGATCTCAGCCTTGGTCATTTTTCCCGAAGCAACTTCCAGTATCGCTTGAAAGATTCGCTTTCCGGCCTCAGGCAGCGTCTCGGTGCCTTCTATGACTGCACTAACATCCAGATCCATATGATCTTGAAGGCGATCCCAGGTGCGGCTGTTGCCGGTGATTTTGATCACTGGGACAAAAGGGAATCCCTGGGGGGCTCCCCGGCCGGTGGTGAACGCAATTACAGTACAGCCAGCGGCCGCAAGGCCCGTGAGAATTTCCGGCTCACGCCCCGGTGAATCCATCACAACAAGCCCCTTTGTTTGGGGAATTTCGCCATATTCATAAACAGCTTGTACGGGCGCATTACCCGCTTTGGCAATCGCACCCAGGGATTTTTCCTCGATGGTCGTCAGTCCACCTTTGATGTTGCCACCAGTCGGTTGACCACCGCGAATGTCGGTACCGACCGCCTTTGCTCTATCTTCCATCCGTTTAACGAGATCGATGATTTTTTGCCCCAGGTGGGGATCTTTGGCGTGTTTCGCCAACAGATGCTCGGCACCGATAAATTCGGTTACTTCGCCCAGAACAGAGGTAGCACCGGCCTGAATGAGCATGTCTGAGGCAATCCCAAGCGCTGGATTGGGCGCCAAGCCTGAGGTAGTATCAGAACTGCCGCATTTCAATCCCAACACAATGCTGTTTATGGGACAGGTTTCAGGCTTCAAATTTGAGGCGGCCAAGACCAATTTTTGAGCCGCCAGCATGCCCTGGGCGGCAGATCGCGCAGCGCCGCCGACGTCTTGAATGACAATGACCTCGACTTCTTTCCCGGAAGAGGCGATGGCTTGAGCCACGCCGGAAACATCCGTACTTTCACAGCCCAAGCTGATCAATACAACGCCATACAAGTTTGGATTCTGACCAAGACGGGAGAGAGTCCCGTTAACGCGTTCAATATCAATGGGAGTCTGACAGCAGCCCTGCTGGTGAAGGAAGGCCACTGTGCCCTGGACTTGGCTAGAGATGGCATCGGCAACTTCATTGGCACAGACTACTGTCGATAGAATGCCTACATGATTTCGGGTCCCGATGGTTCCGTTTTTCCTTTTGTATCCCATGAATTCCATTTTGATTCCCCCTTAATTCAAGTCCCCTCTTCCTCGAAGGCTTTCAATATTCTGTATATGTGCATGGGCTCCCTGTTTAATGAATTGTGTTGCTCTTCCGATGATCTCACCATATTTTATGATGGAGTCTCCCTTTTTGATATTGATGACGGCAAACTTGTGACCATATGGGATATCCTCTATAACTTACATTTGCCTTTGGCCCTCACCCACATTGATAAGCGCTATTTCTTCCCTTTCCAGGTCGCGCAAGGCGGTTGCCACGTTATCTTCGGGTTTGATCATGATGGCATCGACACTCATTTGTATCCTCCTTCCGGCGATTAGAACATTCATGTTCTCCCTTTGCATTCGGACGATAGCTTAACTTCATACACCTCTGGAGCATTCCCGGAAAACACTCGTGCGACATACTGCCCCGTTTCACTCTTGCATACCACTGTCGTGGAG
>CAYOIU010000379.1:0-3942 GCA_964404085.1 uncultured Desulfobacteraceae bacterium | reverse complement strand
GGGTCTCTGCCATAGGTCTGACGGCAGCACTCTCCCCGGCTCTTCTAAGCACCCCGGCTCGTGCTGCAAGTCCGAAAAAGGGAGGCCGGTTCAAATTGGGCGTTGGCAGTGGCGCCTCAAGCGATTCTCTGGATCCTGGCCAACTGCCCTCCACAGCGCCACAGATTGTGCACATGCAATTGAGGAATTGTCTCGTTGAACTGGACTACAAATACCGTCCTATTCCAGAGCTTGCGGAGAGCTGGGAACCATCCAAGGATGCCTCAAAATGGACTTTCAAGCTGCGTAAAGGGGTAGAATTCCACAACGGCAAGACAATGGATGCCGATGACGTAGTGTTCTCCATTAACTATCATAGGGGTAAGGATTCCAAGTCTTCAGCCAAGACACTGGTGCAAGCAGTCAAAGATATCAAGGTAGAAGACAAGAACACCGTGACATTCATTCTGGAAGGAGGAAGTGCGGACTTTCCTTTTGTTTTGAGTGATTACCATCTTGCGATTGTACCGAAAGGAACCACTGACTTTGAGAAAGGTATTGGTACAGGAGCATTCAAGCTGATGAAATGGGAACCCGGCGTCAGGGCCCTGACGAAACGAAACCCGAACTATTGGAAAAAAGGACGTGGTCATTTTGATGAAGTGGAGACTGTCTTTATCGCAGATGTCAATGCCAGGACAACTGCCCTGAAGACCGGCGAAATAGATGCGATGAACCGGTGTGAAAGAAAGACCTTCAACCTGCTGGAAAAAATGCCCAATATCAAGGGCATTAATATAACCGGAACAACGCACTATACCATCCCCATGCTGGTAGACGTCGCACCCTATGACGACAACAACGTCCGAATGGCATTGAAACTGGCCATTAACCGTGAACAGGTCTTGAAACAGGTTTTGCGAGGCTATGGAAACCTCGGCAACGATCATCCGATTGCACCATCCCAGCGTTATTTTGCGTCTGAATTGCCGCAAAGGCGGTACGATCCGGACAAGGCCAAGTTCTACATGAAAAAGGCCGGTAAGTTGGACCATATCTTCAAGTTGTATGTTTCTGATGCAGCATTTGCAGGGGCTGTTGATACAGCCGTGCTGTATAGCGAAAGCGCGGCAAAGGCCGACATCAAAATTCGCGTGGTGCGTGAACCACAGGACGGGTACTGGAGCAACGTGTGGATGAAAAAACCCTGGACATTCTCTTTCTGGGGCGGTCGCCCGAGCGAGGACTGGATGTTTACCATCGGTTATGCCGCAGGTGCCAGCTGGAACGAGAGTCATCTCAACAACAAACGTTTTAACCAGCTCTTAAAGGCTGCACGTGCGGAACTTGACGATGCCAAACGACGCAAAATGTATGTGGAAATGCAGAAAATCGTTCGAGATGAAGGCGGTTCGGTCATTCCCATGTTTGCCAACCTCCTTATGGGGACCAGAAAGAAGGTCATGTATGATCATGTGGCAGCCAACTTTGATCTCGATGGACTCAGGTGCGCCGAGCGATGGTGGTTTGCATGATGCTTGATTGAAACAGTGACTGACGGGTTATGCGACCTTTGTCACCTTACTACCCTTCCCGGTCCCGCAAAGGGACTGGGAAGCAGTAAGGCGTAAGTTTATCGCAAAACGAAACGATGAACGAGGGATCATGAATTCAGAGGCTCTTGGTGTCATTACATCTCAGGTAGTGGAAAAGGCGAAGGCATGCGGGGCTTCTCTGGCCGGCATCGCGAGAGTGGATGACGTGAGAAACTCTCCGTCTCATATCGTCTATGGAAAGCTGGGTGAATACAAAGGAATTGGGATAACCCAGACGAAGCGTGCAAGACAAAGGGGAATTGAATGGCCGGAAAATGCCAAATCGACCATAGTCATTGCCATTGAACACCCGGATGACAGGCCGGAACTTGACTGGTGGAAAGACGGATTTACCGGGGGCACGGAAGGCAACAGGACCCTCATTTCAATTGCCGCTGAACTGTCAAACTGGTTGGAAAAGGAGAAAGGAATAAGAACGAATAAATTGCCCTATCATATCGAAAAGGGAGGCATTTTTCTGAAGGATGCCGCTGTGATGGCCGGACTGGGATGCATCGGGAAAAACAATATGCTGGTCACACCGCAATATGGTCCACGGGTACGCCTCAGGGCGTTACTGACAGACAAGGCCTTGTTGAGTACGGGACCGACGGATTTTGATCCTTGTGAAGCGTGCAAGGCACCCTGCAGAAAGGCCTGCCCCCAGCGGGCTTTTGGTGAAAGAATTTATTCGAAAGAAAAACTTGGTTTCACACGGCTCCCGGGCAGAACCGGCGTATATGATAGGGTCCAGTGCAATATCCAGATGGAGTGGGACAAGGATACGGCAAAGGAAGCGGTTTTTGATGGCGGTGATGTTCGAGGAAAAGTGGTCAAATATTGTCGATTGTGCGAGTGGGCCTGTCCTGTCTCCCGATCCTGATCTGGACTTTTCAGTCTTTGCAACCTCTATTGACGTAACAACGGAGGGAAACCAATGAAAAACCCCTTTGAAAGGCTGGCCATTGTAGGCGCCGGCACACTGGGTACCCAAATCGCGGTGTTGTCGGCCAATGCCGGATATGAAGTCACTATTTTTGACATGAGAGAAGGGGCATTCGGTGAAACCCTCGATCGCCTTTGTTCCGATATGCAGGCAAAAGGGATCGAACCCTTTATTCCCTGGAAGAGAATTGATTCCATAAGGGGAAACATCAAAGAACTGGCCAATCTTGGAGATGCGGTAAAAGATGTGGAGTTCGTTGTGGAAGCGGTTCCCGAAAATCTCGAACTGAAACGCAAGGTATTCAAAGAGATTGACGTCCTTACCCCTAAAAGCGCCATCTTTGCAACCAACAGTTCCTCCATACCCGTCTCAAAAATCGAAAGCGCCACAACCCGACCAGGCCGCTGCATCAACACCCATTTTTACATGCCTCTCAGGGGTTGGAAAATGGTGGACATCATGGGTGGAAAAAGCACTTCCTCGGAGACGATTGGAATCGGGAAGGACTGGATCAGATCACTGGGGTGCGTTCCTCTTACAGTCAAAAAGGAACTTCTCGGCTTTTGTTTTAACCGTGTCTGGAGGGCCATCAAAAGAGAGAGCCTCTACATGTGGGGAGAAGGCTTTGTGGATTACATGGATATTGACCGGGCTTGGATGATATGGACCGGTATGCCTTTGGGTCCTTTTGCCATCATGGACAGCGTCGGGCTGGATGTTGTTTATGACATAGAGATGGTGTATTATGATGAATCAGAAGATCCAAAGGACCATCCTCCCCAAGCCCTGAAGGCTATGCTGGATAGAAAAGAGTTGGGGGTGAAGACCGGAAAGGGCTTTTATGACTATCCCGAGCCCGCATACAAAAAACCGGATTTTCTGGATTGATGGAATCCAGCCTAATTATCTGGAGAGAGATAAATGGAAAAGAGGATTATTACTGCGGCCATAACAGGGGGCATTCACACACCTACCATGTCGCCCTACCTGCCCATCACGCCGAAACAGATCGCTGACGAGGCCGTGAGGGCCTGGGAGGCGGGAGCAGCCGTGGCTCATATCCACGTGAGGGACCCGGAAACAGGAAGACCCAACTCTTCTCTTTCCTCTTTTCGCGAGGTAATCACCGAGGTGAAGAGTCGTTGTGATATTGTGCTCTGTCTTACCACGGGCGGATCGCCCGGCATGAAGATAGAGGAGCGGGTCGCCGTTATTCCCCAGTTCAGACCGGAGCTGGGGTCTTTGAATTTCGGTTCTATGAATTTTGCCCTCTTCCCGGTGGTATCCAAATTCGATGAATTCAAGTTCAAATGGGAACCCGAGTTTCTGAAATGGACTGAAGATTTTATTTTTCCTAACACCTTCAAGACACTGCTATGAAACGGGCGTTGTCAAGAGCTAAATGCTCGCAAAAAGATATTT
>CAYOIU010000378.1:0-3946 GCA_964404085.1 uncultured Desulfobacteraceae bacterium | reverse complement strand
GAAAGTTCTTTCGAGGGTTCGAATCCCTCTCTCTCCGCCATTTTTTTGCCCGCGACGCCACAGGAGGATCCGCTTGAGTCACTCCACGGGAGTTTTTCCTCCAATGCCACAACATGCCTTTGTCGTTCTGAAACAACCGTGCGAAACCCTACCCTTCATCATGTTCCGCGTACCTTGAGGCGGTTTTTCATGAACCACGGTTTTGGAATGGGATGATGGCTATTTCACTGGGAAAGCTGGTTATTCTTCACCAGTGGTTCTTTACGGAACAGGCCGCCTCCGCTGCAATCGATGTGACGCACAAGTGTAACTTGCACTGCGGCCACTGCTACTGGTGGAAACAGAACCATCCCAATGAACTGGGAGATGTGGAGATGGTTGCCTTCATGAAGGGTTTGAGGTCCCGTGGGCTCCGGGCGGTCATCCTTTACGGAGGAGAGCCGACCCTGCGGCCGGAAGTGTGCCGGGCTGCCAGCGAAATCTTTGACGCAACCCTTGCCTTCACCAACGGGACAAACGGCTTTCCGGAAATGCGGAACGGCCAGTGGATCCTTTCCCTGGACGGACCGCGGGAAGTGAACGATTCCATAAGGGGAGCGGGCGTATATGACCGGGCCGTTCAAAACGTCCTGAGAGCGAAAAGACCTCCCATCGTGCACATGACGATTTCCAGACTAAACCGGAACAGCATTGAACCGTTTGTGAAAGAGATGCTGGGGCTTCCAATCAAGGGAATCGGCTTTTCTTTTTTCACGCCGAACCTGAAAGAGGACGGGGACCTGTCCTTGCCCCTGATTGAGCGTGATCAAGTCGTCGAGGAAATCCTGAGACTACACGCACGATATGGTGAGAAAATCGGGTTTACACCGGCCATGGCGAACCAATTGAAGAGCAATGGGGATTTCAGGTCATGGAACAGCCGTGCCGCCTGCCCCGTGGGCAGGCGGGTGCTCTGCTATCAATCGGACGGGCGGGAAAAGGCCTGCACCTATGGGAATGATGCGGATTGTTCCCGATGTGGCTGCGCGGCCGTTGCCGTGTTTCGGGGGGCTTTCAGACCCTTTGACCTGAAAACCGTCAAGTTGATCCTCGGCCTGGTGATGCCTCGCCTGAATGCGGCCGGGAAGAGAAAAAGTATCGGAGGGGCGTGATGGTGACCGGATCAGGCAGTGAAAGAGCATCGTCGGTTCTCTGTGGCGAATGCAGTCACTTTCAATATTTCTTGAATGCCAAAGAACACAACAGTCCCCATGCACTGGGAAAATGTGCGGGTGAAGCGTGGGACGGAAACCGCGGACAGTGGCCCATGCTTCGGCACCCGTGCAGAAATTTCGTGAAACAGGAGCCGGGGAATGACAGGCCCTAAATGATCTTTCGCCACACAGGCCCTTCACGCGTATCTATCACTTCAATGTTTTTCTCTTGCAGGGACTGACGGATCTCGTCGGCCCTTTTCCAATCTTTTTTTGCCCTGGCCTCCTCCCTTTCCCTGATGATGGATTCAAGATTTCCATCCAGTTCGGCCGGTTCCAGGTCCATGACACCCAGGACAGCATCAATGCGCTTGAGGGACTGCAGGATCTTTTCCTTGTCTGATGGCGAAAGCCCTGTCCGGTCCACCATTCGATTCACTTGCCTGGCGAATTGAAACAAGGCCGCCAGGGCCGGGGCGATATTTAGATCGTCGTCCATGGCCGCACCGAACCTTGTCCTGAGATCATAGACCAATTGATCCGTTTCAGACCCTGATGGGCCTTCAGCACAGTTCCGCAATTTCCTGGTGAAACCGTCCATACGGGCGAGGGTGTTTCTTGCCATGTCCAGTTTGTGCCGGGAAAAATAGAGCGGTTTGCGATAGTGGCGGCTGAGAAGCCAGTACCGGATTTCTCTACCCATGTAACCACGGCCGTAAAGTTCTTTGAGCGTAAGATATCCCGTTTCGCCCGTTTGGTGAGATTTCTTGCCGTTTGGCATGACCGGTTCGTTGTGCAGCCAGTAGTTGGCCGGAACTTTACCCTTCAGGGCCTTGATGACAGCGATGGTATTTTCGTGGTGAGGAAAGATCAGATCCGCTCCACTGGTGTGTATATCATAATTTTCTCCCAGGTATTTCAAGGCCATGGCCGAGCATTGCGTGTGCCAGCTGGGCCGGACATTTCCCCACTGGGTCTCACAAAATATGCCTTTTCTCAATTCGCTGAGGGTGGAACGCTTCATCAGGGTGAAATCCCTGGGGTTCTCTTTTTCATACTGATCCAGGTCCACCGTCTTCCCGATCTTGATTTTGTCAAGATCAATCCTGGACAGCTTTCCATAGTCTTTGAATCTTGAAATGTCGAAGTAGACGGAACGGAATTTTTCATAGGCATAGCCCTTTTCGAGCAATTCCTGCGTGAGATCGATCATCTCTTCCACGTGCCCGCTGGCCTTGGGATACTCTGTCGCCTTGATGATGTTGAGCCGGGCCATGTCCTGGAGAAAGGCCTCGTAATACTCATCGGTAAAATCGCCGAGGGATACCCCGGCCTTTTCCGCTCCCCTGATCGTTCGGTCATCCAGATCGGTCACGTTCGTCACGTGGGTTACATCGAAGTCCTTGAGCATGAGATATCTCTTGACGAGATCTGCAAACACGAATCGCCGGCACTGGCCGATATGGATTTCCCGGCACAGGGTCGGGCCACAGGTATACATGGAGACCTGTTTCTCCCTTATGGGCAGAAAATCTTCTTTCCTGCGGATCAGGGTGTTATAGAGACGGAGTCCCGATTTCTTTCGGGCGGTGAAAAGGGGCGTGCTCAAATAGCGCTCCCCCCCATCAGGTAGAATGACCACGATGCGTCCTTCAACCATTTCCCTTGCCACGCGAAGGGCCGCGGCCACGGCGGCACCTGAACTCATACCCGCGAAGATCCCCTCCTTTTTTGCCAGCAGGCGCGCGGTTTGAAACGCCTCTTCGTCATCCACGTTTATCACTTCCGTGAGCCGCTTTTTTTCGAAAATGCCCGGCCGGTAGGATTCCTTCATGTTCTTGAGACCCTGGATCTTGTGACCGAGATAAGGTTCAACGCCGACGACCCGCACATCGGGACGAATTTCCTGGAATCGCCTGGCCAGACCCATGAGGGTGCCTGATGTGCCCATGGTGGCCACAATAGCGTCCAGTCTGCCGTCGGTTTGTTCCCAGATCTCCATGGCGGTCCCATGATAATGCGCCTTCCAGTTCGCATCGTTGTTGAACTGATCGGCCAACCAGTACCGGTCAGGCTCCTCGCGCATCAATCTGTAGACATGCTCTATGGCGCCGTCCGTGCTGAGGCGGGCGGGGGTGAATTCAATTTCGGCCCCAAGGGCCCGCAGGATTTTCACCCGCTCTTCGCTGACGGACTCCGACATGGTCAGGAGAACGCGATAGCCCTTCACGGCCGCCACAAGGGCGAGCCCGATACCCGTGTTCCCACTGGTAGCTTCAAGAATGATCTTATCCTTTGTCAGATCACCGTTTCGTTCAGCCTCTTCAATCATATAGAGCGCCGGTCTGTCCTTTACGGAACCTCCCGGATTAAAACATTCCAGTTTGGCCAGAATCTCAACACGTTCCCCGCCACACAGGTGTTTCAAGGGGACAAGGGGCGTGTTTCCAATCTGTCCAAGAATGTCTCGATGCTGCTCTTTCATTTTCAGGGTTCTCCTTGGAGGTGGCATGGATGATTAAACAAAAAACTTTATAATAATCGTGATTGGTTTGCAATTGTATTCGCGCGGGTGCGTTCATCCGCAGCCGCTTTGTCTTGACCGGGGAATCGCATTCTGATATTTTTTCCACCGAGCAAGCTTGATGACTTTGAAAAAGCTCATTTATGCCGCAACCGGCAATCTTGAGCAACGAAGGGGAAGCGAACCTGACAATCTTTTTCAGATGCTTTCTAAACACTCCGGAGGGGAT
>CAYOIU010000377.1:0-3964 GCA_964404085.1 uncultured Desulfobacteraceae bacterium | reverse complement strand
ATGACGTGGCCTTCGACAACATGGATCTCTACTATCACATCTTCGGACGTTTGTATTACGCGTTTACACTGGGAAATTCAAAATTTATCCTCCTGGACAACAGCAATGAAACAAACCTCGGTGATGAGCAGGAGGCGTGGCTCAAGAAGGAACTCGAAGACGGAATGAACAGCAAGTACCGATTTGTCTTCATGCACGTCCCGCTCTGGGACCCCAGGGACAAACCCGGCGAGTTGATCCGTTACGCCCACAGTCTGCAAGATCCTGACGCGGCCCGGCGGATGGAGGAGCTTTTCCTGAAATATGAGGTCACCACGCTATTTGCCTCCCACATCCACGCCTATTACGATGTGACCTCGAGAGGGTTGCATACGGTCATCAGCGGTGGCGCCGGGGCGGAGCTGGTAGGCAAGGACCCTAGTCACACCTTTTACCACTATGTCCGGGTGAAGGTAACTGATCAGGGAGTAAGAACTGAAGTGGTGAAACTTGACAAGGCCGTTCCTTCCGGAAGATTCAGGAGATATTTTAGCATTGCGGGACTCTATGGCCGGACCATGGCCAGGATCTACGTAAAATACATCCTCATGTTTATTTTCATCGTTGCTTTGGCCCTCGACGGTCTATTGGAGTACTACTATCGACGCAGACAACGCAAGGATAGAGTTTAGGACCACAAAATGTGTTCAGGACGAGAACCTGAATAAGACTGTCAGGTTCGGCTCCCATTCGTTCCTCATAGGTTGCCGGTTGCGGCATGAGTTGGCTTTTCACAATTTCATCATGGTTGCTTTCAGGTTTTCTCCGTATTCAACCTGTTTTCCCAGTCAAATTCCTTGGCCGTTACCATGTGTTCCATCCTCTGAATGCGTCGATCAAGGTTCTGATATCTTCTGATGATGCGGTCGGTGGCACCTTTTCGGGAGGTAACATAGCTTTCATAGAATTCTTCCTCATCATCGGACCCTATTGGCAGGACGGGTTCAGGCTTCATCAAGAGGGCCGCGATGAAATAGAGAGCCATCACCGGCCAGAACCCGCTGAAGACGAGGAGCAATATTGCAGTGACCCGTATCCAAAAGAGGGAGAAATCAAAATACCTTGAAATACCCTTACATACACCCAGGAATACGCCACTCCGGGAACGGTACAATCCTCCTCGGAATATATGATCTATTCTCCTCATCTCGTCTTTTCCTTTCTTTCTCTTTCCAGAATGATGGTTTCCAGGGCCTCCACTCGCTCTTCCATTCGCTTCAACCCCTTATGGATCTCCTGTATCATTTTGGCTTCCTCCGACTGAAGTCGCTGGCCTTTCCTTGAGAATCCACCCCGGATGATCTTTATGGCAATCAGTATGGTGCTGCCGACAATTGAAAGCGCCAGGATAGAGCCCCCGAAAACGATCGCCAGAATCACAATTGTGTGCATGGTTCAGAATTCCTCTCATATTCCTTACAAATCAAAGGGTTGCGCTGCACCCCATTGATTGGCCGCCCGTCCATGGGCACGATGATGCCTTTCATCAAGTCATCAGCAATCCTACGCCTATATCCGTCTTTCTACAATAGCAGATCTTTATCCGATTGTCCTCTTTCCACTCACAGGCCTGGATAATATTTCCCCCGCTAACCGGCTTCCTCACTTCTCTTCGCTATTGAACTCTTGAGATCCTTCAACTGGTCCTCTATCTCATCGTCCACGATGAGCTCATCGAACGCCTGTTCCATTGCACGGTTTCTGCCGTAGTTTACCAGTTCAGCTTCAGCCTCCATCCTTTCAATTCGGTTCTCGAACTGTTCGAACTTCAACAGGGTTTCCGCACCATCCATGCGTCTGATATCCTGCTGGGCACGGATCTTCTTTCTTGCCCTGGTGTGCCGTTCTACAAGCACGCGTTGCTTTTCCCGGGCAGTACCCAGTTTCTCTTCCAGTTGCTGGATATCATTCTGGTAGCTGTCAACAATACCTTCCAATTCAAACAGTTCGCTTTCCAAGGTCTCCGTTCTTTCAGTGTATCTCCGTTTTTCCAGAAGTGCCTCCCGGGCAAGATCGTCTCGTCCCTTGGTCACGGCGAGTGTCGCCTTCTCTCCCCAGCTCGTCGCCTTGGCATGCGCACTATCGAGTTGCCTTCGAACCTTTCTGCTATTTGCCATAACCCCGGCGCAGGATGCCTTGAGTTCCACAAGCGTGTCCTCCATCTCTCGGATCATCAGCTTGAGCAGCTTTTCAGGATCCTCCGCCTTGTCCAGCATGGCGTTCATATTTGAACTGATGATGTCTCTGAATCTTGTAAAAATACCCATGGGTTGACCTCCTTTTGTCACGGTTATGCGACCTTTGATCAGCAGGAATTATGCCAAAAACAGGAGATTTGGACCAAACCCAATGAATGCAATGTGTTACGCAAGATTCCAGCCTTGACAAAGGAAAGCATAGATGGTAAATTGTCCCATTAACTAGTTTATTTCGCTAACTACTAGTCTTTACTGCCATGAAAGAGAAAAAGAACACCTCGGCGCGAGGAGCGAAATCTCCTGTCACAGTGGGCATAGAGGATGCCCTTGGGTCCTCGGATGCCTTCCTGGAATTTCAGGAGAACCTCTCCCGGGCAGCTCGGGTGGACCGCCCTGTACTCCTCATCGGCGAAAGGGGAACGGGCAAGGAAATTGCGGCATCCCGACTCCACTACCTTTCAAGAAGGTGGCGAAGCCCCCTGATCGCTTTGAACTGTTCCGCGCTGAGTTCATCCCTCATTGAGTCTGAGCTGTTCGGCTACGAAAAAGGCGCCTTTACAGGAGCGGAACAACGTCGCGTTGGAAGGTTCGAGGCGGCGGAAGGAGGCACTATTTTCCTGGACGAGATAGGCCTCCTTCCCATGGAAGTCCAGGAAAAGATACTCCGGGTGGTGGAGTATGGGACCTTTGAGAGGGTGGGAAGTCCTGAACGGTTAGGAGTAGATGTGCGCATTGTGGCCGCCACCAACACAGACCTGCTCGTGCTTGCCGATGAAGGACGTTTCAAGCGGGACCTCTTAGACAGGCTCTCTTTTGATGTCCTCTATTTGCCTCCTCTGAGGGAAAGAAAAGGCGATGTCCCGTTGCTCGCAGACCACTTCGCCGGAAGGATGGCCCTTGAACTGGGATGGCAGGATGTACCGCAGTTCAGCCCGGAGGCAATGACAAAACTGGAGCGCTACAGCTGGCCCGGAAATATCAGGGAACTCAAGAACGTGGTGGAGCGCGCTGTATATCGGTCTGATGCTACACTGATCAAGACCATCGTCTTTCAACCCTTCAAGCCCTCTCCAGGGCTTCGTGCGCCAAAAGAAACAGGCGATGAAAAAAGAAGGTCCGGGGACTTGGAAACGGATGAAATCACAAAAATGCCTTTTAAGGAGGCGATGCGGAGAGTCGAGTTGCTGTTGTTGAAAAAGGCCCTCAGGGAATCGAGGTTCAACCAGAGAAAAGCGGCCAGGGCTATGGGATTGACCTATCACCAGCTAAGGGGACTTTACCGGAAGTATAGAGACGCATTTGATACGCAGCGATAGAGCCGCTCTTCTCGGCCTTTGAAAAGTGTGGCTCATCTCTGGATTGGTCCGGGCCCTAGACCGGATTTTTCACGCCTCTTCCATCAGAGGCGGCGAACTTTCCTCCCCCCAGACACGGCACTTTACAACCCCGAAAAATCTATGGTATGTGGTTTGCATATCTGATGATGGAATCATAAAAAGCTGCTTTATGCCGCAAGCGGCAGCCTATGAACAACGAATGGGAAGCGAACCTGACAATCTTTTTCAGATGCTTTCTAAACACTCTTGAGGGGATGGACGGTTATTTGGGGTTTAGCGGTACGCAGTAGTGAGCGCATGGGTTTAGGAGGAATAAACCCCAAATAAACATCCATGTCAGTAATTTCCGGTTAAGTTATTGCATGTAAAGGGGAAGTCGGTTGCCTCCCT
>CAYOIU010000376.1:0-3970 GCA_964404085.1 uncultured Desulfobacteraceae bacterium | reverse complement strand
TGAAACGATTGAGCCAGTACATATCCGCAATGATGATATGGTTCACGAGCCGGTGAATTGACCCGAACCACGATCCGGTGTCCCGTCTGCGAGCCTTGTCTGTGAGCTGCGCCAACACAGCAAGCATCTCCGCGTTCGCTCTTTTGTTATATAGAGCCATGTGTGAATAGATATCTTTGCTGAGGTATTTCATGAGATCAATCCCCTTAACGTGATATAAACACCAAAAGGTGTCTCCATTTCCATATATTATGGCTCTAATTCCAAATAGATACAATATAAATTAAACTATCAAAGAGTATCCCCCGTCCACGCAGAAGATCCGCCATTTTTTCTCCTCCTATTGAAAAAGGATATCCTTTGGTTTAGCGGGATCCGTCGCGTACAGAACAGCCCGCTCCACACCTTCTTCACGCCACTTATGAACCTTGAGATAATCGGGGTTGTTGGCCATCTTCAAAAAGGCCTTACGTGACGGATATTGAATAAGCATGAGGAGATCCCACTGCTCTGTGCCGTTGAGCAGCTCTTTGGGCTTTCCGAAATAAACCAGTTTGGCGCCGACGCCCTCACCGAAAGGACTCGATTCCTTGAGATAACGAAGATAGGTCTCCCGGCCGCCCTCTTTCTTAAACTTCAACAGGTTGAGCAAGACAAATGGTTCTTCGTTTTTATTATCGGACAATATATTGAATTGGTCTTCGTTGCTTTTGATAGGCATTGTTTTCCCCTTTAACAATGGAATAGAATCACTTTAAAATAGCTGCGATCCGACTCTCCTGCTTCCGGTTCTACCCTGCCTTAAAAAAATTGTTCATTAACGCTGCAACCTCACGGGGCTTTTCTTCCTGGACAAAGTGTCCGGCTTTAAGCATTTCGATTTTAATCGAATCAAAACAATCTTCAAGGTGATTCAGGTTTTCCCTGACGATGACGATCTCTTCTTCGCCATAGATGAAGAGTGTCGCCATGTGAAACTTTTTTCCGGCAAGAGCCGCCCAATGCGGGGCGTCAAAACGCATGGAGCGGTAATAGAATGCGCCGGTGACCGGCGTATTTTCAATGCTGTAACATCGGACATATTCAGCAATAGCATGGTGCGGGATGATGCCGTCTCTGCCCTTCCTGCCGAAGAAATAGGAAACCCAGACATGTTCATTACCTTTGATCATGGCTTCGGCCAGCCCCGGCTGCTGCTGGAAATACTGATACCATAGGGGCTTAAATCTCATGGCGGCCAGAGCCTCCTCCGCCTCCTGCTGTCCCGCGGTGTTGGTGATGACGGGAATATTCATGAGGACAAATTTTTTCACGCGGTCGGGAATGAGTAAAGCCAATTCCTGGGCCACAACGCCGCCCCAGTCATGGCCGACCAGGAAGAATTCATTGATACCGAGGGCGTCGATGGCCTCGATCATATCTTTGGCCAGTTCCAATTTCTGATAGGATTTGACGTCCATCGTGCGTTCGCTGTCGCCGAGACCGCGCAAATCCGGCGCGATGATGCGCAGAGATGGATCGAGAAATTCCGCAACTCCATCCCAACAGTAAGAGCTCTCCGGCCATCCATGCAGCATGATTACGGGAAATCCATCCTTGTTTCCCCGATCTCGAACGTTAAATATCCCTCGCGAAACGTTGATCTTACTTGTCTTCATGTCCTAACAGTCCCTTCACTCAATAAGATATTGATTATTTCAGATTCATTCCCTTTCACCGTGTCCCAGGTCCTTGTCAGAAGAAAACTCTCTTCCATATTCTGAACCATCTGGACAAACCGACCCATCGGAATGGTAAAGCTCAAGGTATCTGCCGGAACACATGGCCGGGCGGAAACATCAAACATGCCCAGTACGCATCGTGGATGGTCGGACTTGGACTCGGTCAGTGGATGGGCAATGATGGAGGAGCATCCTGATCCCATGGGAGAAATAACTCCGTAGGAATCTGCTCGGTCAAAATTCGCCAGCGTAAAAAGGCCGGACAAAACATCTGCTGTCGCGAAAAAAATAACTGCGGCCGGATTATCCCGCTCCTCCAGCTTATTCCAGCGTTTAAACACAAGGTACTTCGCGGATGCTTCAAAAGCGGGATTGTTCTTCAGATATTCCTTTACGAGTTCAGGCGATTTCTTATAACGTTCCCCTGTGACCCTCCCGGGTATGCCACAGGACAGGAAATACTCGAAATTCGGTCGCAGTGTTTGTGAAAAGCCGGCATATCGTTTGCCGCCAAGACATCCCGTGCTTCCAGAGCTTTACACGAAGTTATTTCCCTTCCTGACTCGGTTCAAATTGCAAATCAAGCAGCGATGCTCGCTTTGTGAATCCTGGAAATCATCTTCGGATACTTGATCAACATAGAAAAACCCAATCGGTAATTGCGCTCCGGCAAAATATTTTTCCCACTTACTTAAAAAGGCGTTTTTCAACTGTTTTTCCATTTAATTGACCTCCTCTTTCCCCGTCAGAAGATCCATAGAATCATACGCCACTGAACCCGTTGCTTATATTTCTGATATTCGGCTGGGAATTTTTCCATCAACGCCTCTTCTTCCTTTAATGCGGTTAAGACCCAGTGAATAATTGTCAACAGAGCTAAAATAAAAGTCACCATGACCCCAAAGGCAAGAGCAATTCCTATATTCATGGCAATGATACTGAGATATAAGGGGTGGCGAATTTTCGAAAAGACCCCAGTGTTTACAATAGCCTCTATTTTCCCCGATTCTTCATGAGCCTGTTTATGCTCCTTGTGCACCCACCGATGAAACCCATAAGCCAAAGGGATCAGAACACCACCCAACACATGGGATAATGGGAAAATAGGAAATGTTTTCCAAGAGAAAAGCAAGCCGCATATTCCTGTTCCAACCAGGATAATCTTCTCAGCCATACCACGATAAAGCGGATTGGATAGGAAGAAAGCATTTAGGCCATTAAAGCTCTTCATATTCTCTTTCTCTTATGGGCTAAAGATAACTATCTATCGATTTACTGACGCGCTAAAGCGGCGTTGACCAACACGAATGTCAGTGGGAGGCGGTTTTTTCGGCAATCCGCTGCACCACCTCGGTCTTATGACACCGATGAGTAAGATGCCGGACGCAACGGGGTATGTAATATCTGTTTGCTCTCGGCATAAAGTTCCATTGTTAGAGGAACGTTTTTGGGGTCAAAAACAGTGCTCTAAGGGCTAAAACTGCACTTTCTATAGCATCTTCTTCATTGCATTCAGTGACTTGCCGTGGTCCGACCCGGAACCACGAGGCGTTCTCGCTTCCATGCTCTACCTGGGAGATCCGGATAAGGTTTACCAGTATTGCACCAGGCTTATTCAGAAACTGGGCCCGGAAGGGTTCATCCTTCAATCCGGGTGCTACATGCCCGCCCATGCCAGGCTTGAAAACGTCAGGCCATGGTGGCAGCCGCCACGGAATTCTGACTTCTTTTTTCAGCCCGAATAAGCTAATTTCTGTCCTGCTCGCCTCCGCCCCTGCCCTGCTTACCTTTTTTTTGCACTTCCTGCTCTTTACGAGTTTTTTTGTTCTCGCTTTTTCGTTCTTCAGCCGGCTGGGAAGGAGGACGTTTCTTGAATATGGACAAACGACCCCTTTTGCCGGAAACAGGCGGCGTCGGAACCTTCACCCTTTCCGAGTTTTGCTGTGGACGTTCAGGCGTCTTCATCTCAGGTTTTCTGCGCTCTGCCGGCGCTTTTCTCTCTGCGGTCGGCTGCATCTGCCTACCCTTCCGCTCTGTTGGTGCAGCTTCCGGTCCCTTGCGCCCAATGGGAGCGGGTTTAACCTCCTTACGCTTGGAGGGTTTCATCTCCTGTCCTTTACGCTCAATTTTCGGTCCGGCCGTTTTTCTGCGCTCGGCCGGCGCTTTTCTCTCTGCAGTCGGCTGCATCTGCCTACCCTTCCGCTCTGTTGGTGCAGCTTCCGGTCTCTTGCGCTCAATGGGAGCGGGTA